>JALYVD010000347.1 GCA_030853405.1 Acidobacteriota bacterium | reverse complement strand
CCACCACTAGCGCCAGCAATCTTATTCTGAAATCAACAATATGCATGGCTGGCTGCGGGCCGGGCTGCCGGGATTGTCAGGGTCGAATGATTTAGCCAGTCTACCAAACCGGTACTCCCCTGGTCTCCCCATTTGTGACGCCATCAACAGGCCGATCAGTCCCTTAGATGAGAGTACTTGGGTATTCAGTTGCAAGTTAAAAGCAACTGCTCTACTAATGCGCTACAACTCTCGTGTGCGCACGAGGATTATTTTTCCTTAGCAGGAACGAGAGGAAAAACATGATGCAAGTGGCGATTCCAAGAACCCAGAATGTATCGATGTAGGACAGCGTCATCGCTTGATCCTGCATCGAGCGATAGATCCTCGCGTACGATTGCATGTGCGCTTGTGCTGCTGGACCTCCCTGCGCGAGTTGTCCCGCCAGTCCATTTACGCGGTTATTAAACTCCGGAAGCGTATTGCTTGTGTGACTCGCGAGCATCACCTGGTGCACTTGGGCGCGCCTCGCCAAAATGGTCGTAACCACCGAAGTTCCCACACTGCTTCCCATGTTTCGGACGAAATTGATCAGACCGGCCACGGCATTGCTCTTCTCCGGAGCGATCCCCAGATAAGCGACCATCGTGGCCGGTATGAAGATGAAGCCCATGGGAACGTACTGCGCAATTCGAAGCCACGTCGCGGCGCTGAAACTCAGGCCAAGGAAAATCTGGCTCGTCGAGTAAAACATAGCGATGGTAAGCGCAAACCAGCCAATCGCGATCAGATACCGCGCCTGCATTTTTACAGTAAGTTGGCCTACAAACGGGAGCTCGATCAGCAGGAGAATAGCGGCAGCCGAAAGGACCATTCCCGCTTTTTCCGCCGTATAGCCGAGCAGATTCTGCAGAAATTGCGGCATCAGAACGGTGGTGGAGAAAGAGGCCGCGCCCACCATGAACATCATCACGCTGGACGTCGCGAAATTCATGTTCTTGAAAAGACGAATATCGACGATCGGCTGCTTGACCTTTAGCTCCCAGACGATCAGGCTGACTATGCAAATGATAGAAATCGTCGTCATGGTCAACACGAAGTTCGATCCAAACCAATCGTCCTCCTGACCCTTATCGAGCACAATCTGCAGGAAGCCGACACCGATTGCGAGCAACCCGAAGCCGATGTAATCGATATGGCTTTCCTTAAGCGTTGTCCTGCTCATGAATGGCGGGTCTTCGATCAGGTTATAGATCAACAGCAGCGCCATGATTCCGACCGGCAGATTCATCAAAAAGATCCAGCGCCAACTGTAGTTGTCCGTGATCCACCCGCCAAGAGTGGGTCCAATCGAGGGCGCCACAATCGCCGTGACCCCATAAACGGAGAATGCCAAACCGCGCTTTTCCGGCGGAAACGTATCGGCGAGAATCGCCTGGGCCATGGGCTGCAGTCCGCCTCCACCCGCGCCTTGAATCACCCGCGAGATCAACAAAACGCTTAACGTAGGTGCAATACCGCAGAACAGAGAACTCACGGTAAAAAGCACGATGCAAATCATGAAGAACCGCTTGCGTCCGAGAATGGAAACGAGCCATCCGGTAATCGGAAGAACGATCGCGTTTGAGACTAGATACGAAGTAAGTACCCACGTGCTCTCATCGCTGCTCGCTCCCATGTTGCCGGCGATATGAGGAAGCGCGACGTTCGCGATGCTGGTATCAAGCACTTCCATGAACGCCGCGAGCGAGACCACAAAAGCGATCAGCCACGGGTTCGCCTTCGGCTTCCATGCGGTGCTGCTCACGATTCAACTACATCGCGCGAGCTATTTCGAGGATCTCCACTGGAGGAATTCATCTCTCGTTGCCATTTTAACGGCAGCGGCGCGCGCAACTCGTTTACACGGCTATGCACACGTGTGCATAATAAGTAAAAGGCAGAATTTACACATGCAACCAGCGTTGGACACCGCGCCCATGAAAGAGCTCGACGAATGGGACGATTTCGTCGCCGCCCGATACCGGCAGGACAAACCGGAAGAGGCATTCCGCAACTACAAGGCTGACGCTAATCCCGGTGTCACAGAGTTTTACCGCCAGAACCACGCTCATCAAACGCTGGCATTCGGGCTTGCGAAAAGGGAGGAGTACTGTTCTCTCAATCGGGGCAAAAAGAGCGTCTGGGAAATGGCCGAGTACCTGAACACTCTTGTCGATGATAGCGATCCGGATACCGACCTCACGCAAATCGAGCACCTGCTTCAGACTGCCGAAGCAATCCGCAAAGATGGCCACCCGCGTTGGTTCGTTCTCGCTGGCTTCGTCCACGATCTCGGCAAGGTCCTCTGTCTGTACGGTGAGCCGCAATGGGCGGTAGTCGGCGATACATTTCCCGTCGGCTGCGCTTACTCGGATCAGATTGTCTTCCCCGAATTTTTCAGCGCCAATCCGGACAGCCACGTCCCCGAGTATCAGACGAAGTACGGCATCTACTCTCCAAACTGCGGTTTGGACAACGTTTATCTGTCATGGGGACACGACGAGTACATCTACCGCGTTACGCGCAAATACTTACCTGAAGAAGCGCAGTACATGTTGCGTTATCACTCTTTTTACCCCGCCCACCGGCATGGCGCTTATCGGCACTTGATGACGCAGCAAGATGAACGAATGTTTGAGTGGGTTCGCAAATTCAACCCCTACGACCTCTATTCGAAAGGCCGCGAGCGTCCAAACGTGAAAGAGATTCTCCCCTACTACGAGGATCTTGTAGCCGACTTCTTTCCCAATCAACTCGAGTGGTAGCAATGATCGAATTGTCCTTGGAGACTAACTAGCGGTCTCTTCGGCGCTTATTGCACACGATCTGCTCAAGATTGGGATCGCGCGTTTTGCAATGAACTCTGCGAAAGCTATTGCAGGAAGTCTTGGGTGGACCGGCCATGGCAGCCTTCTGAACTACAGCGTACATCCGCTAGGTTTGGCGCTACAACAAAACACACCGTCATTCGTCCACATTCAGGTCGCGCACCCTGCTCAATCCTAGAACAAGACAACCGCTCTTAACGTATTCTATGCTGTGATGATGCTCAAAACTCGTCTGGCGTTTGGCTCTGCCGCGATCGCGCTCGTATTCTTGCTGACCGGATGTGATTCCGCGGGTCCTCTCGAACCGACTCGAACCGAACCCATCAGTATCGAGGCCGGGAACGCCGAACGCGCCAATATCGAACTGGATATGGGCGCGGGCGAGTTGAATGTGAACGGCGGGGCTAACAAGATCATCGAGGGCGACTTCTCGTATAACATCTCTTCGTATAAACCTGTGGTGACCTCCACAATCAATGGCTCCCACGCGGTCATCACGGTAAAACAAGGCGGTCACAACAGCCACCTCTCGGGAGGCGGACACAACGTTTGGGATCTGAAATTGTCAGACAAGATGGTGCTGGACCTGGCTATCAATTGCGGAGCCGGCCAAGCGCAATTAGGTCTGGGATCGCTGGATCTGCGGACACTGGACATTCACATGGGCGCCGGACAAGTGGACCTCGATCTTAACGGCCATCCGTCGCGCGATTACGATGTCAACCTAGCGGGTGGAGTGGGCCAAGTTACAGTTCATTTGCCGCAAGCGGTCGGCATTTACGCCGAGGCTCATGGCGGTTTAGGGAGCATCAATGTCAGCGGCCTTGAGAAGCAGGGCGATCACTACCAGAACAGCCTCTACGACAAAGCCAAGGTGAATATCCGGTTGAAGGTCCATGGAGGGATTGGCGAGATCAACATCATTGGATAGAGTTGGCATAGGGAGCATTGGATAGAGTTGCCGATGACCAATTGTGAACGCCTTGCCGCCTACACCGCTCGCGCTTCCTGGGATGCGGTATCACCTGAAGCCAGAGGCAAACTAAAGCAGCATTTGCTCGATTCAATCGGCTGCGCACTCGGCGCTATTCCGAGCGGCCCGCCTGCAGCCATCCGCAAGGAACAGGGCGAGTTCAACGAAATTGGACCTTGCTCGCTCGTCGGCGGAGGCACCACAACCCCCGAACGAGCGGCCTTCTACAATGGGGCACTGGTCCGCTATTTGGATTTCATGGATACGTTCCTGGCCCCTGGTGAAGCCGCGCATCCGTCCGACAATCTGGCGGGGGTACTCGCTGCGTCGGAATTGGCCGGCGCGAGCGGACGGGAATTTCTCACCGCTTTGGCCCTCGCTTATCACGTGCAGTGCGCGTTGACGTCAAGCGGCGCTTCCATCATGCGCAAGGGCTTCGATCACACGATTCAGTTGTCCATCTCTCTAGCGGTTGGGATGTCGTACGCCCTGAAATTAACTGAAGAGCAGACGGCTCATGCGATCGCGCTTTGTGCCGTTGGAGGCATTGGATTAGCGGCGACGCGGACGGGCGAACACATTGCTCAATGGAAGGGTCTCGCCAGCGCGGGGACTGCCTTCAATTGCATCCATAACGTCAGATTGGCGCAACAGGGGATCACCGGACCGCTGCACGTCTTCGAAGGACCGATGGGTTTTGAGGAACTTCTGGGCAAGCACTTTTCTATCGACTGGACCCGGGAAACATACGACGGAATTCTTGCCTGTAGTTTGAAGCGCTATAACGCGGAATTCCACTCGCAGTCGGCTATTGAGGGCATTCTCGAACTTCGCGAAACCCATCAGATTCGCCCGGAAGAGGTGTCGCGCATCCAGGTCGATATTTTCAAAGCGGGATACGACATGATCGGCGGCGGCAAATATCTCGATCCCAAATCGGTAGCCAGCAAAGAAGATGCCGATCATAGTCTTCACTATTTGCTGGCGGTTGCGTTGATCGATGGCGACGTCGGCCCGGAACAGTTCGAAGCATCACGGATTGCGTCCGAAGATGTGCAAACGCTGCTAGGAAAAGTAGTGACGTGGCTGAACCTGCGATACACGCTGGACTATCCGCAGAGTCTGAAGTGCCGCATCAGAATCGAGATGACGGATGGGCGCATTCTAGCTGTCGAGAAAGAGTCCTTCGAAGGGTTCTTCCGGCAGCCCATGCCGGTCGGCGCCGTGATTGAGAAGTTCCGGCGTTTGGCGAAGATCTCGACGACCGATGTGTCAGTGCAGCGGGTTATTGAAGCGGTGGCCAAGGTGGAAGAACGGCCCATTTCGGAACTCATGGCGTGTCTGCGGGATTTGCGAATGGAAGAAGCCGCGGACGCCACAGCAACCGCGTAACATTTTTCGAAACGTCATCATCAAACTCGGCGAGTAAGACACGCATGAACTCGAAACGGAATCTCTGGCTGCTATTGCCTTTATTGATGAGCTTGCTGGTCGTCAATCCGAAGACCGCGACGGCGGACGAGCACGTCATGCCACTCAGTGAGTTGCATCAACAGGCTCAAGCGGCCAGCCAGGAGAGAACAAAGAACGTCGCGGATATTGAACGTGTGCTGTCTTACCCTGCCGCCGCGGAGGCCTTGCAGAAAGCCGCCGTTAACCAAGCGCAAGTGCAGAAAGCGGTGGCAACGCTTGATGACGCGGAACTGGCCCGGCTGGCGGACCGTGCGCGGGCGTCTGAAAAGGACGTCCAGGGCGGCCTGATCGTTGGAATACTGGCGCTTATCGGGCTGATCGTGGTGATCATCATCGTGGTAGCGCTGGTTGGATAAGGCTTAGCGAGAAACTCCCGTATAGAAGACGCCTAGACCGCTGACCAGGTCGCGTCCGTAAACCAATTTTACGTGGACACCGCTCACTGTTTTCACCTGAACCTGAACTCCGGTGGCGTACAGCACGCCGTGCGATCCGAATTGTCCGGAGTGATCGCCCACGGATCCCACATCGAAGAACGTGCCCGCTTCTAAACGGATAAACGGAATCTGGAATAGCTTGCGTTCGAAGTCTGTCTGCGAGATGGCATACTCGCGGCCCAAAGGCGCACTTCCTTTGCGGCCTTCGTAGGCGCCGGAAATGCCGCGTAGCCACAGACCGGTCTCGTTATCGCGCTCCATCCCTAACATGAACAGTTCATCGAGAGGCGCATTGCCGAAGATTCTGCCGACCTGCGTCTGTTCGGCCAAACGATAGGTGTTGCCTTTGGCGCTCGGCCTCCATTCCCCAACCAAACCGGCGCGCGCCGTGATCAGCCGCGCGGGCGACGCGGCGAAGAGGTGGCCCGTATTCAGCAAAGCCCGGGTATTGAGACGGATGCGATGATCTGGCCATGTCCAGAGCAGATAGTCGAAGCGATTGTTTAGTTCCGCCGACCAACCCTTTTGGAAGAAGGCGCCTGCAGGCTCGTTACCGTAATCGCGGTACTTCAAAACTCCACCGAGGGTCCACTGTAGCCGCGGGCTGAGTCCCAGTTCGTAAGACGCCCCGGCTTCGGTCCGGCGTACCAGCAGATTGTTCAGGCCGCCGCGGTAAGTCGTGGGTAACAGATCCCAGGTTTCGTCACGGGCATCGACGAAATAACGAAATTCTTCGCGGGGATTGGAATGCAGAGGTCCGGACATCGAAAGATTGACGCGCCGTTTGTCAGGGTCCCAACGCCAGAGCGACGTGAAATTGAGAGCGTTGCGCCGAATGTCGTCGGACTCAACATCAATGCCCTGATACGGGAGCTCGCGAAGCATGGGAAGAACGCGCCCGAGCCACCCGCCAAGCGGCTGAATTGTGGGAATGGCCCGGATGGCCAGGTCGAAGCGGTCATCTGGGCGAGGGACAAGATCGAAGCGAACTTCGTTCAGAACATCTAGCCGGTTCAGGTTTGCCCACGAAGTTTCCAGCCGCTTCAGAGTAAAAACTTGACCCGCCGAGATGTCGAACGTACGGTCGCGCAGAACAAGCGAGAGAGGTGGATCAGGCTCGAAACGTAGGGTTTCAATCAGCGGCTTGTTCACTCGATTCCAGTACTTCAGGGCGGCTTCTGCGTTGTGATCGAAAAGATAGAGGGTCGCCAGGAAATCGTTGCCGTAAGTATCTTGGGGATCGATTTGTAGCGACTGGTGAAGGTAACGTTTGGCCTTGGAACCATCCTTTTCACGCCACGCAATCCCGGCCAGTTCCAAAGGAAAGCGCTTGTCGGCGGGGAAGAGACGCGCTCCTTCTTCGAAGATATCCGCCGCTTGCGCCAGATTGTTCGAGCGCGCCAGTGACATCCCGCGCGAGAAGAGCGCCGAAGCCGAATTACCGGCAACCTGCGCGTGAAGAAGAGCATTTAACAGAGCAAGACAGAGGAATCGCGTCACTGGACAGGCCGCGGGACGGCAAGCAGAGCCCAGTCCCCGGTGGCTTTCCATTCGCTAAGAAAGCGGCCGAGGTCTTCATGAAACAACTTTCCGCGCGCCGGGTCGTTCATCCAAATCGAACGTTCGTCAAGACCTGCAATTACAGCGTAGTGAAGAGGGGCCCGGGGTCCTTTTGGCGCAAAGCAAACGATCACCGGACGGCCTTTTTCCAGATGATGCTGTAAGTCGGCGAGTTCGCCATCGAAAATGAAGGTTTCGAAGCCCTGCTTTTCCAAATACGCCTTCAGCGCTTTCCCTTGGATCCCTTTGGCGGACGTGGGTGAAAGATATTTATCGATACGCTCCGCATCCGCCTCCGCCAGATCGAGCCCTGGATTTTGCCGCGCCCAATATTGAATCAGCATCGCTACCGCCGCGGACCCGCACCCCGCCTTTGTTTGCTGCACGAACGGGATATCGAGAGCTTGCGGACTGGCTGAAGCGGCGAAGAGCAGGATTGGGCAAACGGCTAATACACCGGCCTTGCACATCATTTTGTTCAGAGTAAGCGATGATCTTAACAGCACGATCGCAATTAATTGTACCGACGCCGAGGAATCCGATGTTCTCATTGCTGCTGTTGTTCGCCGTCTCCACACAGCCACTGCTGGAAGGTAATCCGGTCGATAAGGCCCGTTCCGTTCTTCAGGACGGTTTCTCCAACAAGAGTTCCGATAAGCGAGTGCACGCGGTCCACGCGCTCAGCGGCATGGCGGATGACAGCAGGGCGAAAGCGATGGTGGAGAGCGCATTCGCAGACGATAATGCGGACGTGCGGGCGGAAGCGGCAATAGCCGTGGGCGAAATGAAGGACACCCCCGGTATACCGAAGCTGAAAGAAGCTTTGAAAGACAAGGAAATCAGAGTGGTCGTCGCGGCGGCGAATGCGTTGTATGCGTTGAAAGACCCGGCCGCTTACCAGGTCTATTACGCGCTGTTGACAGGTCAACGCAAGAGCAGTGACGGCCTGGTGCAATCGCAACTCGACATGTTGAAGGACCGCAAGCAAGTGGAAAAGTTGGCGTTTGAGACGGGCATTGGCTTCGTCCCCTTCGGCGGCATGGGCTGGGAGGCGTGGAAAACCATCACACAGAACGACTCGTCACCCCTGAAAGCCGCGGCGGCCGAGAAACTTGCAGGAGACCCCGATCCGAAAAGCGCTCAAGCACTTGTTAGCGCAACGTTCGAGAAGAAATGGCAGATTCGGGCGGCGGCCGCGAACGCGATCGGGAAACGGGGCGATCCGAAATTACGCGATGCGGTTGTTCCGCTGATGCTGGACGATAACGACGCGGTCCGCGATGAGGCGGCCGCAGCCGTTTTGTGCCTCGCGCAAACGCACCCGCATCGGGCAAAACGCAGGAAGGCAGCCGACATAGGTTCAAATAGTCATTAGCGAATGTTGAATCAGGTAATTCATTGGATGCAGATGGCCGGGACAGTTCTCGAGGGCCTTCTGCTAGCCCGCATACTTTTGTTGAAGCTGCAGCGAGTCTATTTGTGGGTAACGCTGTATTGGGCTATCAATCTTCTTGTGGACGTGAGCGCCTGGACCGTAGGCTTTGAGTCTCAAGAGGCGCTGAGACTGTTTTTTTACACGAGATTTGTCTTCGCGGTGCTCTATCCGCTCGCGGCGTGGGACGTTTTCGAAGAGATCAGCAAGCAGATTGCGAAGCTTCGAAAAGTTCATTCGATGAGGCTCATGTCAAGCCTGTTAACCACGGCCATTTTTGGGTTTATAGCGTCCATGTTGATTGACGATCAGGACAGCCTCAGCATTCCGCGGCCGGTCGCGTTCATGGGAGCGTTTCTATGGCTTGGGTCCGCTTCGGCGTGTCTGCTATTTACCTGGAACGTACGGCGGGCGGTGCGAAAGCAGCCACCGATAATGCCGCACAACACGAGTGTCTGGGCTATTTTTTTTCTCCTCACCTTTATGCGTGCGATTCTCGATTGCGGCATGTTGTTTGCGCAGCCGTTATTCGCGCCGGGAATATTCGACGGAATCGAAATCGTCTTTTCGTCGTTCGACATCGGGCTTGCGGTTTGGTGTTTGCTGAAGTTGCGCGCGCTTCCGTCGGATGCGGCGTCACTTCCGGAAACGGCCGCGTCGTAGTTTACGTGCGAGCCGGCGAGGTTATGCCCCGGCACTCTCCGAACCCAGTTCGCGCGAAGCCCTCTCGTTCGCAATACGCAGTCAGGATTGCTTCGTCGCCCTGCTCAAGGAAAGTCCGCGTTTCGCCGCTCGGTAAATGCAGTCGTTCCGCACCATTTCAGGTAAGTTCCAAAAGGCAGCCGCGATTCATTTTTTCCGGACCGGAAATGGCGCCGCTCGCAATCAGGTCGCCCGTGTGAATAGGGCATCCATTCGATGTGTGATGAGCAATCATCTGCGCCAGGGTCCAGTACATTTCGCGAAATGAGCCACGACTTAGACGCACACTGTCAGTCATTCGAGCCGGACGAAGCCAAGCCTCCACCGTGATTTCGAAAGCTGTCTCGTGCTCTGTTTGCAAGTAAGGCAGGGTGGGCACGTCGTGCGGCGGTGCCCGCGACCGAGGAACGCACCGATTTCCAGTTCATAATCCAAGTTTCGTGAAGGCTTCTGGCCTATGGATGCCTCGTGCGCCCAGGCTGAGGACCATGCGCCAGACCATCGGGATGTAGCGTGACAGAGATGTTTATCGCCCATGAATAGTAATAACCGTCCCAGCCAATTACGTCCAAAGGATGATGGGCCAACGTCAGCTCCGTCAGGATGCCAGCCTTTCTCACGATGAGGCGGAAGTCCCCTTTTTTATCGTGAGTCACCAGACCTTTGGGCAGCGGATGTCGCGTTCGGAGTAGCGGCTCGATTCCACCAACTGCCCATATTCATTGCTGTAACGCTTGGGAGTGTGAACATGGCCCGCGCTCTCGATAATCAACAGAACACGCTTCTCTGAAGTAGACGAGAAGCGATGGAGCACTCCGCGTGGGATTACCAGATAGTCGCCGCTTCTGAATTCGATGCGTCCAAATGCCGAGTCGAGGCTCCCGCGGCCTTCGCTGACGTATACGGTCTCGTCACCCTGCGCATTGCGATAGAAGCAGGACGTCTCGACCGTGGGACGCACCAGCGACAGAGAAACATCGTCGTTGAACAGAATAGGGATGCGATCGAGAGCCGGATCGCCTTCACTATGTAGTTGGCTGGTGCGGAAGTGGCGATGACGTAGCGGCTCACACGGAGCACTCTTCCAATGAAGTTCTTTGAGCGTGCGTAATGCGCACGGCGGTATGACGCCGCACGTGGAACAGCAGCGAAGAAGGACCGACAAAGCCCATGTTGCCGACCAGTTCTTCGGAATAGAGTTCACCCGACGGCTTGCGGAAGACTCTGTGCCTCTTTGAAGGCAAATTTCCCAAGTTGACGATACACGGGCATGTGACCTCCTCATGCGTTTAGGTTTCGGATCTCGTCCAGTGCGTTAGGATTTTCGGGCGAACTCAGGTCTCCGGCATCTTCATGCAAGTAGGCGGCCCGGATAGCACGGCGAACGATTTTGCCATTTCGTGTTTTGGGCAAGGCGGAAACAAAATGAATGCGTTCGGGTTTCAACGGCTTACCCAATTCCCGGGCGACGTGTTCGCGAAGTTCCTCCGCCGCTGCGTTCTGCACACGACTAACACAGAAGCCCACGAGCGCAGTCCCTTTTTTCTCATCAGGGATGCCAATCACGGCGGCTTCCGCAACGGCCACGTGCGCCGTCAGAATGGATTCTACCTCCGTCGGGCCCACTCGCTTTCCGGCGATCTTCAGCGTGTCGTCGCTTCGGCCTCCGATGTACCATTGGCCGGATTCACGCTTTTCCGCCCAGTCGCCGTGAACCCATAGGCCGGGGATTCTAGACCAGTACGTTTCGAGGTAGCGGCCGGGATCGTGCCAGAAACCGCGAGCCTGCCCGATCCATGGGCGGCCGATCGCGAGTTCCCCAACACCGTGGCCGAGAGGTGCTCCGAATTCGTCCACAACGTCAGCCGCAATGCCGGGACAGGGCGCAGCAAACCCGCACGGCGCGATGTCCGCAAGAGGATGATTCGAGAGAATGCCACCGGCAATTTCAGTGCCGCCCGAATAATTGATGATGGGCACGGGCTCGCTTCGCACTTCTTTAAAAAGCCACCACCAGGAGGACGGATCCCACGGCTCACCCGATGACGCAAAAAAGCGTAGACACGACAGATCGTGCGATGCAGTCCGCGGAAGCCCATACTCGGCGAGCTTCCGGACCAAAGATGGGGATAATCCGAGAACATCAAGCCGGTGTCTGGCGGTAAAGCTCCAAAGGACTTCCGGGTCCGGCCAATCGCATGCGCCGTCGTACAGAACGACCGTCGCACCCAGGATTAAAGCGCCGAAGATCAGCCAAGGGCCCATCATCCAGCCGAGATCGGTGATCCAGGAAATTCGATCACCGGCATGGATGTCCATATTTAACGCCATGTCTTGCGCCGCTTTGACCGGAAAACTGCAATGTGAATGCACGATCCCTTTAGGTTCGCCGCTGGTTCCCGAAGAGAAGACGATCATCAGCGGATCTTCCGCAGACGTTTGTTCATGGGCGGTTGTGCCCGCCGTGAACAGTTGGTTCCAGGAGATTGCTCCAGTCAGGATGAAGTGCTCCACGGCCGGACAACGCTGCAAGGCCTCTTGAGCGTTCCGAAGCATATCGATGCGCTTGCCTCCGCGCTGGAAACTGTCGCAAGCGATCAGCGCCTTCGCGGAGGTTTGCTTTAGGCGCGTTTCAATAGCAGTGGGCCCGTAGCCTGAAAACAGCGGTACCGATATTGCGCCAAGATGGGCGATGGCAAGGAGGGCAACGACGGTCTCGACGCGCATGGGCATGTAAAGTGCGACCCGGTCGCCTTTCTGAATTCCGAGCGCTTTCAGGCCCGCTGCGCATTGGGATACGTGGTCACGCAGTTCCACGTAGGTGAGAGTCACGGTTTTTGACCCTTCGGACTCGGCGCTCACGGCGGCGCGCGACGGATCGTGCGCGAAGCAACTGGCCGTGATATTCAACTCCGCGCCGACACACCATTGCGGCCATTCCGGACCCCCACTCAGATCGAGAATCGACGAATAATGCCTGTCAAATTTGATATCGAGAAAACGAAGAACACGATCTGTAAACGATGCGACATCGGAAATCGACCAGCGATGCAATTCGGCGAAATCACGGCAGCCGCTGAGACGCAGAAACTCAGTCAGACGCGCCCGCTCCACGATCTTGGCCGAGGGAGTCCAGGCAGGGCCGCTCATTTCCCGCTCTTCCCTTTTACGAGGCCAAGTGTATTGCGCCGAATGGCCGATGCCGCAGTCCAGACATCCGTGCCCAAGGCGCTGAGCTGTCCGCGAGGATATCCGCCACCACGGCATCGTGCGCGGCCACAGAATCCCGGGCACGAATAGCTTCGATGATCGGCTTCAAACGGCGTTCAATATCGGTTCGCACCTCTTTGGCGCTCGAGCCCGCAAGATACACGAGCCGCGTCGAACGTTCGAGCACTCTGCGCAGAAGTCCTTCCAATTCACGATTGTGGGACATGGGCGCAATCTGTAGATGAAAGCTCTGATTTGCCTGAATAAACTGGTCCATGCCATTTGGAGTTCGCGCCGACTGGAGTGCCGTCTTGTAATGCGATTCGAGCGCGTCTACTTCAGCGGGTTGGGCGCGGAGAGCCGCGAGTTCCGCCGCAACGCCTTCCAGTACGGCGCGAGTTTCAAGAAGATCGCGAACGGTCCGGAAACTGAGTTCGGGAACGAAGAAACCGCGACGAGGAACGACTTCGAGTAGCTGCTCGTTATGCAGTCTGTTGCAGGCCTCGCGAAAAGGGGTCCGGCCCACCGAGTACTGGGAGAGAATCTTCGCTTCGTTCAAAAAGCCGCCTTCGGGAAACTCTCCATGCAGAATCCCATGTTTCAGCAGTCCATAGGCGCGGTCCGCCAAAGTTCCGGTTGTGGCCTCTTTCTTTTTGGGGCTCGGCATTTCTCTACCGCGATATATCAGCAGTATATTAACAGTAGATGCTTGGTATGCAGATCGGCCGGACACACATCCGTTCGCTGCACGCTTACGAGGCAGGCTTAACACCGGAAGAGGTGAAAGAGCGTTTCGGAATCGGCCACGCGATAAAGCTGTCGTCGAACGAGAACCCATTGGGAACTTCGCCCAAAGCGATCGAGTGCGCTCAGCAGGCTCTGTTCGATATGGCGAGATATCCCGACGGCGGCTTGACCTTGCGCCGGGAGCGCGGGCATCATCGCCAATATCGTCAGAACGTTCCGTTGCGACGATGACGAGATCCTTACGACCGAAGCCGCGTTCCTGGGTTTTCAGGTTCTGGCGCGGCGCAGAGGCGTATCGTACCGGACGGTTCCTTACCGCAATTGGAAATACGATCTGGACGCTATGGCGGACGCGATCACTGCCCGCACGAAGTTGATCTATTTGGCGATCCAAACAATCCAACTGGCGACAACGGCGTATTCTCTCGCTGAATGTGGAGCGAGCTAAGAGCAGAAATTAGCGGTTGACTCTCATTCTTAGGAAGGAAAAAAACCGCTTGATGAAGCCCGTGCGCGGGATCCCGGTAGTCGAGACTCACGACGTCGATACCGGTCCGAATCATGTCGATGGCGATCCCCTCGCCAAACGGAGCAAAATCGGCAATCCGAGCGGCTACGCACGGCAGAAGTGCCCGAGAATCGTAATCCAGATTGAATCTGAGGATGGCGGGAGTTTGTAGACGATCTGAGCCGTGCGGAGAACTGAAAGTTATGCCGTCTTCGGAAATGTCGAGCGCTCCCCGGCGGTGAGGCTTCACATTGCCGAATCCGATGAAGTGGTAAGCGTTGGCGATGTGAACAGGAGTTGGCGGGAATGCGACGGCCTGTATGGCGAACCCGGAAAGAACAACCGCAGCGGCCAGTCCGGCGTTTACAACAGCTAGAGAGTTCATCGAATGGGCGATGGTGATTGAACCTCTACTTCGGCATCACGCGCAGGGCTTCTTCGATCGCCTCAATAAAGAAGTATTCGCCCCACATCACTGATTCGTCCACTCCAAATCCTTTGTGGATATGATAAACGCCGCCTTTGAGGACGCCTTCCCAATCCGGGTCCGCGCTCGCCAGATGTTTTGTGCATAACGTTCGCAGAATGTGGATGGCCGTAGACCAGTAGAAGTGGCCCTTCATGGGATCGGCAATTTGCCGGCACAGGCGCAGCAGACCCGCAGCGGCAATCGCGGCGGCCGATGTGTCCAGGACGGCCCTGTTTTCCGGTGGTGCATTGTAGTCCCAAGGCGGCACCCCATCACCGGGAGTGTGGGTAATGTAGTAATCCGCGCAACTTTCCGCCGTATGAAGAAAGCGGGGGTCGCGGGTGTATTCATAGGAATTCGAGAATCCATACAAGGACCAAGCAAGGCCCCTGGACCAACAGGAATCGCTCCGAAAACCCTGCTGAGTGGACTGGCGCAAGAACTCACCGGAATCGGGATCGAAGATGCCCTCGTGTGCGGTCGAGCCGTCGCCGCGCACCAGCACGCGGCGCGTCGTGACGCAATGGCGTACCGCGATGTCGCGCAGGCGTTTGTCGTTGCATTCACGAGCCGCGTAGAAGATGATCCCGACATTCATCATGATGTCGATGAAGATCGAGTCTTCCGCTACGAAGGAACGCAGGTACTGGCCAGCCTCATTGAAGCGCTCGGCAAGCGTTTTTCCCGCGTGCAGCACGACGTCTTTAATGGCTTGGTCACGCGTGAACTGGTACCAGGGGTAGTAAGTCGAAAGGAAGATGAAGCCAAGGTCGTGTACATCGCTGTCCGACTTGCGCGCTTCTAAGGGCTTGCTGTAACGGATGGCATTGTCCATCCAAAACCTCGAATCCGGTTTGTCCGGACCAAGATGCCGGTAGAAGAGCCACATCATGCCGGGAAGAAAGCCGTCGCACCAATGCGTCCAGGCGGGACCTTCGTGCTTCCATTTGCCACCCTCCGTGTACATCGGATAAAAGTCTGGGTGGTTCTCGATCAGCTTCCGGACCTGCTTTCGGGCGAAGACCATCGCGCTTCCGAACAGCTCTTTATCTGACTCGTAGATGAATTGAATCACGTTAGCACCTGTCCTGACAATTATAGGAGCCGCCTCCTTCGCCTCTGCTAAGATCGGGGTTCATGGCCGCCAAAGTCACCATTATCAACAACGGACCAATTCGCATCGAAGGCGAGTTTACGATCGAAGACGCCGAAGGAAACTCGTTCGGGCTCGCGGGGAGAACCGTCATTTCGCTCTGCCGCTGCGGGATGGCCGATAACAAGCCTTTCTGCGATGGCACGCATGGCCGCAACGGTTTCAGTTCGGCGTGCAAGGCGCGGGATTTACCGGCTCCAAAGCCCCGGGTCGCCCCCGCTCTGTAGCCTTCAGGTTAGACAACACCCGTCAGTACGCGAATATCGCCCAAGTTGCGATAGTCTTCCGCGTAATCCAGCCCGTAGCCGACCACAAACTCGTCTGGTATCTGGAACCCGGTATACTTCACGCGGACGGGGTTGATCCGGCGCTCCGGCTTGTCGAGTAGCGTCGCAATTTCGAGCGACTTCGGATGGCGTTGTTCCAGAAGGCGGGTCAGGTAGTTGAGCGTGACGCCGCTATCGACGATGTCTTCGACGATGAGTACGTGCTGGCCCTCGATATTGACGTCGAGGTCGCGCGTGACCTTCACTTGGCCGGAACTGGTTTTGGCATTGCCGTAGCTCGAAATGCCCATGAATTCGATGCGCACGGATTGGCGCTTGAGGGCGCGCACCAGATCGGCAACAAAAATGAACGCGCCTTTCAAGACTGAGATTACATACAGGGGACCTTCTGGATAATCCGCTTCAATTTGGGCCGCCAGCTCTCGCACGCGCTGCTGGATCTGCTCGGATGTAATGAGGACGCGGTCGGCGGAGCCTTGGGGCATTGCTTGCAATTTTAGCGCGTGGCAGTGCTTCGGAGTCTTCTGGGGGATGCTAGGAGTTAATGTCCGTCTGTCCCTCTCCTAGTACGGAGGGTTCTGGGGAGAGTAGGATTTAATCCCCCTCCGTCCTGAGTTTCGATGGGATTCAGTTCCTTGTTAAGATAGGAGTCTGACGAATCGCGCTAACAGTCCGCAAAATCCCGAAGCTTTGGCGCAAACGCCTAACTGGTTGTTGGCGGCCAGAGCAGCCGAATCAAAGAAGGCGACCGATATACGGATTTTAGACCTGCGCCAGGTTACGTCGTTTACCGACTACTTCATCATATGTACGGCGGGCAATCCGCGCCAGGGACATGCCATTTCGGATGAGATCTCCAAAGAGTTGAAGGAGATAGGAGAGCTTCCAGTAAGCTTGGAAGGGTTTGACTCCGCCGATTGGGTGTTGATGGATTATGGCGACTTCATTGTTCACATTTTCTCGGAATCGGCGCGCGCCTACTACGATTTGGAACGGCTCTGGCGGCACGGCAAGGCGGTCCATCTGAGCGGTTCGGTGGTTCTTGAGCCGTAACCTATTACCTTTCTAGGCTTTGCGGTATTGACATTCAGCCGCGCTTCCATCACCTTTATAATCAAGAGTTAGCTTCGGTACATAAAATGAGTTATTTGGGAACGCTGACACCGCGTCATTTCGACGTTTTGCACGCGATCGTCCAAAACTACATAGAAACGGGCGAACCGGTCGCTTCGCGCACGATTGCGCGCAAGTATCCGATGAGCGCCGCCTCCATCAGGAACATGATGGCCGATCTTCTGGAAGCGGGCTATCTTTCTCAGCCACATACGTCGGCGGGGCGAGTTCCGACCGAACATGGTTACCGAAGCTATGCGAAAACGTTGGTGGGCAACCGGGTTGTTCAAACCGAGTTGAATCGCCTTCACGAAGAGATCCAGCGGGCCTCGACGGTCGAGGGCAGAATCGAGCGGTCTTCCCAGTTGCTGACGGAAATTACCCGCAATTTCGGCATCGCAGCGGCGATTCCGAACGAAAATCAGACGCTAGACCAGGTAGAGCTGATCGCGTTGTCCGACCGTCGCATACTTATGGTTGTGGTGACCCGGGACCGCATGGTGCGCAACAAGGTCATCATGGTTGATGACCATGTTTCGCAAGACGATCTCACTTCAATTCGTAATTACATCAATTACCATTTCGGCGGCTGGGCTGTTCCGAACGTCCACCGCGAACTCAAGCGCCGGATGGAACTGGAAAGCGCCGCGTACGACGCTATCCTGAAGCGCGTCAGCTTTTTGTACGGTAAAGGGCTGCTGGATCTTGGATTAATGCCGGAGATTCATTTCGAAGGCGCCGAAAATCTGATCGGACTCGATTTACACCTCACGCGAGAGCGCATGAGAGAGCTTTTCCGCGCTCTTGAAGAGAAGAAGCGGATTCTTCAACTGCTTGAACGCTTTTTGGAACAGCGCGACGGGGCTTTGGCCATCCAGGTGGGGTTGTCGGACATCCACCCGAGCATGGGGGAGCTTTCGCTCATCGGTGTGCGCTTCAATCTCCCGAATGGCCTGCAAGCTCAGGTTGCGGTTATTGGACCGATGCGTATGAATTATACCCGGGCCGTTTCAGCCGTTCTGCACGTCGGACAGGCGTTTCGAAGCGCGGCAACTTAGGTCTCCGTTTCCTCCGGATTTCTCCTCACCAATCCTCTCTTTCAGACGATAAGTAGTGAAGAGGTGCGAATCTGAACATCGTCATGAATTCAAGCGCCGGTCATCCGACGCAATCAGACTACCTCCGGCTACTGCATTCGGCTCTCGAAGGTCTCGCGGGCCACGTTGATGAAAGCGACTCGCATCTAAAGAGCAAGATTTCCGCGCTCGCCAGAGGTATTGATGAGCGTTCCACATCGGTAGAGATCCAAGCTGCGCTCACCGCCGCGCTGGAATTTATTCACGGCTCACACCTTACCTGTTCAAAGCGTGCGGCTGACCAGATCGTTGAACTGCGCTCAATCATGCGGTCGATGACCGAGACCGTTACTTTTCTGAGTGAATCGCGCACTACCGCCGTCCAACAACTCAATTACATCGAGCGGCAGTTGGAACAGGCGACGGAAATTGAGGATGTCCGGTTTCTTCGTTCGCGGCTGTCGAAGTGCCTGGAACTGGTGCGGAAAGAGACGGCCCGTCTCAACAGTGAATCGACGATTCATGCCGAGACACCCTCGCGGCGGCTTGGATCGTTAGACCGCGTGACGGGCTTACCGGGGCGGGAAATCGGTGAGCGGCTACTTAGTGAAAAGATCACGGCGGGGAGAGACTGTTCGCTGGCTCTATTCGTGCCTGAGCGCCTGGCATCTGTTAAGAAACGGCACGGGAGCAACGCCGAAGACGAAGTCCTCGTGCATGTTGCGCAGCATCTCGCAAGGCAAATTCCGGCGTCTGTGTCATTGTGCAGATGGACGGGACCGGCTTTTTTCGCTTTCGCTGAAGCCCAAACGGGCAGCGCAGATCCTGAACGCGTCTGGAAACAGCTCGTGGGACGGCATATCGAGCAGACTATTGAACTGGATCGCCGGACTGTCCTTGTACGCATAACGCTCGCGAGTGTTGTTAAGCGAGTAAGCCCGGGGATGCCGCTGATTCCGCTGTTTCAGGAGTTGGACGAATTCGTAGTAGCGAGCACACGGGAGATATAGAATTTACAGGTCTCTTTTTTCCAATCGCCAGATCGCTAGTCCGAGGAAGGCCATTGCGTAGAGGGCTGCATAACCGATCATTGCAACGCTTGGGACGGAAACCCCGCTGAAAGGAGTAAAGTTTAGCGCCGTTGTAAGCGGCGACTGCATTTCGTAGACGGCTCTCCGCCAGAGGGTTTCGCTCGGCATCAGGAGGCTGGCAATCACTCCGACATCTACAGCCTTGGGCGTTTTAGTCAGGGCTCCAGCCTGTTCAATCCAGCCGCCGATGAAGGCCAGCCCATGCAACCCGAGTACGAGAACTCCGTTTGTGAGCGTCGATAGGAGCGTTCCAAAGAAGAATGTCACGGAGAGGAGTAGAAGGATTTCCATCCACATCAAACTGAAGCCCCGGATCGGATGTTTTGCCGCGACATGCGTCATCAGCAGAGTTATAGTATTGATCCCGCCAACTAAAATCGCGAGATAAAGCGTCAGCATCGCAGCAAAACCCAACCACTTTCCGATGAGCAACTCCCAACGGCGCACGGGCTTGGTGGCGATGGCCTGGATGGTGCCGGATGCGATTTCGCCGGAAAGCGTGTCAACGGATGTGAGAACGGCCATTACTACCGCCAGCAGGTCGATTGCATAGAGCCCCACCATTAGCAAGCCGCTCACAATTTGCTTTTGCAGAAATGGAGTGACGTGGCGAGCGTTGAAGTTCGCAACTTGAAAGTGAAGAGCGGTCGCAAAGAGGATGAGAAAGGCACACCCGCCTGCGAGCGCCATCCAGACAATTTTCTTTCGGACGGCTTCGCGGAATGTTACGCGTGCCATGATCCAGACGGGCATCAGAGTCCTTCGTCCAAACCGAGAATCTCAAGGAATCTCTCTTCGAGCGACTGCCGTACTGGAGTGAACTCGAAGACATCGGCTCCGCACTCAACCAGATAACGCAACACTGTGGGCGCGGCCTCGGGTGAGGCGAGCTGAATCGTAAGATGATCTTCCTCGACTGTAATTTCGGAAACCAATGAAGCAAGTCCTTGCAGTGCCGCTTCGGAAACTTTGTTCACCTTGGCTCGGATGGTTGTTTGCCGATTCGAAAAACCGCTGACCTCGCGGACTTCGATCACTTCGCCTGCCTTTATGAAGGCGACGCGATCGCAGGTAATCTCTACTTCACTCAGCAGATGCGAGTTGAGAAACACCGTCGCGCCTCGATCGCGTTGAGCTTTGATGATGTCGCGGACAAGCCGGCGGCCCACAGGGTCGAGACCGGAGGTGGGTTCATCCAGGAAGAGCAGTTGGGGCTCATTGATCAGGGCCTGCGCCAATCCGATCCGCTGCACCATACCTTTTGAGAAGTGGCGGAGTTGCTTGTTTCCATGGACAGTCAGCCCCACGGTTTCGAGCATTGCCGGGATGCGCCGTTCCAGCAAGCGATCCGAGAGGCCGTGCAGTTGTCCGTGAAGTCGCAGAAGTTCCGTTGCCGTCAGCCAATCATAGAAGCGAAAGTGCTCTGGAAGGAAGCCGATTGTCGTCCGGGTCTGGCGATCTCCGACGGCGCGGCCGAGGAGGGTTGCATCGCCACTGGTCGGCTTCACGAGCCCCAGCAGTACCTTGACGGACGTGCTTTTACCCGCGCCGTTCGGGCCGAGAAAGCCAAAGACCTCGCCGCGGCAAACGTCGAGGGTGAGGCCCTTAACCGCTACTTTTCCGCCAAAGACTTTGCGGAGTTTGCGGGTTGATATGGCGAGATCGCCGGTCAATTCAGAGATCCTGCCGCCGCTAGCGCCTGGTCCGCATCACCCTGGCCATGGATCTCGTAGACAATTCCGCTCTTAACCCAGACAAGTGAATAACCGCCCGGTAACTTGCCGTCAGCGGCGACTTCCACGAGTGTTCCGCTTACACCATCAACCGACACCGGCCGCGACGAACCGCCTGTCTCCGGGACGGGAATCACGAGGGTCGATGACCAGTTAACGGTATGAGAGAAGGTGTGGGCTTCCGAGGCGCTCATTCCGAAAACCTGGAGACCCGCTTCGGCGAGTGCTTCGATATTCAGTCCCGGCGGAACGCTAACCGTGGGGCTTGGCACTTGGAAGAATGTCAGGCAATTGTCCGCCGGTTTTCTATTCTGGCCTGCAGCCTTGCAGCCCCCATAGACCAGGCTCGCCATTTTCGGAATATGGACGGCCACCGTGCTACCGTCCACGGACTGCGGCACTCGAATGTCGGACCGGCCCACCGCATCCAATACGGCTTCGATTCGATCGCGGTTGAGCATCATGTGGAACGCCGCTTCCCCGTTGACGAGAATTTTCGCGGGCGCTCCGAGTTCATCCAGGCCCCTGATATGGAATCCGGCCATTTCATCCGCCGCGTCGATGTTGGCGGCAACGGCGGGTTGGCCTGGTTTCATCGTGACGATCACGCTATCGGAAATCAACTGCGTCAACTGTTTAGCAGGCTGGCCCTTTCCCAACTGGTTGAGCGCCGAAAGGTCTATTGGCACTACCGCCACCTTTTGGACTCGCAGCATTTCTAGAATCTTTTGGCCCCAACTCCTGGTCGGCGCGAAACTCAGCAGAGCAACAAAGGCGCAAACGGCGGCAATTCCGGCCCAAGCCGGACGTTTCCAGCCACCGAGCCATCTTTCTGTCCACGCGGGCTTGGGTTCAGTGTGACGCGCACCGCTTTGAAGGTAGCGGCTGTACGCCAGAACTGGATCCACCGCTCTTGCTTCGGCAGCGAGCAGCCGGCTTACCTGCCGTGATTGTTCCTCAATCGCATCCGATCGCTTCCGGCATGTTGCGCACAGGCTCAGGTGTTGATCGACTTCTTGCGATTTGAAGGGCTCAAGCTCTTCATCCATACGGGCGCGGAGCGTACCTTCATCCGGGCAATTCATAGTTTCTCCTTCTTTCCAGTGATTTGGATATAGCGTTTGCGAAATTCCGCTTCAGCCCTGTTGAGCAGTGTCCCAATCCCTCCGGCCGCAACGCCGAGCGCGTTAGCCAGTTCTTTGTAGGACGCGCCGCTTGCGCGCATAAGCAGAATCTGCGCTTGCGCTGGTTTCATCGAGATCAAAACCACCTGTACCCTGCCGCGGTCTTCCTGGCGAAGGACGTCATCTAAAGGACCGCCGCTTTCGGAGTTCTCAGACCGTCGGGCGGCACTCTCCTCGTATCGTCTGCGGCGAGCGGAGGAACGCAACGCGTCGAGACCGGCGTGCGTGGCAGTCCTATACAACCAGCCGCCGACGTTATCGGTGAGTAATGTCCCCGGTTGACGCGAAAGTTTCCAAAAGACCTCGTTCACAAGTTCTTCGGCTTGGCTGCGCTCTCCTACGAGGCGCGTGAGTAGGCCCAGAACCCGCGCGTAGTGATCCAGGAACACGGCTTCAAAATCCGGGTCAGCGTCAGTTCCGGACCGCGCCGTCGGCGCATTGCTCACGGGTTGAGTCAAACTTGAGATCGCTCCCACATCTATTAAACGCCGGAGAAGACCGGATTATGACAGGGCGCGTCATATAATCGCGGCTTCGGATTACATGCTTCGATATCTTGCTTTCCTCAGTGCGGCTGTGGCGCTCCCGGGCGCTGCGTTTGCTCAACAGTTTGATTTGGTTATTCGCAACGGTCACATCGTGGATGGGACGGGCTCGCCGTGGTACGCGGGCGATCTCGGCATTCGGAACGGCCGTATTGCGCAGATTGGGAAGTTCTCGGATTCGTCTGCGCGAAGGATGATCGATGCCAAGGGACTGACCGTTGCGCCCGGATTTATCGACATGTTGGGTCAATCGGAAGAATCCATCCTGGTTAACCCTCATCTGCCTTCGAAGATTTTTCAGGGGATTACAACGGAGATTACGGGCGAGGGTAACACGATCGCGCCGCTGAATGCTCAACTGCTAGCCGAGTATAAATCCGATTTTCAGACTTACAAGATTCCGAGCCCCGATTGGACGACCTTTGCCGGTTATTTCTCGCGTTTGGAGAAGCAAGGGATGGGTATCAATATGGCTACTTACGTAGGTGCAACGCAGGTGCGGAAGCTTGTCCTTGGAGAAGAGAACCGGGCGCCCACGGCGGAGGAACTCTTGCGCATGAAACAGCTGGTGGATCAGGCTATGTGGGACGGGGCGATCGGGGTTTCGAGTGCGCTTCAATATGCGCCCGCTCCGTATGCGAGCACCGACGAGTTGATCGCGCTGGCGAAAGAGGCTGCGAAGTACGGCGGCATTTACGCGACGCACATGCGAAGTGAAGGGAACGCGATTGATGACGCGCTCAATGAGACATTTCGCATCGGCCGGGAAGCAGGCATTCCGATTGAGATTTGGCATCTGAAGGCAGGCGGTAAACAGAACTGGGGGCGGATGCCCGAGATCGTCGAGCGAATTGATAAAGCGCGGGCTTCGGGTGTCGATGTTGAAGCGGATACATACGCGTATCCAGCGTGGAACAACACGTTTTCGGCGATTGTTCCGCCTTGGGCGCATGAGGGCGGCGACAAGAAAATGGTCGCCCGGCTGAAAGATCCACAGACCCGCACACGCATTCGAAAGCAGATGGAAACGGATACTTCCGGTTGGGATAACGAGTGGCTGGAAGTGACTGGGCCAGAGGGGATTCTGGTGAGCGCGGTGCAAGACCGGAAGCTTCTGCCGCTTCAGGGAAAGACGATTGCGCAGATTGCCAAGCAGGAGGGAAAGGACCCGATTGACACGATTTTCGATCTTCTGATTCAAGATCCGTCGATTTCGGTGACGGTGTTTGCGATGTCGGAGCAGGATATTGCGTATGCTTTGAAACAGCCGTGGGTTTCCGTAGATAACGACGCGCACGGGACGGCTGCGGAAGGGATTCTGGGAGAAGAACATCCGCATCCACGGGCGTATGGGACCTTCCCGCGCATTCTTCGGAAGTACGTGCGCGATGAGAAAGTGCTGACTTTGCCGGATGCTATTCGAAAATTCAGCGCGCTGCCTGCTCAGCGGGTAGGTCTGACAGACCGGGGCGTGTTGAAGCAGGGGATGTGGGCGGATGTGGTGATCTTCGATCCTGACAAGATTCACGATGTGGCAACGTTTGAGAACCCGAATCAACTTTCAGTGGGTATGGAGTTTGTGATTGTGAATGGCGTTCCGGTGATTGAGAACGGGGTTATAACGAATGCGCTGCCGGGGAGGGTGCTGCGGGGGCAGGGCCTCAGACCGTGATCTGACCCAAGCAAAAATGTGATTGGGACCATCATTCGCATGTTACTTTTTCCCTATCTGTTTATATCTTTATCGGGTCCGGGCCAACCTTCACAAACTTTCGGCCAAGAGTAGCTCAGGGACTCCAACTCTCCGCGCGGCTCTGGGGTGTAAGTTGCCGCGATTTGGCGTAGCTTTCGCACGGTGTATGCCAGATCGAAATTATCGGCCCTCGAAGTGAATATCGCGTGTGCCCATTGCGTTCATCGCATCCTTGTCCTTCCGAGTACGGTAAGTACCTGAGACGGGTTAGCTAATGTAACGGCAGAAATCTCGACACCGAGCCCCCGAGCGTCAGCAAGGGTCGGTAAAAGCGAATCCCGCGCCGAAGTAAGAAGGCGACTTCCGTTCGTTGAAGAGCCGAATCTTTGTCTTGCGCAACGCACCGCACTGAAGCGAGATCATTCCCACTGCCGTGACAATAAGCGGCACGAGCGCGGCTTCCATCATGTTTGAGACTGTAACGGCAACTGTGTAAGTGGGTGGAGCAATAATGATCAGAGTGAATCGATCAGGTCGGGCCTGAGG
>JALYVD010000325.1 GCA_030853405.1 Acidobacteriota bacterium | reverse complement strand
CCTCCTTCCTTCCGAGTGGGCTCCCGCCTCCGCGGAAGTAGCCGGGCAGACGGCCAGCATGCTACTCGTCACTGTTCATCCGGAACATGTATCGCCCGCTGCGCTGCGCCTCGTGAATGCTCTTGTGATTGCGGGGAAGCAGCCCAGACAAGCAGCTGAAGAGTTTGCAAGAGTCATCGGCAAACCGGCCCCTGAGATGTCGGATCGCGATCTTGCGCCAGGAGAAGCCGCAGTCTGGTTTGTGGATTCCGACCGGGTCGTGAACAAGATACAGACTGAACCAGGCAAGGCCGACCGCAAGCGCCATAAACGAAAATATGCGGAGGGAGAACTCGAACCGGAGCGGATCTTCTACTTCCGAGGCCCCCAAAACAAGTCAAATCTACGTGTCCAGAATCTTGCGATCTTCGTTCAGCTCGCGGAAGGTATTGATGATGAGACCTGGATGTTTCATCTCAAGCAGAGCGACTACTCGAATTGGTTCGCGACCTCCATAAAAGACAAAGAGCTCGCCGCTGAGATCGAGACCATCGAACGCGACCACTCACTTTCGCCACAAGAAAGCCGAAGCCGGGTTGCAAAGGCGATCGAGGATAAGTACACAGCGCCCGCTTAGCAAGCCCGCAAACTGAGCACTCGCCGTTCACTTGCCCCCGCTTTCCAGCACGGCTTTCAGTGGCTTTGAGCGAAACACACCTCTTCTCTCCAACGTTTGTAAATGAATTTTGGCTCGGCTTCAATTGAATCGCCAGCGCGCGGCTCCAACCGAATGCCAATACGCCGGCATACCTGCTCAGTTCGGAATACAAGATGTTTCTTAGGTGCCCTTGAACGGCGGACTGCTCCGTTGGGAATACTTTGGCCCCTTGATCGAACGCTATGGAGCGCAGTCGACTTTCTTCCTTCAGGCTCGACCCGCCCTTCGGAGTTTCTATTAACCACGAGCCGCTGCAACACGCCACTCTCTCAGCGGATTTCTTGGCCGCCGCCCAGACGGATAACATCAATATCGTTTGCTAGAGCGTCCGCAACGGGGCGCTCGGCACGCTTGAAACCGGACTCTCGGCAATTCCTTTGACATCCGCGGCAGTGGAGCCGGCCGAAGTCTCTTTTACTGGCGAGGACTACCGCATTAAGACGCCCCTCACACGCAAGACTGCGACTCCACTCTGCAGTATCAGATCACGGCGATACCGTTCAAGCCGGTTAGGTAGGGAAACACCATTCGTCACCCTAGCGTCCACCACTCCAAATTCTCCGGACCAGATTCTTCCTCCTGGCCTCAACACCTACAATTACTCTCGCTATCCGGATTTCCAAAATGGCTTCACGTACACCAGCTTCGCCGGCGATCGCTTTTACAAGTCGCTCCAGCTTAATCACGAGTGCTCGCCAATTTCACTTATCGCGTCGCCCGTCTTGCCGGCTTCGTCGTCGACCGCCTTCCAATCGCCGCGTTTTAGAGCCGCGACGCCGCCCACGAAGTGCGACGCCGCTATCAGGCCGTTATTAAAGGCGAGCGCCATGTCGACGAAGAACGTCGAAGTGTCGAACGGACGCGGTCGACGTGCTCAATAGCACTGCCATCTCGGGCCGCGGCGCTTCGCCTTTACCAGGTTTTGGTATCCAAGGGCTTACAGCCTCTGTGATCGATATTCCGAAGGTGTTTCATGTTAGCGGTGTGTACGAACTTCCCGTCGGACGCAGTAGAGCGTTCCTCAACAGTAGTCAAGGCGTCCTAGATGCGTTTCCCGGAGACTGGGGTACGAAGTGGGATCAATGGCTCAACCCGGCAGCATTCGCCAGCCCGCTCGTCGCGATGGCTGTTGGCCAGTCTGACTATTAAACCAATTTCTCGCTTTCAAAACCTTCCGGATTACAGAGCGAACCCGCTCGAGTTTCGGTCGGAGTTCTTCAATCTGACCAACACGCCTACTTCTCGCCCCTGGTTTCGGCGGGAATGGCGTTACCGCAGTTCCCGGTTCGCTAGACTACACATCTTTCTTTCGGCAAGATCAACTCTACACGCGACGGACAAAACAACCCAGCGCGGAATTCAGTTCGCGCTGAAATTTATTTCTGAGCGGCGTCAAGATAGCGAGCGTACCATTGCACTGCCGAGGGCGTGAGCTTCCCGTTCCTCTGCAAACAGGCCAGGACCGAGCATTGTGCCGAGGTAAACAACGCCTCCTTCGCCCACCTGTTTTTTCGCGCAAACGGGTTGGTCTTCAAAGAACGCGATTGTCTCTCCGGGTTCGCAGCACAAGGGCGTAATCGCTTCGAATGTTCGTAGAAGCTGCCGAACGGGCCACGTATACGAAACGTACGGAGTCTTGTTTGTTTCCATTCCCGAGACAGCCATAGGCGGCAGTACCTTCAGATCGAATACGCTTTTAAGAATGCTCGCCTGTCGCTCTACCTCTTCCGCAGAAGAAAAACAAACGCCCGCTTCCATAATCAGCCATGATCCCGCTTGGGCTAGTCGCAGGAGTTCCCGGCAGCCTGCATCTGAGAGATAGCGAACTCCTGGCGCAATGAGCACTGCGGTCTCACTATCGCCACGACTTCTGCGGGTGCCGCTTCGCTGAGCATTCAACAGCAGTCGAAATCCGCTTGCGGACTCATGAGATAAGCCGTGCGGTTCCTCTTGGATTTTCGCGCCCGGGACGATCTCCGCTTCGACAGGAATCCCTGCTGTCATTGGCGCAACCGCCAAACTCAATAAGATTTCCCGGCGAGTCCGCAGAATGCTACAGCTTTCCCGAGATCAGTCGCGTCATAGCGGCGGATGTGTCATATACTTGTTGATCCGGAGCATAGGTGTAACGTGATTCCATCTCCGCAATGAGCCAGCCGTCGTAATTCACCTTAATCATCGCCTGGCGAATCGCCCTCCAGTTGTTATCGCCCATAAAAATGTTTATGTAAACACTTTGGTTTCCACACCGGCCGCGATGCTTCAA
>JALYVD010000323.1 GCA_030853405.1 Acidobacteriota bacterium | reverse complement strand
ACGGTATCGTTCAGAACAAGTTGTATTCCGCTGTTGGCTTGATTATTCCCCTGGTCTGCCCCGTTGCAGAAAAAACAAGGCAATGTTTGATCCTGACGAAAACGATCAGACCAGCGGACGAACATCCGATTAATTGAACTCTGTTCCCAGTCGACCCGTGTATCCATCTTGTCGTTCAGGGTGTTCCCAGAGCCTTGCGCGAAATAATTGTTAATGTCGTTCGGGCCCGTACCAGCGCGGTTGGGCAGAGGGAAAAGATTTACGATCTTCTGGCCGACAGGGTTAATTAGATTTGATGGAATGACATTGCCTGCGAACTGCTGACGTGTGTAGTTTGCGCCGGTGTTGTCGAGCGCAGTGGTGGTGAACGGGTTATAGATGAGGTCCGCTGACCCATCTGCGTTGATAGCTTGGGAGAAATCTCCGGTGCGCTCGGCGGCAGTTGGGACGGTAAGCAATCCTGTGTTCTGCGTGTTCGGCTGGCGAAGCCCTTCATAGCCACCGAAGAAGAACAGGTGCGCGCGCTTCAGGATGGGGCCGCTAATGTTTCCACCAAACTGGTTTTGCTTAAACTGCCCTCGCGGAGCCCCGTTTTTATTGTTGGTCCAGCCGTTCGCATTCAGCGCGGAGTTTTGCAGGTAATCGTAGACCTCGCCATGAAACGAATCCGTTCCGCCCTTTGTGATCAACATGACGATTCCAGCGCCGCCTCGCTCGTACTGAGAATCGTAGGAATTTTCGACGATCTGCTGCTCCTGCACGGAATCCTGCAGCGGCGAAACCATGAGACCGCCCCAATCAACGGCTTGAGAAGGAGCGCCGTCAATCAAGATGGATTCATCTCCGGTACGGCCGCCATTTAGTCCGAAGTTGCTGGACATCTGATCGAGCGAGCCGGACTTTTGCGTTTGTCCACCGGGAGCTTCGGTTGTGCCAGCCACTGCGAAGACAAAGTTCAGCGGATTGCGGGTGCTGTTCGGAAGCGCCTCAATCAAGTGGCTATCCATGGTAACGGAACTATTGGCGGTCTGAGTGTCCACAAGCACGGCCGAGCCGGTCACTTCCACCTTCTGTTGAGTGTCTCCTATTTCCAGCGGGACGTTTACCGTGCTTGCAACCTGCGCTTGTAGCGTCAAGTTACTTTTCACGTAACTCTTAAAGCCGGGTGCAGTTACAGTTAGCTGGTAGGTTCCGGGTAACAAATTGTTGAATTGATAGGAACCGTCGTTCTGCGATGTGACGTTGTGCACGTCGGCAGTTCCCATATTTTTCAACTGAACTTTGGCGCCGGACACGGCCGAGCCACTGGGATCGGTCACAGCGCCGGTGATGGAAGATGTGAAAGACTGCCCGGATGCCAAAGCACCGATCAGCATGAACAACATTGAAATGATGAAAACAGGCCGCGAAGCCTGTCGTGCGGACTGGAGTAACTGCATGGTTGTCTCTCTTCTTAATTCCTCAGACTAACTGATGTTGTTTCTAATTTCCGCATACGCGCGAAGACCGCCTTCGACTCGTCCGGATTACCAGACTTCGACAAGGCAAGTCCCAGGTGTAACAAGATACTGGGATCGTTCGGGGTAATGACCGCGGCTTTTCGCAGCACCGGGACTGCATCGTTGAATCGATTCAGAGCCGTGTACGTCTGTCCCAGCCGGTCGAGTACCCGCGCATCGTTAGGCTGACGTTTGGCCGCCATCTCGAAATCCGCAAGAGCTTCGACCGTTTTCGATTGCCGGTAGAGCAGTAGACCGCGGGCAAGGCGGGCAGCGCTCAAATCTGGATCTAGCGCGAGTGCGCGGTTGAGATGCTCGATTGCCTGGCGCGGTGAACCGGAGCTTTCGGCGGCTCCCAGTTCGTAAAATCCAGTGGCATCCCCGGGATGATTTCGCACGAAGGATTGCAAGGTCTGTAACGCCGAGTTCGTGTCCGACCCGAGGGCCGTCTCCGCAAAAGCACATTCCCGTCGCGCCGCGTCGTCACCGGGTACGAGTTGTAAATAGTGCTTCCACGTTTGTACGGCTTTCGCAAATTGCTCCAGCTTCATTTCGGCTTGGCCGCGCAGAGCGAGCGCGGATGGGCTGTCTCCGTGGCTCGAAGATAGGCGGTCCAGGAAGCCTATAGCTTCAGCGGGCGAGTGCCGGTTCAAGTCGAGTTGGGCCAGTTGCATACAAGCGTTTGTATGATCCGGATTTATTGAAAGGACACGCAGAAAGGTGGCGCGCGCTTCTTGGGCGTGGCCGGAGGCAATTAAGTGATTGCCAAAGTTATTCAGCAGTGCAGGAGATTGCGGGTCGAGCTTTAGCGCTCGGCGGTACAGAGCGTCCGCCTCGCTATATTTTTTCTGCTGGTCGAGTACTATGGCAAGGATTTCGAGAGCAGGGGTGTCGTTCGGATTGGCATGAAGTTCAGTTCGCAGCAATTGTTCCGCCGCAGGCAGGTTCCCGTGTTGGAACGCGGCCAAGGCTTCCGATGTTTTGGTGTTCTGCGCCGCGCAAAGAAGTGCAAACAGCGACAAACCAGACAGGATTTCGACGACAACTCTACAGCGCACCACGGACCCCACAGCCCAAGGAGAGGACTGTTTATTAGTTGCAGTTTATCATCATTCGGTTACGAAACCGCTTGCCTACGAGCCAGCTCCACCGCGTCCGCTTCCTAACGGTCGCGGTTCCGTCCCGGCGCGGCTCAGGGTAACGCGAATGCGACGTAGCTGCCGCCGCTGTGCAGTTCGCCGCGCCTACCGCCTCCCGCCGCTATTACGACGTATTCGTGGCCATTCGCCTCGTAAACGGCAGGGGTGGCATTACCGCCCGCCGGTAACGTGGTTTCCCAAAGTAACTTGCCTGTGCCGCTGTCGTATACGTGAAACTTACGATCGTGATCGGTAGCGCCTATGAACAATAAACCTCCGGCAGTTACTACGCCGCCTCCGTAGTTTTCCGAGCCTGTGTTGCGAATGCCCTTCGCGACTAACTCCGGAAACTCGCCGAATGGCTGCTTCCACACATACTGCATCGTGTCCAGATTGATTGCGTTCAGCGTGCCCCATGGAGGTTTCACCGCCGGATATCCTTGCGGGTCGAGAAATTGATTGTAGCCGTCGATGCCGTACTTCAAACCGGCATACGAGAGCCTCTTCTGATGCTCGGCTCCATCGAGACGAACGTCCTTGCCGGTTGTGACGAAATCCACAATTGCGTTTACCGTATCCGTTCCAAGACGCCCGAATCCAGGCATCCGGCCACCGCCGTTGGTGACCATCGTTACAACCTGTTCACGTGATAGCTTCGAGCCGATATCGATGAGCGACGGAAACTCGGGCGGGCTGCCCTTTCTGTCGAGGCGGTGACAGCCCGAGCAGTTTTGCCGGTAGAGCGTCGATCCGGTCATCGCTTCGGTTCCAAGAACACGCGGGACGAGTCGCAGAATCCATGCCATCTCGTTCGAGTTCACGTAGAGGATGTGAGTCTTGGGGTCCCATGCGGAGCCGCCCCACTCGCCTCCACCATCGAAGCCGGGAAACACGACGGTTCCTTTAAAGCTCGCGGGAGTGAACTGGGGACCGCTGAGCAGATTTTTGAATTGGGCGAGGACGGCAGCGTGCGCTTCGGGAGTGCGGTCGGTGAGCGTGTCCTCGGTGACCCGCTGCCGCGCGTAGGGCAGTGGTGAAGTGGGTAGCACTTGAGTTGTGGATGTGACTTCGCCATCTACATCGCTTTGCGGAACGTTGATTGTCTGGAGTGGAACGAGCAACTTGCCCGTTTTCTCGTCGAACAGCCAGACGAAGCCATTCTTCGTAATTTGGGCTACGGCGTCGGTCAGTTTGCCATGCTGGCGAACTTGCACAAGCGTGGGAGCAGCGGGCAGGTCGCGATCGAGGACGTCGTGTTTGACGAACTGGTAATACCAGACGCGCTCTCCGGTTTCCGCGTTCAGCGCGAGCAGGCAGTTTGCAAAAAGATTGTCGCCGATTCGATTTGCCCCATAGAAGTCGAAGGCAGCCGATCCGGTCGGAACGAAAACCAGGCCGAGGCGTGGATCGAGGGTCATGCCCGCCCACGAATTTGCACCGCCGATGTATTTGTAAGCGTCTTTGGGCCAAGTGTCGTAGCCGTATTCGCCGGACTGTGGAATGGTGTGAAAGATCCAACGCAATTTGCCAGTGTGCACGTCGAAGGCCCGTATGTGACCGGGAGCGGCGGGCAGATCTTCTGCGACGAGCGAGCCCTGAATGAGCAGGTCTTTGTAAACGACGCCGGGACTGGTCGCTTCGACGGTGAGTCCTTTGGCTTGATCGCCCAATCCGACATGGAGATCGATGTGACCGTTGTCGCCGAACTCCGGTATGGGCTGGCCGGTCTTGGCGTTGAGCGCGTAGAGATTGCTGCCGACACCGACAAAAATACGGCGCTGGTCACCATCGCCCCAGTACGCGAAGCCTCGGACACGCTGCTTGCTCTTGATTTTCTGCCCGCGGCGGGGATCGAAATCCCACAGCAGTTTGCCCGTTGCGCCGTCGAGCGCGACCATTCGCAGACGCGGGGTAGCGGCATAGACCACGCCATCGAGCACGAGCGGATTGCATTCCATTTCGGAGCTATCGAACTCATCGCCCGAGTCGAATTGCCAGGCTTTTTGGAGAGTTTCGACGTTCTTGCGATTGATCTGAGTGAGCGTTGAATAGTGCGCGCTTCCGGGCCCACCAGTGACGGACCAATCCTTTGAAGCGTACTGATGCGGGGGTGGCGCTCCGAGTGCGAGAGCAACGGTTGACAAGACGAGGAGGATGCGATTCATTTGAGAGCGAGATCCGAGGGTTTAACGCCGGCGGTGTAGACTTCCGAGAGAAACGAGTGGGGGCGGTATTGGCCCACGAAAGCCACATCGGCCTTTGCGGGAATCTTCGCTTCCAATCCGACGGTCCAGTAGGCGGCGTTCACGAACATGCGACGCACGGCGTCGTTTTCGATGTCATCGGCCGAACCGATTGTGGAGGTGAATATGCGCGCGCTGTGGTAGCTGTTGGTCCAGGCGATGGGCATCATGGGATTGTTCAGTTCACCGGTGACCGGATCGGCATCCGAGCCAACCCAGGAAAGAACCTGTCCCAAAACAAGCGGGCGGCAGGTGCTTGGAAGCGGAAGGTGCACTTCGTAGACTTCCGTGGGGCCCCAGATTTCGCCATCGCTAATGCCCCGCAGGATAGGGCTGTCCGCGGCTCCGGGAGCGAATATACCGCGCGTGCTTTGCTGCCCATGCTTGCCGTGGTGCGCGACCCATGTTTCGCCTAGCACTCTGCGCCCGAAACCGCCCACCCAGCCGGGAACGGTGCTATTCCAGGACCACTTCTCGTACGTCTTGCTGGTCTTGAACCAGAATGGATGGGTGCCTGTGCGAATAGCCATGATGGGACGGCCGGACTCGAAGTAATCGACGAAATACTTCATCTGGTCATCCGGCAGATCGCGCCAGCGCATAAATAATACGAGCAGATCCGCCGTCTTCAGAACTTCGAGGCCCGGTATGTTGCGCTTCTCGTGAGGGTTGATGGCGCCGTCGTCGGGATTGATGGAAAACAGCACGGTACAGGTGAAGCCGTGCCGGACCGCAAGGATTTTGGCTAAGGCGGGGAGAGCTTCTTCGGAGTGATATTCGGCGTCGTCACCGGCTACAAAGACGATGTGTTTGCCGAGGCCAGGGCCCTGTCGGCCGGAATAAGTAACACCAGCGCCGAAGAGGCTGGTGGAGATGAGGAGCAGGAATGCCGTGCGGACGAACACTGAAGCACATCGTACTACTGTGGGAACAGATGCCCTGTCGTGCATTGTTTATAACTGCCCTGCTGGCGGCTGTAGCGTTCGCGCAAGATCCGGATGATGTTCATGAACAACAGGCCGCTTCGGCAAGCGTAACCGCGGGCAAGATGCAGTTTCAGCAGACTTGCGGATTTTGTCATGGACGCGATGGGCGAGGCGCGAGCGGGCCGGATTTGATTCGCTCGCCGCTGGTTAGCCACGATGTCAATGGCAACTTGATCGCGCCGGTGGTTCACAATGGTCGGCCTGACAAGGGGATGCCGGCGTTTCAGCTATCAGACGTTGAGATTCGGAACATTGCCGATTTTCTTCATGCGCAGGCGAAGATTGCGGCATCGGTTTCAAAGCGCATCCCGAGCGAGTACCCGATTGCGAAGTTGCTGGTTGGCAATGCCGATGCAGGCAGGGAGTATTTCGATGGCGAAGGACATTGCACGAAGTGTCATTCAGCGACGGGCGACCTGGCGCATATTGCTTCAAAGTACAAGCCGTTCGACTTGCAGACGCGGATTGCTTTTCCGTCCGGTGCTAAGACGGCGCTGACGGTTACCGATTTTTTGGGGAGGACGTTTACGGGGGAGCAAGTCTACGCGGACGAATTTTTAGTTTCATTGCGGGACAAAAACAATCAGGTACATAGCTGGAAGAGGCCCTTGGTGAAAGTTGCCGCGCACGACCCGTTGGCGGAGCATGAGAAGCTGCTGAAGGCCTATTCGGACGCGAATTTACATGATTTGTTTGCGTATTTGGAGACGTTCAAATGAAGTGCATCGCGGCCTTGTTGATGATCGCGGCGGCACTTGGGGCACAGGACGCGTGGCCGACCTACAACGGCGATTATTCAGGCAAGCGCTTCAGTACGCTCCGGCAAATCAATAAGAGCAACGCGGGAATGCTCGCGATGGCCTGGGCGTTTCAGACAGACGTGAATACGGGACCGGGAATTAAGGCGACACCGTTGTTAGTGGACGGGATTCTATACTTCACGGAACCAGACGACGTGTGGGCGGTGGATGCGCGGTCGGGACAGCAGGTCTGGCACTACCGGTACCACGCAAACGAAGGGTTGCACATCGGCCAGCGGGGACTGGGGATGTATAAAGACAAGCTGTTCTTCGAGACGCCGGACGATCATTTGCTATGCCTGGATTCCCGGACGGGCGAAGTGCAGTGGGATCGTGAACTGGCGGACGTCAAACTGGGCTACTGGTCAACCGTGGCGCCGCTGGTGATTCGCAAGCATGTGCTGGTTGGAGTGTCGGGAGACTTCAACGATCTGCATGGGTTCATCGATTCTTTCGATGCCGAGACGGGCAAACTGGAGTGGCAATGGAGCGCTCTGCCAAAGCCTGGAGCGCCGGGATCGGAGACTTGGCCCGCAAATAGCGATGCGATTCAACACGGCGGCGGAATGACGTGGGTTACGGGCACATACGATCCGCAGTTGAACCTGTTGTATTGGGGCACGGCGAATCCGAATCCGGTTCTGGACGGTAGCACACGGCCGGGGGACAATCTGTTCACTTGCAGCATCGTGGCGCTGAATCCCGATACGGGCAAACTGGTCTGGTATTTTCAGCCATCACCGCATGACGTGCACGACTGGGACGCAGTGCAGACGCCGGTCATCGTAGATGCGCCCTTTCACGGCGAACAGCGGAAATTATTGTTGCAAGCGTCGCGGAACGGATACTATTTTGTGCTGGACCGAACGAACGGCAAGCCGCTGCTTTCCGTGCCGTATGAAGAGATCGACTGGAGTTCAGGCGTGGATGACCGGGGGCGCCCAATAGGCAAACGCGAGAAATATCCGAGCGCGGCGGGAACGCTGGTTGAGCCGGACGCGATTGGCGCGACTAATTGGATGGCGCCGAGTTTCGATCCAGAGACAGGGCTGCTGTACGTCGATTCGCATGACTCGTTCAGTTTGTATTACGCGTTCTCTACCGGCAAGCCGGAAGGCTTTGGCGGCAGGGATTTGACTCTCTGGTCGAAGTGTCATATCAGGGCGCTTGATTATCAGACGGGTAAGACGAAGTGGATGCACGATCTGGGAGATGGCTGGACGTGGACTGGCGTGTTGAGCACTGCCGGCGGTTTGGTGTTTACGGCCGATGTTCACGGCAACATGTTGGGGCTTGACGCGAATACCGGCGAGACGCTGTGGCACGCGCAGGGCGGAGGACAAGCGGAAGGACCGCCGATTACTTACGAACTTGATGGACAGCAGTATGTTCTGTTCGGGGCGCACGGCGTGCTCTACGCGTTTGCGTTGCCGGAAGCGCTTATAAAGTCGCAAGGCCGATGAGTGTCAAGCCCAGAACGTAGCCGGCGAACATTAAGCCGATGAAGGGCGTTGTGCCACGGGGCGCGGTTTTGAATTCCTTCCAGATCACGACGCCCCAGATCGCGGCCACCAGCGTGGCGCCCTGGCCTAAAGCATAAGAGACGGCCGGTCCCGCCACGCCCGAAGCGATGATGTTCAGGCTGAACGCGAGCATCCAGATCGCTCCTCCCAAAATGCCGAGTGAATGAAGTTTGAGAGTACCCGCGAAGTAACCCGAGTAAGTTTGTCCCGCCGTCTTCATGAAGATGGTGTTGACGACTATGTTGCTGAGTAACAGACCTATCGAAAAGAAGAAGAGCGCCGTGTAGGGCGTTAGGAGGCCGGGTTGGATGGGATCGCTGTTGAAGCCCGGTGATAGAGACTTCAATAGCTGTGGATAGAAGAAGCCCATCAACGCACCGGCTACAAGTGCGAACAGAAGTCCTTTCAACCGGTTGCCGGATGTGGAACGCGGCAATCTGGAATAGGCGATGGCCGACATGATCATGGCGAATATCACCAGCGCAACACCCGCGAACAGGGATGTGGGATTTCCTTTGGGCTCCTGCGAATAAGAAACAACTGTGCCAACGACCAGCGCCAGGCCGATGCCTACCGGGAAGGCTACCGACATTCCAGCGGCATCGATTGCGACCACCAGCAGAATATTCGCAATGTTGAACAGGACGCCGCTGATTAAGGCAGCGTGGATGGCGGAGTGCGATGCGGCGCTGAGATTGGCGAGAGCGGACATGCCGCCCGTTCCTGCACTGCCGAGCGTAAACATGAACAGGATGCTGAAGAGAAAAACGCCGATGGCGTAGTCCCAGTAGTAAAGTGGAAACGGCCAGTTTGTGCGGCCAGCTAATTTCTGCGTGTTGGCCCATGATCCCCATCCGATCATGGTGATGGTGCAAAACAGTATGGCCAGACCTATTGAGTGGATTGTGAACATTAGGCGTAAGGTATCACTCCCTTTAGCCGCGATGCTGCTGTGTTCGGCCGCGGCTGCTTCGGCGAAGACTCCGGTGTTGCTTTCGACGGACGTCGGGAACGAGATTGACGACCAGTGGGCGATCGTTTATCTGCTGACCTCGCCGGAGTTTGACGTGCAAGGAATCGTCTCGGCTCATGCGCCATCGCTACCCGCACCTTCCGCTCATGCCACTTACAAGATTCTGGTGGATGAAGTGGAGAACCGGATGGGAATGATGGTGCATCCGGCGCTGCTCGAAGGCTCCAGTTTGCCGCTCGAGAACAACAAGGCTCCGCAGCCGAGTGCTGCGCTTGATTTCATTTTGCAAACTTCGCAGGGTTATTCGAAAGAGAATCGTTTGGACGTGCTGACGATTGGGGCGGCGACGGATGTGGCCTCGGCAATTCTGAAAGATCCAACGATTGTCGATCGCATCAATGTCGTTGCTATGGGCTTCAAGGATTTGTCGTCGGAAGGCGGTAAAGAATATAACGTACAGAACGATCCGAAGGCGTGGCAGGTAATTCTGAACTCGGGAGTGCCGGTGACTATTGGTTCTGGCGACGTTTGCCGGGCGAATCTGTCGCTCAGCTTCCAACAAGCGGCGGCGCTGTTAAGCGGCCATGGACCGGTTGCCGCGTGGCTTTGGGATGAGTATCAGACGTGGTATTACGTGCATATAAAGCCATTGCGCGTAAATGACTTTTCAAAGGCGTGGATTATCTGGGACATTATTACGCTTGCTCATGTCGAAGGCATCACGACGGAGAAAGAAATCGCACGGCCTGTGCTGGGCGACGATTTGTCTCTCAAGGAAGCGACTAAAAAAGAAACGGGCAAAATCAACTGGATTGAAACGGTCGATTCGGCCCGTCTGTGGAAGGAATTTATTGAGAGGCTTGATGCGTATGATCGAACGCACGCCATCAAGCCTCTAGAAATGCCTTAGCGTCTGTCGTGCCCTTCATCGTGGCGCTCGTGGTCGTCGCGGTGGTCGCGGTCTTCATGGTGGTCGCGGTCTTCATAATGTGCCGGGCCTCTGAGTTCATGACGCTCCTCGCGAGGTCCTTCCCAACGTTCGCGACGTTCAGCATAAGGGTGAGCGTAGACAGTGCGGTTATCCCATGAGCGGCCCCACGGACGACGGTCAACCAGGATACTGTGTTCGCGCCATCCGAAGCCGACACCGCCCCAACCAAAAGGCGCAAACGCTCCGACGGTGATTCCACCTCCGAAGCGGATGGCTCCGCCGACAAAGAAGCCGGGACGCGGGCGATTGTAGACAATAAACGGATCGTAGTAAGGCACGTAGTAGTCGTCGGGCGCTACGGGCACGATTTCAATGTAGTTCGGCTGAGCCTCGACGCGTTCGTACTGGTTGTCGCGCAAGTACCCGTACTGATAGGCGCGCTGCCGTTCGCGCTGCACGGCGTCCATCACATCGCCGCGTTGCGCTAAGACCGCGTTGCCTAGCTCCTGAGTCCACCCCATGTTGGTTGCCATATAGTTGAGCACTTGCGGGAAAGGAAGCAGCGCGAGGACCGCGGGATCCCAGGGCAATTGATCCTGTTGGATGGCGCCTGCTAAAGCCGGGCCTTTTAGATAACTGTGCTGATTCGCCCAACCAGCGGCGTCGGGAATTTCCTGATAGAACGTCGATCCAGTGAGCACTTGTGCAAGCAGGCCATCTGGATACAGCGCGATTGGGCCTACGAGCTGATCCAATTGCCCCGGAGCGATTCTGGGCGGAGCACCATAACCACCCTGTTGAGGAGGATATTGTTGCGTCTGTTGGGGATATTGCTGAGGCGGGTATTGCTGAGGCGGATATTGATTCTGCCCCCAAACGGGAGTGATTCCGAAGCCCGCAATTAGAGTGGCTCCCCACAGAAGTGAATTCAACCGGCTAGTACAAATGCTCATACGATTCTCCGTTCCTGCTATCTACGACGTGATTTATCTTGAATCGGCTACGTCCAGCCGGGCCAAGATTAAGGGAGTGTCGATTAAAAGCCGGTTAACACGCGGCTCGTTTCTATGCGGACTGGTTCGCCGCCATTTTTCCGAGCAACTGCTCCGCGTTCAATGCGCCCGCGGGAGTTTCTTCGTGCTTGAAGATCGCGTAAACCGGATAGCCGTTCGCCCGATACTGTTCGACGCGCCAGGCGACACTATCAAGCTCCGATTCCGTGTAGTCGGGCTTGCGCAAGCGCAGATAAACGAAATCGGCCGTAAGGACGTGCGGTGTTTCCAGGTTCTCGTTCTCAGCCAGGCAGAGCGCCACGTTCGCGGATTGGAGCGTTTCGTAGACCAGGTCAGTAAACCAGGTTGCATTGCGGAACTCGAAGGCGCTCTTGATGGAACGGGGAAGACACTTGATGAACTCGGCAAGGAGTACCGGGTCGGCTTTGAGACTGGGCGGGAGCTGAAAGAGGATGGGGCCAAGCCGGCCGGCGCGCTGTAAGGGTTCAAGCGAATCCAGAAAGACACGCGTAAATTCATCGGCTCCCTGCAATTTGAGGGAGTGCGTGATCTTCATGTGCGCCTTTGGGAGAAACAGAAAACCTTCGGGCGTCGATTGTATCCACTTTTCAAACGTGCTTGCCGCGGCAATACGGCGGTAGGTGTAATTCACCTCAACGGCGTTCAGGCGAGTGGCGTAATGCGAGAGGAATTTAGAGTTCGGCAGCTTCTCGGGATAGAAATCCGGCCGCCAGCTATCGTACGAAAATCCAGAAGTGCCGCAATAAAGTTTAGTTTCAGACACAGATTAGAGTCCCGCGAACCAATCGTAACCTTGTTCGGCCCAATAATCGTCGGGCTTCTTGCCGGTGTACTGAATCAGCCCAATGCGCTTTAAGTTTTTGATGCCGTACTTGACGGGGATAACAAGCCGGAGAGGAGCGCCGTGTTCGGCCGTGAGGGGCTTCCCGTCTTTTTCGTAAGCGAGCAGCGTTTGCGGATGGAGCGCGCTCTTCGTGTCCAGGCCGACGTAATAAGCTTCGTCCGGCGTGTTCATGTAGACATAGGGCGGCAGCGCCTCGCCGGGCGGGAAATATCTCTTAGTGAAGTCGGCGAAGCGCGCGCCGGTCCAGTACGACACGGTGTTCCAGCCTTCGATACAGCAGAAATTCGTGATCATATCGACTCGCGGAAGAGCCTGAATATCGGCCAGCGAGAGATCGAGAGCGGGACCGTGTCCGGTCACAAGCGTGAGCGCCCAATCGTCTGCAAGCGGCTTGTCCAGTCCGATGTTGCCGTTCGGCTTCAGCCAGCGTACATCCGAGCGCGAGTAGGCTGGCATCAGGCGAGAATCGCTCAGATAGCCTTTAGAAAGTCTGCCGTTCGCGTCCATGACGCGGCGTTCGAGCTTTGGAGTGTCGTCGTCCGCGCGTATGGAATCCATCCATTGATACCCGCCGATTGCAGCCGCCGCCGCTACGCCGCCGATCAGGAAGCCGCGCCGGGTACGTTTGCGTAAATCACGCTGGAGGTCGGCCTCCGGGAGAGTGATCTCGCGGTGACGGCTATTCATTGTCTTTCACCAGTTCATAGCCGATCACCATACCGCGGAAGTTGTTCCATCCAGCGCGCGCCACTTGGGCGATGTGGATAACGAAAAAGACAAGATAGCCGATGGTCAGATAAAAATGAGTAAAGCGAGCGCCGCGATAGCCGCCAAACAATGCCGTCAGCCAGGACAGTTGGGCGGGTTTGTAAATAGCGAGTCCGCTGAGTACCGAGCCCGCGCCCATCAGAATGATAGCCGAGTAAGTCACCTGCTGCGCCGCATTGTATTTTTCCCGCTCCGGCACAGCCCGGTGGAGACCCAGATCGTACAGAACAACATGCCAGGCGTCGCGAAAAACGCTGAAGGAACGCGGAACCAGATAACGCCACTCGCCTGAAATCCACGTGTAGCCTACATAGAGCAGTCCGTTAACGACAAACAGCCACATGGCGAAAAAGTGTAGCGCCATGCCATCCGACAGCCGGTGGTCCATATGGAAATTGGCGTACATCCACTTGGGGAAAAAATGAATCGGACCGATGCTGTAGATATCGTAAGCCCAGTAGATGAGAAATCCGCTCCAAATCATCAAAAATAAAAGCGGGAAATTGATCCAGTGAAACCAACGAACGGCAACCAGGTGCTTGAGCTTTAACGTCTGCATCGGAATCGGACCAGAAAAATTTCTTCCCGGTTCCATGCTAGCGCGTAAAGGAGTATGCTGACTGTTCGAGCTATGTCCGCCGGAAACAATGCGCTTATTTCGCCGCCTCTGACGCTACTCTGTCTGGCGAGTTACGAAAAAGGGCACCGGTTTCTGCAGGAGGCCAAACGGCAGGGGTGCCGGGTTTTTCTGGTCACATCGCACAGCTTGAAGGAGACCGGGCGTTGGCCGCTGGACTGCCTTGAAGATATCTTCTACATGCCCGACGAGAATCACGCGTGGAACTTGCGGGATATGCTTCTCGCGGTTTGCCATCTGTGCAGGACTCGTCAGATCGACCGGATCGTCGCTCTCGACGACTTCGACGTAGAGAAAGCCGCGATGCTGCGCGAACATTTGCGTCTACCGGGACTTGGAGAAAGTGCGGCACGCTATTTCCGGGACAAACTAGCGATGCGGATATGCGCCGCGGAGAATGGGATTCCGGTTCCCGAGTTCACTTCGATCGTTAACTACGAAAGAGTCAGCCGCTTCCTCGAAACCGTGTGCCCCCCGTGGGTGCTGAAGCCGCGGTTAATGGCCGGAGCAATCGGCATCAAGAAGTTCCATCACCAGCAGGACGTCTGGGACCGCCAACACATTGGAGATGAGCAGTCGTTCTGCATTCTCGAAAGGTTTGTGCCGGGCGACATTTTCCATGTGGATTCGATCTGGTCGCGAGGCGAACCAGCCTATTCGGTGGCGAGCGCTTATGGAACGCCGCCGCTCGAAGTGTCACATGATGGCGGAATCTTTACAACGCGCATTCTTGAGAAGGATTCTGAAATTGCGCGCGGGTTGCTTTGGCTGAACGAACGCGTCTTACGGGCGTTTCGATTGACGGACGGGGTGTCACATACCGAGTTCATACGGGCGCATGAGGATGGATCGCTGTACTTCCTTGAAACTTCGGCCCGTGTTGGCGGCGCACATATTTCCGATCTGATCGAAACGGCCACGGGTATTAACATGTGGGCTGAGTGGGCAAAGGTGGAGATTGCCTCGGCTTGTCAGCAAGCCTACACTCCACCGGCGGTAAGAAACGATTACGCCGGGTTACTGGTCTCTTTGGCCAGAGAAGAGTGGCCGGATACGTCCGGGTTCCGCGATGCCGAAGTGGCGTGGCGCATGAAGAAGCGCCACCACATTGGATTCATTGTAAAATCGGGAAGCTACGAACGAGTTGGGGAGTTGCTTGCGCAATATACCGATCGCGTTCGTAATGAGTTTCATGCTTCTGCTCCGGTGCGCGAAACGGTCCGTGAGTAGGCCTCCAGAGGAGAAAAGAATGTCTGGAACAGAAAAGATGCTAGGCTGTTGACGATGCGGGCATCAACGGCAGCGTTAGTCACGTCGGGAGCGGTGCTGGGCGGTGTGTCCGCTGTTACGGCATGGGGAAGCGCTTCGAAAGCTTCACAGCTTTTTGGACCTTCTATTTACCGTGGACCGGGGCGGAGGCGTTCCGTGGCGTTGACCTTCGACGACGGCCCTAGCGAAGGAACGCAGCCATTGCTGGAGTATCTGGAGCGAGAGGGCATTCGCGCCACCTTCTTCATGTGCGGCGCGAACGTGCGCAGATTGCCGGAGATTGCCGGCCAGGTCGCGGCGGCAGGGCACGAAATCGGCAATCACACGTATTCGCACCCGAGTCTACTGTTTAAGCCGCGGGAATTTATAGATCGCGAGTTTACCGAAGCGCAGCGAATTATCTCGACGGAAATCGGAATCACGCCGATGATGTTGAGGCCGCCCTATGGACTGCGGTGGCCGGGCTTGTCCGCGGTGCAGCATAAGCTATCTCTGCTGGCGGTGCTCTGGACGGTGATCGGAAACGACTGGAAGTATCCCGCGCGGCGTATCGCGGCACGCGTGCTGAAGCATGCAGCGCCCGGTGGAATCATCTGCCTTCACGACGGACGGAGAGTTCAACCCAAGCCGGACATTAGCGAAACGATTTACGCGGTTCGCGAGATCGTACCGGTCCTGCGAGACCGCGGCTATTCGTTCGACACCGTCAGCGACTTGTTAGACTGAAAGTCGGCTGCACGCATCGGCTGAGCCGAGCGTTGCGATCGCGTCCCGTCCACGCCTACGCACGTGATTTTCCATGCCGAGGCTGCGTTCGGCACTAATCTTGCAAGTAAATTCGGGAAGCAAATTCGTATGGACGTCACAGACAAACGCGGCAAGCTGTATTTGGTCGGGGCGGGGCCGGGCGACCCGGAGCTACTCACGCTGAAGGCCGTACGAGCGCTTGCGGAAGCGGATGTGGTGCTCTATGACCGGCTGGTCGCGCGTGAAACGCTGAAATTCGCAAGAGCAGACGCGGAACTCATTTACGTAGGCAAGCACCACGGCGAGCAGGAGCAGACACAAGAGCAGATTTTCGATTTGATTCGCACTCACGCGCTCGCGGGCAAAACGGTTGCGCGGTTGAAGGGCGGAGATCCCATCGTGTTTGGACGCGGAGCGGAGGAGTGGGCTCTGGCGTTGGAGCATGGAATCGAGGTGGAGTTGATTCCTGGAGTAACTTCGGCGATTGCGGTGCCAGCGCTGGCGGGCATCCCGCTGACCTTCAGGCGCATGTCCCAGAGTTTTGCCGTGATTACGGGGCATTGTCACGAAGGGATGGCGCAGGAGTGGGCCAGGTATGCGCGGATCGACACGCTGGTGATTCTGATGGGCGTCAAGAACCGGGCTTTTATCGCGTCGTCGTTGATCGCGGCCGGACGCGAGGAGACGGAGCCTGTCGCCTTTATCGAACGCGGGACAACGGCGCGCGAGCATGTTGTTCGTAGCACGCTCGGCGAAGTAGCAAAGGGCGGTCCGGACGTTCACAACCCCGCTGTGTTCGTGATCGGCCAAGTGGTCGAACTGAGAGACCGGCTCTCCTTTAAGGCACAAGTTCCAGAAGGGCGAGCCCCTGACGCGGAACGATGACCGGGTCGGCAACGGAGTGTTTCTCGGGAGCTGAAAGCGCGGAGGCTTTCGTCAACTCTTCGATCTGCTGTTTTGTCAGGTAAGCAGGGCTTCCCATCTTTGTCCAGGCATCTAACGAAGACCCGTGATCCGGATCCACGAACTGCATCCGGTAGTGCTTGGCCTTGACGCCCTTAACGCTCAGATGAAAAGTTTTCGAGGGTACGTTCTCGCCGGGCTCGGCGTAGTTCCATAATGCAATCGCGATCATTCCGCTTTCTGTCTTGGTAACAAGCGCGTTTTCTGAATGGACGTCCCATCGCCGATCGCCCAGACGATGAAGCAGTTCGAAGGCGCGGAACGAAGCTTTGGGGATGCTGCGCTCGGCGATCAGGCCGTAGCCGCCGTAGTAGGGAGTCTTCACAACGCCCTGCTCTTCGAAAACATCGGAGAACGTCCAGTACGACATGAGCGAGGTGAGGCCGTCGCACTCACGGATGTCGTTCGCGAGCCACGGACCCATGAACGCGCTATCCGTCACTTGCGGTTGATTCATGTAGGTGGCATTGTACTCGGACCAGATGATCGGAGTATCCGGCGCGGCCGAAGCTTTCACCTGATCGTAGACTTTCTTCGCGGACCGCGCCACCATATCGCGGCGTGCTATGGGGAGCTGTTTGCCGAAAACGTCCATCGGGTTTTCATTGCCGTAAACGTGGGTCGAGACAAAGTCGAACGGCACGTGATTTTTCGTGCAGTGCGCGAGAAATGCATCGACCCAGGCAGCCTGGGCCGTGGCAGGGCCGCCAACCCGGAGTTTTGAATCTACCTTCTTGATTGCAGGCGCCGTTAGGTCGTAAAGCGCAAAATAGCTTTGTTGCTTTGGTTCGCCATCCCAGAAGTCGATGTTAGGTTCGTTCCAAACCTCGAAATACCATTGCTCCACTTCCTGCTTGCCGTAACGCTCGACCAGATGACTAGTGAAAGCCTCAGTCAGAGCGCTCCATTTTTCAGGACTGTTCGGAGGCGAGGGGAGCGGTTTGTACCAGAACGGATGAGGTTTAAGATTTGCCGCTAATTTGCGCGGCATGAAGCTGAGTTCAACAAAAGGCCGAAGGCCGTTCGCGAGGAGCCCATCATAAATCTGATCGACGTACGAAAAATTGTAAACGGGCTTACCCTGTGCGTCTTCGTCATAGACGCCTATGTCGTCGTCGAGAATAGCGTGAAATCGCACGTAGCGGAATTGGGTGATCTGTTTCACCGAGCGCATATCCGCGCGATAACTTTCACGAAGACTGAGAACCGCGCGTCCGGAGCCAAACATCTGTTCCCAAACGTGAGGAAAGGGATGCGCCGGTGCTTGCGCATCAATGGTGATTGTTTCCTCGTTATTGGCTGCCTGTTGGGCAGAACCCGGTGCGGTGAGCCATAGGACGGCAAATAGGATGGTGAGTGGGAATCGCTTCACGCTGGTTAGAAGAGTCACTGAGGAGATCGGTTGCTGTAAGTTTCGGCGGCTTCGCGCACTAGAATACCCATTTTGGAGTGAGATGGCTCGAAGTTTGGGTTGAGGCCATAAGAGCGCAGCGCCTCCGTGCAGTCGGGTCCGATGGAGGCTACAAAGGTACGGCGCAAGGCTTCGATGGCGGATTCGCGTTGGTTGCGTTGCGAGGCAAACTCCAGGAAGTGATCGATCTGAACACCAGTAGTGAAGAGCACTGCGTTGCAATTCGAAGCCAGCAAATCCTGCAAGGCCTGTTCAAGGGGCGCAGTGTCCGTAGGGAGCGCCCACTGGTACACCGGAACGGAGGTGACTGTTCGGCCCTGCGCTTTCAGTCCTTCGACCAATTCCAAATTCGCGCGGCCGTATTCCTGGACCGCCACGGATTTTTCGGGCCTGGATTCAACGGAAGAAAGCAGCTCGCGCCAGGTATTCGGCTCGGGCACGGACACAGAGACGGGCACTTTCCATTCGCGCAAGACGGCGCTTGGTTTGGGGCCGCGCGCTACTACGGCGAGTTTGCGCAAGGCCTCCAGAAAGCGTTCTTCAGGATCGCGCGTTGTAAGCACTTTTCCCATTAGCCGGGTGCCCACGCCTGTCAGAAAGACCGCCATGTCGAACTCACCGGCATAGAGGCGTTCGGCGAACTCAAAGACCTGTTCGTTGCGTTCGAGCGGGATTTCGACGAGAGATGGCGCGACGAAGGCATCTCCGCCATTGATCCGGATCAACTCGGCCATCTCAGTTGCGCGGCGGCTTTCAAAGGAAAGGACCCGGGCTCCAGCAAAGGACATGATCCTGAATTTAGCGCAACCGCCCACGCAACGGGAAACGTCCTTGCATTGGTAACATAACGAGTGATCCTTGGATTACAGTGTGAGGTATTGAACATGCGCAGGCGTCTGCTTCTGGCTGCCGCTTTGATTGCGATTGCGGGGATTCCGGCAATTGCACAACAAACAACCGATCCCAACGGCAACGTGTTTATGGGAGGTCCCAAGTACAAAAAGGACAAGACGCCCACATCCCGTTTTCTGAAGGGTACGGTAACCGACGATGCCGGCAAGCCGCTGGC
>JALYVD010000308.1 GCA_030853405.1 Acidobacteriota bacterium | reverse complement strand
GCGATCGGTACCGAGAAGGGGCTTCTCGGTACTGATCCGTTCCGGCACTTCGACGAGACGGAATGAAAGCGATAAGCATCATTCATGCGCGTTTGTGAAGTATATAATCCCGAAAATCAGCGCCATTCGCCCTGAAAGGTAAATGGCGCCCAATAATATGGATCGTGCCATTCAGAGCTGGAAAGCATCCAGATCTGGGCCGAGCGTAAGGCGGCGGCGGGGCGCTGGTGTGGGCCGGCGAGTAGTTCCTGATAGAAACGGCCCATCAGTTTTGCGGTAGCGGCATCGTTCACGTTCCACAGGCTGACCACCAGGCTGCGTGCGCCAGCATACAGGAAGCCTCGGGTAGTTCCCATCATGCCTTCCCCGCCAACGAGTTTTCCGCGGCCGGATTCGCAGGCGCTGAGCACCACGAGGTCAGCCGACAACTTCATGCCGAAGATATCTGTCAGGCGCAGGAAACCGTCCTGAGGCTGGCCTCTAACGTCGTAGGTCGACAAAACTAGACCGGAAAGCTGGGGACGGGCATCATCAACAAATCCATGGGTGGCGAAATGGACGATGCGAAACGGCGACAGATTGCCGGCCAGAACCGCGCTCTTATTCGCGTTGAAGTCCAGGAGTTCCAGAGGCTTTGTCGGCGCGGTCAGAGCGGCGATGCCATCGGCTTCTTCGCGGGTGTGAGGCAACCGTTCGATCCGATCGGCATCACGCGTCGCGCTCCCGGCGGCGGCCCTAAGCAGGCCGCGCGGAAGATCGGCGCTGGCTGCAACGGCTACGCCGCCAAAACGTTCATCGTCTCTTTCGAACACGGGATCGGCAATTACAACGATCTCTCTCGGCGCCGGTTTCCGGCCCGCCGTTTCGTGCCGCAAGATCGCGATTGCGGAAACTGAAGGCTCAGTCACGATCTCATTGCTCACGATCAGAGGCTTGCCGGAGGATGGCTCAGGCAGCGCCGCGAACGGGATGCCGGACAGGGTGCCATCGGCTACGATCACGAGACGGCGGCCCGTGAGATGCGCGGCTGCCGAACCGAGCAACATATGACTGAGTGCAACAGCTGCGGGAAACGCAGTGCGGCCCACCCTGCGGCTGGTGACTTCATCGAAGAAGTTGTTGACGGCGGAGTCGATCTCGCTTTGCGAGGGAAGTTCGAACGTTTCGAAGGAAGTTCGCGTGACAAGGAAAAGGAAGCTGCGATCTTCGCCCAGCGAATATTCGAGAAGCGCCGTATCCGAATCGAGTACCCGGTTCTGGATCTGCTGAAGTGTGAGAGATTGAGCGGCCGCGCGCGCCGCGTAGCGCGGATTAGCGGCACGAATGCGCGATTCGAGGCGTTCGCTTTGGGAGGTTAAGTCCTGGATTTCCACCTGCAGCTTCCTGAAATCGGCTCCTTCGCGCGGGAGGACGCGCAACTGGCCTGCCTTGGCGCTGAGAGTACGCTGCACGCCAAGCTGCTCGTTGAGGAGGCCGCGATCGGCACCCTGACGGATCCCGGCGCGAGACCCGGCGAGCAGATCTACCAGGCTCCTTGCGCGCTCGCTCTCACTGGTTTCAAAAGCCTGGCGATCAAAGCCCATGGACGGAGCGCGGCGGTGCTTGTCCATCAGCAAACCGATGGTTATGGTCCATGGACTGCCGACCGAAGCAAGGTAATACGCGCGCTGGTCTTCACTCGCGAGTGCGCTCCGCTGTGCTTCGAGCACCCTGATCGCAGCGCGGGCATCAGTAAGCGCCGCCTCCGCATTGCCCTGTTTTCGCTCGATTTTGGCGATCAGCGAATCAGCCTTCGCTTCGGCGTTTATGTTGTGCAGCTGGCGCCACAGGGCGCGCGCCGCGAGTGCGGAATCGAGTGCGCGGCGAAAACCTCCGGAACTCTCCCATGCAGATCCGAGTCCGTGCAAAGCCAAAGCTTCGCCGTTGAGATCATGGATTTCCCGGGCGGCGCGCAGAGATTCCTCTTCGTCACGGATCGCTTCGGCGAAGTTTCCCGCGCCGATGCAGGCATTCGCGATATTGGAAAGGACGATGGCTTCGGACGCGCGGTCACCGTATTTCCGGACCACTGGCAGCACCAGAGCAAACTCGAGCAATGCGGCGTCGGGCTTTCCGGCGTTCAGCTTGAGGACGCCGAGGCTGTTGTGCGTGAGCGCTTCTCCGTGCTCGTCCTGAAACGCCCTATGCGTTTCGAGTGCCTCATTGAAGTAGCTGACCGCACCGTCATAATCGCCCAACCCCTGGTAGATGGTTCCGAGATTACGCAACTCAGAGGCTACTTCGTTGTTGTCTCCAAGAGCTCGCATCAGCGACAGAGCCTGACTGAAAGCATCGAGTCCCTGCTGCGACTGGCCGGTATCCGCATATACGAGGCCAATATTGTTCCAGTCTGCCGATTCACCGTTGGGGTTTTCCAGATCGCGATCCAAAGCGAGGGCACGGTTCAATGTCCGGAGCGCTTCTTCTTCCCTCGCCTGCGAATGGTAGACCATGCCAAGCGAACGCAGGCTAATCGCTTCCTGTTCGCGTTCGCCGTCGGCGTGCGCCAGGCGCAAGGATTCGAGGTAGAGCTTCTCGGCCTCCTGGCTCTTTCCCGAGTCCTGGAGAAGACGGGCCAGATTGTGCAGGCCAGTGCACTGCTGTTGAATGTCGCTGCGCTCACGCGCACTGGCGAGCGCTTGTTCAAAAATTGCCTTTGCCTTCGACGGCTCGCCCTGGGCCTGCAAGGTTAGCCCTATGTCCGTCCGGATCCGGTTCAGAAAAGGCGGCGGGCCGAGCGGGAGAGCAATTTCCAGCGCCTGATTCTGGAACTTCAAGGCTTCATCAAGCCTGGTCTGACCATAGTAGACCTCGCCGATTTCGACCAGAACTCCCGCGCGAAAGGCCGGGTCACGGTCGCTCAGAGCAAGTGCATGATTAAGAAAGTCGAGGGCTTTGGGAGGGTTATTGAGAGAGTTGTAGCTGTCCCCGACGGCTCGCAGCGCTGCCGATCGACGGGTTCCATTCCTGGCGTTTTCGAGCAACGCAAGCGCGCGCAAATCGGCGTCCAGCTTCTGTTGGTATTCGCCGCGGCTTTCGTGTACCGACGCAATGGAACTCCAGCTGAGAGACTCCAATTCCTTTTCGCCGAGTGTCGCGTATAACGTCTGCTCCGCAGTGAACGCGGCGAGAGCCGCCTGCCATTGGCGTTCACGCAACTGAAGTCTGCCAACCGCGGAGAGCGCGACCGCTTCGTCCTTCGAGGCGCCGTTGTCATGGGTAAACGTGACGACCTCCCGATAAGTCTGCAGGGCATCAGGGTAGCGTTCGAGAGTTTCGTACGCCTTAGCCAGCTTCATACCGGCGAGATACTGGCTGAGGCTGTCGTGGGCGGAAGCCAGCGGAGGAAGGGCGCGCTTGTAGTAGTCGACAGCCTGAAGAAGGTGATTCAGCTTTACCTCGGCGTCTGCCAGACCTTTATATGTCAGGCCTTCGATTCGGGGGTTTTTCAGTTCCGCAAGAAAGGGCACAACTTTCAGGTATGCATCGCGCGATCGCCCGATCTGGCCAAGCGAATCGGTAACGTCTGCCAGTCGAAACCAAGCAGTGGCTTCGCCGGACCGGTCCGCTGCGGTTTGCAGCAGCGCGATGGCCCGGGTGTAATAAGCAGCGGCCTGTTCCCATCCCAGCGGAGTGAACGGCTGTTCACTAAGCTGACCGAGTTTTAGAACCGAGTTGCCGGCGCGGCCAGCATCTCCGGCCTCCTGGAAGAGCGCCGCGGCCCTTTCGTGTGAAGCGATAGCCGCGAGGGTAGCTTTGTCCTTTTCCTGGGCAAGGCCCTGCATTCGGTACGCATTCGCCTGGAATCCGGTCACCTGCAGTTCCGTGGCTTTGTCGCCAAGCTTCCGGAAGATCTCACGGGCTTCCCGCAGTTCCGCGATCGCCTTCGAGAACTCGCCCTGCGCATTATGAATGACCGAGAAACCGGTCAGGACATTTGCCCTGAAAGCGGGACCGTTCGGTCCGCCCACAGCTTCGGCCTGCTCCAGCAAACGTGACATCTCCGCGAATTCCTGCAGAGGGAAGTGGGTCCACGCCGCGCTATTCAGCGCCTCGAACTGCTTTGCCGGTTCGTTGATCTTACGCCACAGATCCGCCGCCTCCAGGAAACTGGCGGAAGCGCGATGCAGGGCTTCGGGCGACTTTTCCGCCGAGAGGGCGGCTGCGGAAACCATCAGGCTGTCGGCGCGGCTGCGGTCGGCCTCCTGCGCCAGCAAAGAAATCGCGAAGAGCCCGAAAAGAACACCGGCACGAACCGCGAACGGCATGGCTTACTTCCTTACTTCGAGAATACGGTCAGCAGCCCGGCGACCGCAGTCCGCGCCTGTATCGATGCCATGGATCCGATTTCAATAGCCGTCCTCAAACGGAGAGCTACAGCGCTCAGATTGGCTTTGGAATCCCATTTTTCCTGTGTGGTCTGAATACGGAATTGTTTTACCCAGAGATCGACGATCGGGACGGGAACCGTACTCAAGTTCTCGAACAAGAGCCTGGAGGGCCTATCGCCGCGGCTGAGAGGACGATCCGAGGAAACGATGAAAGGCCCGTCACCGTGGATCGCTTCCGTAGCTGAGAGCACTTCTCCAACAACCAATAGCAATTCACTGGCGCGTTCATAATCGTAGTTTTTCAGCACTGAGTCCAGATCGTAAGACGTTTCCCGGATAAGGGGCAGATAAGAAACGTTGAGTAGTGGAGGAGGAATCTGGGTTTCAAGCGGCTTGTAAACTCGCACCGTCTCCAAAAAAGACTTGAGAAAGGCTTCATACCGCTCACGATTCGAGGAGTTGGGTGGGGAACCGAGCAGCATATAGCTGTAGAGCCCGAATTGTGGTTCTTCGTGCTTCCCCCTGAAAAGAAAAGCGGGCCGCACTTCCCGCGCGAATCCGGTGGCCGGCGCAGGCGTTGTCGAACGGACGTCAGAATCTACCATCACGACGATGGAGCAATTGCCGCGCGCGCCGTCAGGGCCCGAGACCTCGACCGACAGCGTGTAAGGTCCAGCCGGCGCGCCCTGCGGATTCCAATCTGTCTCTGCTTTGTCCGCGTGGTTCAGCGATCCGCCGGTCGCCTTCCAGGCGAAGCCCAGGGAACTTCCAGGTGGCGAATCCACAAGCACGCTGGCCTTAGCCGGCTGACGCGGTCCGACTACGGGCGCAACCAGACTACAAACCACTGGCAGGGGGTCGGCAGCCGCGCAGAATACCGCAATCAGGAAGAAAGCAATCAAGAAGAGCGCCGTTCTCATTTATGAGCTCCATGATCGCGAGCCCGCGCCAGCAACCACTTGCCTGCACTGACAACGGCGAGCATCAGCAAAGCCACAAAAGCGGTGCTTTCCGTCCGCAGTTGCATATCCAGCATGAAGAAGAATATCCAGACGATGAAGGTCAGAGCGAACACTGCGATTGCCACGCCGAGCGAAACCCGGAAAGGCCCAGGAAAATTTGCGTTTTCGTCCGCCATCGCTTTGTCCACAGCTCCCGTCCATTGAGAATACCTTAAATAAAACGCGGTCGCTTTATTGGATCTGCTCCGCCGTAATCATCCCTCCGGCGATTGAATGCTCCGCCCATGCGCGCGCGGAGCGGTGGTCACTGCCACGATTGACACTGATGCTTCAATCGGCATCTTGCCCGAAGGGAGTGTTCACACTTCCACACCAGATTGAGCTGCGCGAAAGATCAAGATTGCCGGGAAACGGTTAAGCTGCGATGGTCAGGAACGCCATTCTGGGAAATCGGCGAGTTGACGTATAACGCCCAAACCGGAGAATGGAAGCCAACCTACCAAACGTCCAAAGTCCAGGGCCGGACGTGGCATCCGGCGCGGATCGGGGATCCGCCCTACTTGGCTTTAGACGGTGCGGCGAACGATACGGTGTGAGTAGTAGTCGGCTGATAAGACGAGTTGGTTCATGCAGGAGCACTTGATCACGACCTGATAGACAGCCGGGAATCCGGAGGAGCCTTCCTTGGCCAGCGTGGATCGCAGATTAGTCATGGCCGAGGGGGACGAAAAGAACTCGGCGGCTCCTTGACTGCCCACCGATGTGATTCCCGAGAAGAGAACCGTTTGAACTCGTTTGCGATCGGAATCCCTGGCCGTCTTGACGGTTATGAGCCCGTAAACTTCGGTGAAATCGCCACTGGCGTCTTTCTTCGGGGCGGTGAATTTTCCGGTCGATTTGTCGCGGATTACGAATTCCCGGATTGACGGCTCGAAATCAACGGCCAAGGGGACGTCGCGCATCGCAAGCGCAATCGCTTCACTGTCCACCGGAGCACCGAGGAAGACAACGTTTCTTCCGCGAAGCGACGAGGCATGCGACACTCTCTCGGGCAGAAGCTGATAGGAAGTTCCGAAGCTTCGAAGCGTTCTAGCAGTGACCATCGCGGCGTTCATTGTCCCGACCGCAATCATGTTGTCGCTAAAAGTCATGCCGAGGCGGCCGTTGGAGGGCAAAAACCTGTGTTGCTTAAATAACGAATACGCTTCGTCCGGAGGGGAATAACTGTGGCTGTCGTATACGTCATGCTCCAGCGGACCTAGAACGAGAGAAAGAGGCGTGGCCACACAGAGCGCTACGGTTTGATCATGTTTTGCGAGAGGCCCCCAAGCTTCCACCAGCGCAGGATCGGGTCCGGCATTTTGGGTTACGGCTTTCATGACGAGCCATGTGGCACCGGAACCGAGAAGGAGCGAAATCACGATCGCAATGGTCAGGGATAATGCGGAGGTTCGTAACCGTTCGGGGATCCTTGGATGCGGTGGATCCGGGGTTACGATCTCAAGGTGCAGCCCGCCGGAAGGCTTGACGTATTGTGGAGAATAGGTTCCTTTCGGAACCAGAATTCGTACCGGTTCATTCGGGAGTTCGGTTGAATAGAGCCGGTCCAATTTTTGCCGCAACTCGTACGCTCTCGTTCGAACGGCTGAATCCTCGGCAGGCGAATAACCTTCAGGACGACCGAGGACTTCCACGCCGATGACGTACTCGGTCAACGGCGCACCTGGGCGAAGCGCTTCCGATTCGCAGATGAATCTGAGAAACGCCTTCAGCTGCTCCGAACGCGCAAAAGTGCGGCTCTGGAGCGCCTTTTGGAGCGCGAGTTCCCTCTCCTCTCGATTGCAGTTTTCTAATTTCGTCACAGGGCGGAACTCATGGAAATTATACACTGCAATCGGAACCGTAAACGGCCTTTCATAACGGTTATCCAACCGTGTGGAGACTTGACCCGGGCCTACAATCTATCGATAATTCGAGCGAAGCTTAGTGTCCAATGCGAAAAGCCAACATTGCCCTGCTCTTTATATTCGTTCTGCCTATTGCGGCACAAGAAGCCGCCAAGCTGCGGCCACCCGCCACGCCGCTAGTGGTTCACGATCCGTATTTCAGTATCTGGTCCGAGGGTGACAACCTGACAGATCAAAATACCAAGCACTGGACAGGAGCAGAACAACCCCTGAGCGGTTTGATTCGGGTTGATGGCAACAACTTTCGTTATATGGGGGCACGCCCACGACGCAACGTTCCAGCAATGAAGCAACTTTCGCTGAATGTTACGCCTACTCACACCGTTTACACGTTTGAAGAATCCGGAGTGCGGCTGAATGTCACATTCTTCACAGCTGCGTTGGCTGGAGACGTTGATCTGTTATCGCGGCCGGTAACCTATTTGACCTGGGATGTTGCGGCAACGGATGGTAAGAAACACGACGTTTCGATCTACTTAGATTGCGATCCGGTTCTGGGGGTGGACAATCCAACGCAGCAAGTCGTGTGGAGCCGGGCGCAAGCGGGGCCACTTAGCGTTCTGAGCGTAGGTTCGCGGGATCAACGGGTGCTGGAGCGGTACGGCGATAACGTTCGGATTGACTGGGGTTACTTTCACTTAGCGGTCCCGGATAGTGAGCATCCGTTGCTGGCGAATGCCGCCGGGAGCATGGCTTCGTTTTTGAAATCAGGTACGCTGCCAGCCTCGGACGACCTTGAAATGCCAGTCGAGGCGGGCAACCGTGCCGCTCATCTTGCAGTAGCTTTCCCTATCACGGTGGACGGGGCGCAGACGGAGAGCCGCCACGTTTTGCTTTCCTATACGGAGCGGTACTCCATCGAATACTTGAACCGGCGGCTCCGGCCTTATTGGCAACGGAACGGTGAGACGCCGCAGGAAATGTTACAGGCAGCCGAGATGCAGCTTGGGGATTTAGAAAAGCGCGCGCATCAATTCGATTCCGATTTGACCGCCGATCTGGAGCGAGTGGGAGGCAAGCCGTATGCGGACGTGGCTATCCTGGCTTTTCGACAGACTTTGGCGGCGCATGGATTAGCGGCCGACATGAATGGCGAGCCGATGCTGTTTCCGAAAGAAAACTTCAGCAACGGCTGCATTTCTACGGTGGATGTCCTGTATCCTTCCGGCCCATTCTTTCTCTTTTTCAACCCCGCTCTTTTAGAAGCGCAGTTGAAACCCGTGCTTGAGTATTCCGCGCTTCCGCGCTGGAAGTGGCCGTTTGCCCCGCATGATTTGGGGACGTATCCGCTGGCGAATGGCCAAGTGTATGGAGGCGGTGAGAGGACGGAAGAGAACCAGATGCCAGTGGAAGAGAGCGGCAACATGCTGATCCTGATGGCGGCGCTGGGGCGGGAACAGGGCAACGCGCATCTGGCCGGAGAGTATTGGCCGCAGCTTAGTAAGTGGGCCGAGTATCTGCGTTCTAAGGGACTCGATCCGGAGAACCAGTTAAGTACCGACGATTTTGCGGGTCACCTGGCGCACAACGCCAACTTATCCATCAAGGCGATTGAAGGCCTTGCCGCTTATGCTCAGATGGCGCGTGGACTTGGTAAGACTCAAGTAGCGGACGACTATTCGCGGGCCGCCAAGGAGATGGCGGGTAAGTGGGAGCAGATGGCCGTCGATGGCGACCACTATAAACTCGCGTTCGATAAGCCAGGCACGTGGAGCCAAAAATATAATCTGGTGTGGGATCAAGTGTTGGGGCTGCACTTATTTCCGGCACGGATTCGGGAGACGGAGATGGCGTTCTATTTGAAGCACCTGAACCAGTATGGTTTGCCGCTTGATAACCGCGCGGATTACACGAAATTGGATTGGGAGTTATGGACGGCCACGCTGACGAACCGGACGGATGAATTTAACTCTTTGATGCTGCCGATTGCGAAATGGATGAATGAAACGCCTTCGCGTGTCCCGCTTACGGACTGGTATGACACTAAGACCGGAAAACAGGTTGGCTTCCAGGCGCGGTCCGTGGTGGGAGGCGTTTATATAAAGGCTCTCGCGAATGAGGAATTGGCTAAGAAGTGGCGCGGCAAGGTTACGCAGTGAAGACGGAAGACATGCAGAAATTTAGAGTCGGAATTTTATGCGCGGCCGTGTTGTTATCCGCTGTAACTGTAAGCCGCGGCGCGGAGTGGAAAGCCGCGGACGTTCCACTCAGCACCGAGTGGACGTCGCAGGTTGGGCCGGATAATGCACATCCCGAATACCCTCGTCCGCAAATGGTTCGGGCGGCGTGGACGAACTTGAACGGCTTGTGGGATTACGCCGTAGCACCGAAGGAGGCGGCTCAGCCCAGCCAGTTCGAAGGGAAAATTCTAATACCGTTCCCGATTGAATCCGGGCTTTCCGGCGTGAAGCGGACGCTCGATCCGAACCAGCGGCTTTGGTATCGCCGGACATTTAAAACCGAGCGGCTGAAAGGCAAACACCTGCTGCTGCATTTCGGGGCGGTGGACTGGCGCGCCGAGGTATTTGTTAATGGCACGCGCGTCGGAGAGCATGAAGGCGGCTACGATCCGTTCACGTTCGATATCACCTCGGCTTTGAAACCGGATGCCGGCGAGCAAGAGATCGTGGTGTCCGTGTGGGATCCCACGAACGAGTCCCTTCATCCGCGTGGGAAACAGGTTCTTAAGCCTGGAGGCATTTTCTACACAGCGGTTTCGGGGATATGGCAGACGGTATGGCTGGAGCCCGTTCCGGCGTCCTACATATCCGAAATTTCTCTGATTCCCGATGTCGATGGACACAAGCTCCGGCTTGTGATACATGGGTCTGAAGAGAGCGCGTTTACGGCGACGGCCAAGCTTGCGGGGCACACGGTAGGCAAGATCTCAGGGGCGACGGGCGCGGAAACTGCGATTCCGATCAAGAACTTGAAGGTCTGGTCTCCGGACACGCCGGTCCTTTACGACTTGAAGGTATCGCTTAAAACAGGTGATGCGGTCAGCAGTTACTTCGGCATGCGTAAGGTTGCGATTGCGAAGGATGCCGCTGGCTATAACCGCATTTTCCTCAACAATCAGCCGCAGTTTCTGATTGGTCCATTGGATCAGGGGTGGTGGCCGGACGGACTGTATACGGCTCCTACGGACGATGCTATTCGCTTCGATATTCAGACGCTGAAAAAGCTTGGTTTCAATATGCTACGAAAGCATGTAAAGGTCGAACCAGCCCGCTATTACTATTGGTGCGACAAGCTTGGGTTGGCGGTATGGCAGGATATGCCGAGCGCTATGACAGCGTCGCCTGAAACGCGCGTTAAGAAAGGGAGCGCGGACGACGCCACGTTTCCGCCCGCGGATGCCGAGGATTTCCAACGTGAACTCAAGGCAATGATTCAGAATCTAGCGAACGTTCCGAGCATCATCGCGTGGGTGCCGTTCAATGAGGGATGGGGCGAGCACTCCACCAATGAAATTTTGAAAATGGTGAAGGTGATGGATCCGTCGAGGCTGGTGGATGGCCCTAGCGGGTGGGAGGACAGAGGCTACGGCGATATGAAGGATATGCATTCGTATCCCGGTCCGGCGATGTTTCCCGTGATGCCCGGTCGAGCTTCAGTGCTGGGGGAATTCGGCGGCTTAGCTCATCCGGTAACCGGGCACCTTTGGACGGATAAGCATAACTGGGGATATCGAACGTATCAAGAGCAAGGGGCGTTGCAGGCGGCGTACGAGAATTTGATCACGCAGTTAAACGTTCTGGCGAAGCAGGGGCTTTCGGCGGCGGTTTATACGCAGACCTCCGATGTGGAGAGCGAGATCAATGGGTTGATGACCTATGATCGGCGCGTGTTGAAGTTTGATGCGAGTAAGCTGGCGAAACTGCATCGGGAGCTGATTGAGGCCGTTGGGAAGACGCAGTAAAATCGTTCCCGGAGGCATCTTGACATCAGCGCGGAAAAGCATCATGATGTCTTTATGAGGACAACGTTGACCCTGGACGATGATCTTGCCGAGCGGCTCAGCGATGCCGCCCGTGAGTCGCACATGCCATTTAAAGCGGTTGTGAACGAAGCCTTACGGCGTGGGCTCGGCGAAACGGCGCCGCAGGAAGCCCCATTTCGATTGCAGCCGCACGCTGGACGCCTGCAACCTGGAATTGACGATCGCCGATTCAATGAACTGGCTTGGGAGACCGATCAAATACCGGCTCGCCGCACGCCTTCGGACCGGGATCTGTGATCCTACCCGACATCAACCTATTGGTATATGCATACGACTCGACGTCACCTTGGCACGAGCAAGCGGCTGAATGGTGGGCGTCCTGTTTGTCCGGCACTAGGCCAGTGGGGATTTCGTGGGTTGTTGCCCTTGGGTTTGTCCGGCTATGGACCAACTCGCGGGTTTTTGCGAACCCTATGCCGGTTGATCTTGCCGTCAGTCATGTGAAATCCTGGCTGGACCGCCGGATTGTAAGAATCGTCAATCCCGGTCCCCGGCACGCCGAATTAGTCTTTAGCTTTCTCCGGGCCGAGGGGCGGGGTGGGAATCTGACGACCGACGCTCACTTGGCAGCGATTGCAGTGGAACTTCGCGGAACTATTTATACAGCCGATACGGATTTCGCGCGCTTTTCGGGGGCGCAGTGGGTTAATCCGCTGTCTAAGTGAGTTGTTGACGGTAGCCATAGTACCGGCCATAGCGCCTATCACTCATCGAACGTCCTTCAAAACGTCCTCAACGCTTTCAGGATGTTTCGCAATCACCGCGAGCAGAACGCGCGTGGAGGTGTCAGGCCGAACCCGCCCTTGCTCCCAATTCCGTAATGTCGCTGGCGGAAATCCGAACTTCAAGGCGAATTGCGTTTGGCTTAGGCCCATCCGCCGACGGACCTTAGACACGTCTACATCCGGGACTTGGACTTGCGTGACTCGGACCGGAACGTCTTCGCCTTTGGACCAGGCGAGGGCCTCTTCCAGCCCTTCGATGATTCTTGCGCCGACTGTAGGAGCTTTCTTCGCACCGGATCGGCTGGACGGCTTTTTCGTTTGTGTCATTTTGTTCCACGGCCTCTCGAATCACCTTGAACGATGGCTGGCACAACTCTCGCCATCGCATTCCGTTCGGCCTTGCTCAGGTTTGCCCTTTCGTTCTTGCCATACAGGGCGAGTAGGAAAACTGGGAGAGCCTCGTTGTGAAAAAGCGCGCCTCCGCGTTTTCCGCCGCCCTGCAAAGCCCACCGCAGTTTTCTGACTCCACCAGTCTCCGGAATCAGATCACCCGCTTGTGGATTCGCACCGATGAATTTAACCAGCCGCGCCCGATCCGATTCCGACATAAGACCCTCGGCGTCCTTCAGAAACTGGACGGTTTCGACGACCGTCATCGGCGGGCGGCACACGTCTTCAAGTGTACGCTAAATGCGTATACGCGCACAAGACCAAGTTTCTCTTATCGGCGATGAGAAATTCAGCTGGGGTATATGGGGAAAGAGGGTCTTGCGAGCCTTACGTCGTTCATCGAAACTTGCGATTAGCCAAACATTCGAAACCGGTCTTTCAGGCGAGTCTGAGTCGAAGCACTCCGTCGTCAGCCACGGGACAGCAGTGCGCAATCGGGCCACTCAAAGTGTTTAGGCTCGCCATCACCTTCTCAACAGCGCGTCGACTTTGAAAGATCGTTCTCAACCGTTCTCACTGTAAACACTTGGAGATTTGAAGGGAAGCAGCTGCAGAGAACCTTGACATCGGAACTTCTGGTTGTCGCCAACGGCGCTCCGAGGCGATGTCCACTGTAAGCTATTGAAGAATTGGTCGGGGCGGGAGGATTCGAACCTCCGGCCTCCTGGTCCCGAACCAGGCGCTCTACCAGGCTGAGCCACGCCCCGAATGAACCTAGTTTAGCAACACCGCGCCGCAGCTTGGATCAGGCGGGTTGTGGAGGATTCGCGACGAAGCGGTATCCCACGCCGCGGACCGTAAGCACGTGCCGAGGTTTTGTTGGATCGTCTTCGACGTAGCGCCGCAAACGTACGATGAAGTTGTCGATGGGACGGGTGTCGGTGTCCTCTTGTAAGCCCCATACCTCTTCGATCATCGCTTTTCGCGATACTGGTTTGCCTTCGTGCTGGAGCAGGTATCGAAGCACGTTCGCTTCCATCAGGGTGAGGCGAAACACCTGGTCACGGACGGTCAATTCAAGACGGTCGAAGTTGACAACCTTCTCGTTGTCTTGGCCGAATGTAAGGACGTCGCTCCGATCCACGGCGGGCTGGGGAGTCGTGATGGAGGCTTCCAACCACTGACGCCTCCGCAGCAGACCATGAATTCTGGCGATCAGAATGGCGAGTTCAAACGGTTTTGTGAGATAGTCGTCCGCACCCGCCTGGAAACCTTGCAGAACATCGTCCGGGTGCCCGCGCGCGGTTAGCATTAAAGTTGGGATGAACTGTCCGGCCTTGCGTAATTCCGACATAACCGTGAAGCCGTCCTTGCCCGGAAGCATCAGATCCAGCACTAAAATGTCAAAGTCAGTTCCATTGCCGAGCAGCTTTTCGAGGGCCTCTTCGCCGCTTTCCACAACTTGCACCTGATAGCCTTCAGCTTCAAGATTGAAACGTAACCCGTCGGCGAGGTGCTGCTCGTCTTCGACTACCAGAACCCGGCTCATTTCAATACGGGAAGCTGGAGAACGAAGGTGCTCCCATGGCCGGGTCCTTCGCTTTCCGCCCAAGCCCGGCCGCCGTGACGCTTGGCGACGGAACGCACAATGTATAGTCCGAGCCCGGTCCCTTTCGGGCGCTTGCCGGTGAGCGCCGGGACGCGGTAGAAACGTTTAAAAATGCGCTTTAGTTCCGCTTTCGGTATGCCTATGCCCTGATCTCTCACGCGCACGGAGACGGTTCTCTCGTCCGGAGCGGCGACTTCCGCAACCACGTTGATCGAATCGCCCGAATATTTTACGGCATTGTCGATCAGATTTGAAACAGCGGCCTGCAGTTCGTCCTCATCGCCGAGGACCTTGACAGGTGGAACAGGGTGATAGGCGATCGAGTCCGGCGGAAGATTGTGGCGGTTCCGCGCCCGCGTGATGCATTCCGCGACGAGGGCGTTGAGTTCGACGGGGGACGAGTGTAAGAGACGGTTGGCGGGGCCGACACGCCCGGTCCGCAGCACCTGTTCGATGGTTGCCAGCAGACGGTCGCTGTCATCCAGCATGATTTTGTAGAACTCTTTTTGCTTTTGCTCCTCAACGCTGCGGGAAAGGAGGGTCTCAAGATAAAGCCGGATAGAGGCTACAGGGGTTTTAAGTTCGTGCGTGACGGCGTTGATGAACGCATCGTGCTGTTCATTACGCCGAATTTCGCGCACGAGGAAAGTGGTGTTCAAGACGACTCCGCTGATGATCATCGCCAGCAGAAGGACGCCGAAGAAGACCAGAATGCCTCTATGCCAGTTGAGGAGGACCCAACCGATGTAGAGAAGCAGGATTACTACGATCAGACCGGCGCCGAGCGCGATAAAGAATGCGATCGATTTTTGCCGGCCCGCTACAACCATCAATTCAGATTATGCACGGCGCGAGCTGGAAGAAACGCTTGCTTACGCGCGCGGTTCAGTTCTGGTCCGTTATGCCGCTTTTTGTTCTTCCACTACCGCGCTGTGCACTTTGGCAACGTGGACGGATTTCGCGATTCCGAAGGACCTGAGGACTTTGAGCAAAAGCCAGGACGGGTCAAACTCGTACCAAGCCAATCCGTGACGTGCGGAAGTCGGATGCGCGTGGTGGTTATTATGCCAGCCTTCGCCAAAGGTAAGCAGGGCTACCCACCAGTTATTGCGCGAATCGTCACGCGTGGCAAAGCGGCGTGAGCCCCACATGTGAGTGGCGGAATTGACCAGCCATGTCGCGTGCAGTCCGACGACCACGCGGAGACAAATACCCCAGAGCAGCATCGGAACTCCACCGATCGCGAAGACTATCGCGGCGAGCGCAACCATCGGAACCCAATGATAGTTGTTTAACCAGACGTAGAACTTGTCCTTCGCGAGATCCGGCGCGTACTTCGCCATCAGTTTCGTGTTGTTGTGCTTGGCTTCTCCAAACAGAAGCCAGCCGACGTGCGACCACCATGCCCCATCACGAGGAGAGTGCGGATCGCCTTCCTGATCGGATTTCTGATGGTGGATCCGGTGAGTGGCAACCCAGAAAATGGGACCGCCTTCGAGTGTCAAGGCGCCACAGACAGCAAAGAAATATTCTAGCGCGCGCGGCACTCTGTAGGAGCGATGCGTGTGCAGGCGATGATAGCCCATGCTGATGCCGAGTCCGGTCGTCATCCAATAGAGGAAGATCGCAACGGCCAAGACTTTCCAACTGAACATGAAGAGCGCCGCGACGGCTCCCAGATGGAAGAGCGCCATCACTATGGTGGTCGGCCAGTTCAGTCCTTCGCGCTCCGGCACCGTGCGGAACGAGACACTATTCACGTTTTGCATTTGTCCTAATACGAAAGTAGCCTGAAGTGGCCCTTTTGTTTGTAAGACTTATGTAATTATCAAACCCGCAAAGCGGTCATTGGATCGATTCGAGCGGCGCGGCGCGCTGGAATGTAACTGGCGCCGAGCGCGACTAAGAGAAAGAGTGATGCAATACCGGCGAAGGTCAAGGGATCGGTCGCGCTGACGTGGAAGAGCACCGTTCTCATGACACGGGTTAAGGCGATCGCTCCACCGATGCCGACGGCGATTCCCGCCAGGGCCGGGACAACCGCTTGACCAAGGATAAGGCCAAGAATGTCGCTTTGCCGCGCGCCCAACGCCCGCCGAATCCCAACTTCCTGAACGCGCTGAGCCACCGAGTACGCAATGACGCCGTAGATGCCGATTAGAGCAAGAAGCAGCGCTACCAGGGCGAATGAGCCCAACAATATGAGCAGTAAACGCCGCTGGCCAACTTGTGCTTCCACCTGCTCCTCCATCGTTCGCACCGGGCCAATGGATTGATCCCGATCCAAGTTCCGAACCTGCTCGCTAACGGCCCGGGTGAAAGAGAGTGGGTCACCGGCAGTGCGCAGTGCAATGACGGCAGAAGGCGTTGGATCCTGCGCGAAGGAAACGTACACGCTCTCCTGCCAGTCGGCCCGGCTGTCGAGGTTTTGATGTACATCGGCGACGACTCCGACAATTTCCGCGGACTTCGGGTTCACGCCACCGATCAAGAGCCGCCGACCAATGGGATCTTGATGGCGAGGGTAGCCCGGCCAGAACCGGCGAGCCAAGCTTTCATCGATAATCGCGACACGCTGCGCATCTTGGGTATCGTGTGCGGTGAATTCTCTGCCTCGCTTCAACGGAATTTGGAGAGTGCGAAAGTACGCTGGAGTAATCGGGAAGATTTTCGCAATCAGACGTTCATTCAATTTCAGCCGGGGCTTCGCAGCGTCCTGAACCGGACTTCCTGCATAACCCATCATGGGAAGCGACATGGCGACGGCAGCGTCTCGGACGCCGGGCAACGCACCTACGCGCCGGGCGAGTTCTTCGAAGAAAGAGGCTTTCTTCTGGTCCGTGTCATAGCGCAATGGAGGCAGACTAACGCTAACGGTAAGCAGATTCGCCGGGTTGAAGCCCACTTCAACGCCACGCAGATAGGCGACGCTTTCGATCAGCAGGGCCGCGCCGATCAGCAAGACTATAGATAGCGCGATCTGCGCGATGGATAGCAGATTTCGCATGTTCAATCGGGCCAAGATTCTCCGTGAGGCCCCTTTGCTGGCGGCTTGCCCACTGGCTCGCAACACGTGCATCAAATCGGGCCTGGATGCGCCAAGCGAGGGCGCTAATCCGAACAGGATACCGGTCGCGACGGAAAGTCCCGCAGCGAATCCGAGCACCGCCCAATCCATGTGAATTTCCCCGGCGCGAGGCAAGTCGATAGCGGTAATTCTCGGAATAATCCGCAGAATGAAAACGGCCAGCAATACGCCGAGCGCTCCGCCGAAAACGGATAACAGAACGCTCTCCGCAAGCAACTGTCCCAGGAGGCGAATCCGGGCAGCGCCAAGCGCCGACCGCAGGGCGAATTCACGCGCGCGGGAAGTAGCGCGAGTCAGGAGCAGGTTGGCCACGTTGGCACACGCGATCAGGAGTACAAAGCCGACGGCGCCAAACAGCATCCACAGCATGGACCGTACTTTGGCCACCAGATCATCTTTCATTGGGATCACTTCTACTGGCGTCTTCGATTTTGCATCGAGCATAGCCGGATGAGCCATTGCGTATCGACCCCGGATGACCTTCATTTCCGCGTTCGCTTGTGCGAGGGTTACTGCTGGATTCAGGCGGCCAAATATCGTCAGGAAGGGGCTGAGCGCTCTGGATGCCGGCGTAAAGAGCGGCCATTCCGAGGGCGCGGTCATCCAGACATCAACTTCAGGAAAGGGGAACTGAAAGCGGGGCGGAAGAACCCCAATAATGGTGTAGGGCGTGGCATCGAGAGTGGCTGTTCTGCCGACGATGTGGGGATCGGCGGCGAAACGCCGCTGCCATAACTCGGCGCTAACCATCGCAACCGGTGTGCCGCCGGGCGAATCTTCCCGAGGGCGAAAGCCGCGTCCGCGCATGGGACCGACGCCCAGTATTTGAAGGAAGCTGGCCGATACGCGGACACCTTTCAGGACCTCTGGTCCGTTTCTTCCGGACAGCGTGAGACTCTCCTGGCCTGTGTACGCTCCGAGACCGGCCAACGACCGCGCCTCCGTCCTCATCT
>JALYVD010000300.1 GCA_030853405.1 Acidobacteriota bacterium | reverse complement strand
GTACCAACGAACCGCTGTCACGATCACCTGGCCCGGATATTGGCGACCTTTGAACGGATTGGCTTCGGTAATCGGCACGGCTCCCCACCCTACCAAACCCCTCTCCTAACTTCGCAATGGAACCCTTTTCAGTACCTCTAGCGCCTCTGTGCCTTGTCCGAACGAGTCCTCTGAGTTCAAACTGCATTCATGAGCAAGCATCGAAATGCGTTGCTCGGGAATGCCCGGAGGTTATGCAGTAATGCGCTTTTCTAAATCAATTCTTATGGTGGCGGTTTCTGTGCTCACACCGCTCATCGGTCACGCAACAACGGTCAACGACAATCCTACATTGTCGATATCAAATCTGACATTCAATGACTTCACTTGCCAGGTCAGCAAGGCCGGCAGTGCGTCAGGCAGTTGCGGAAATATCAACGTTTCGACTATGACCCGTCCCGGAACTGGTATTGAATTCTCGGACGGCTTTACCGCTTTGGGTGTCGGGTTCGATGATGCCGTCCTCCACTATCACGTAAATTCGACCACCGGCATCGATAATGTCGGATTGGATTTTAATGGAACTTTCTACGGATACGCGATCTCCTCAGTGACGGAAAGCGTCTTCGACGGTAGCGGTCATGAAGTTGGGTTTGCGTCTGTTGCTTGTGGCGCCTATGCCGGATGCACACGGGCAGACAATATCTCGATAAACGGTACGTACGACGATCTCTACGTTACCAAGGACATCAACGTGAGCGCTTTCCTCGGTGTTGCGCAAATCAGCTACGTAGATCAGACTTTCTCGGCAGTCCCTGAGCCGTCCTCGATCGCCCTTCTCGGCTTTGGTTTGCTGGCCGCTAGCGCTGGCCTCCTCCGCCGCCGCAAGACCGCCTCGGCCAAAGCCTAGTATCACTCAGCGAATGAGGGAACTAGAACGATCTGGTTTCTTACCGAGACTTACTTCATATAAGAAAGCCGCTGGTTCCGCCAGCGGCTTTCTCTCGTGCTCGACGACACACCCTACCAAGTAATACGGACAGCCACCTGCGCTCGCCGAGCTGTGGTTCCCTCAAGAGGAGAAGACGTCGTCCCCCAAGCTCCATAACTCGCGAACGGAGCCAGCTCTATTACGGATTGGCCGTTCAAGTTGTAATTTACTGTTGAGTATTGCTGAGTGGTTCGTGGATTGGTACCGGCGTAGTAGTGATGATTGAAGACGTTGAACGCTTCAAATATCAGTGTCACCTTAAATCGCTCACTGAATGGCAGAGTCTTCGAGAGGCGTGCGTCGGTTCGGTAAAGCTGGTCGGCGTCGAGCCCAGAAATTGGTTCAAAGGGAACGCGACTCGATCCGCCGAGTCCATTCAGTGTGCTGCGATTCAGAAGGGAGGAAGGCGCAGCACTCACGCTGACGGTAGGAACAAGCGGTTGAGCAGAAGCGGCGGTCGTAATAGCCGAGAGCTCCCAGTTATTGATCAGGTATCGGTCAAACGCGCTGTTGCCTCTGACGAATTTGGGCGTTGCCACTCCGTTTGCCACCAGCCTATGACGCTGATCGGTCGAGGATGAACCTTTCTCGTTAGCATAGTTTCCGTTGAAGACCGAGGTAGGCGAACTCGGCGTAAATAATGTGTTGCCGCCACCGCCGACGTTGTAATCTTCCGCATGCGAATACGTGTATGATGCCTGTCCTTGAAACCAACTCGAGTAGCGCTTGTTGTACTGAACCGCGAAGCCGTTGTAGTAACTGTTGTTGCTCGATGTCACGTCGATGATACTGCCAAACGCAGGGTTCAAACGCCGTGTGTAGATTGGGGTCGTGTAGGTGCCGACAACTTGATTTTGTGCGTTCAGAATCGGATATGTATAGTTCTGCGTAGGCGTCGCGACGTTTGCATCGAAGGCCGAGATCAGGTGCAAAGCACGATCCCATATGTAGGATAAAGTCACGCTAGAGTTGGACGTCAGCTGCCGTTCGATGGCGAAATCGCCCTGTTCGGAGTACGAGGGTCTGAACGCCGGGTCAGGAATACTGGGCGTTGCCGCGCCTGGCACGGCGGTGGGCTGCTGCGTTAAAGAGTACGGGAAAACAGGACCAGCCGCGACCTGCCGCGGACCGGTGCTTCCGGTCGCCGACAGCGTATAGGTCGCCTGATAGAAGCCGTTTGCCGTAAAGAAGTTCGAAATAGCTGCCGTCACATATCGATTCCAGAACAGTCCGTAATCGCCCCGCAGCACAGTCTTCGAATTTACGGCATAAGCGAAGCCGAAGCGCGGCGCAAAGTTACGGCTGGTTTGAGGGATGTGATCGGTCTGCGGAAGCAGCGGGTTGACAAGATTAGAATATTTTTCGATCGGCTGGGGCAGAAATGCTTTTTCGTATCGCAGTCCGGGGCTGATGGTAAGTTTCGGAGTAATGTGCCACTCGTCTTGTATGAACGCCGAAATCTCATTCAGAGACGTGTCTACAACGGGATTACCAAATTTCTGCGAATATGTTGCCCAGTTCTTCGCAAGCGTGGTATTTCCACTGAAGTCAAGAGCGAAGTTGGTTAGGCTTGCATACGTGTACGTCCCATAGCGGTTACTTAGAAGGCTGACATAGTCTTCGACATTGTCGTAATCGACGCCAAATTTCACATTGTGGCGTCCAAGAGTGTAGGAGAGCGTATCTCCAAATTGAAAGCGTTGTTCACTGGGATCGAGCCGGTTGTAACCCGTTGCATAGCCGATGTTGCTGATTGCCGTAGCGCCGCTAATGCTCAGTCCGATTGGGCCAATGCTCGGAAGCAGACTGGGACTATTAGGGTCATATTGGCGATCTTTGAAAAAGCCGAACTTGGCCTCATTTACAATGTTCGCGGAAACTATAGTCGTTATCGACGCCTTGCCGGTCCGATCGAATACCGTAGTATTTGCGTTGTTGCCCACCGCATTGCCGTTGATCAAAGCAATTTGCGTCTGGATTCCGTTAGGAGAGCGAAAGTCTACATAGTTGAATTCAAAGCTAGCCCGATTCCTGTCATTGATCTGATAATCGATCTTTCCAAACAACAGGTTTACGTCTGCCGTTCGTGGAACTAATTGCGGCTCGGCTCGGCCGATTATGTACTGCTCGGCAGCGGAACACTGGGCGGCTGTGGCCGGCGCTCCGCACGCTCTCGGGTTGATAGTCGTAGGCGATGTGAACAGGTTGGAATTCTGTACGTTCGAGGATGCAATCGGAAAGTATCGGCGCTGCAGTTCGCCATTAAAGAAGAAGAACAGCTTATCTCTCTTGATGGGACCACCGATGCTTGCTCCAGCTTGATGCCTCCAGTCCTGGGGCTTGGCTCCGAACGAGCTGATGTCGGTTGCGTTCAAGGTGCGATTCCGGAAAAACTCGTAAGCAGTTCCGTGAAATTCGTTCGTTCCGCTACGGGTTATCGTGTTGACCACCCCACCGGAAGCTCGTCCGTACTCGGCAAGGGATCCGCTGGTAATTACTTGAAATTCTTGTACGGCGTCCTGCGAGATGTTGTAGGTCCGGGTCCGGCCGGCATTTTCGTCGTAGAAGCTATTGGTTGTGTCGACGCCGTCTGTCAGAAAGCTGTTTCCGCCGGGTAGGCCGCGAAATGTAAGCAAGCCGAAGCCCGCGTCCGACGTAACGCCCGGAGTCAACAGCACAAAGTTATCTACTCGACGGCCGTTGATCGGCAGATCCAGAATCTGGCGGCTACTCACCAACTGCGAAACATCGGGTTTTACAGTATCGACGATGGGCGCCTCGGAGGTTACCTCCACTTGGGTAGCGGAGGAAGAGACAGATAACGAGGCATTCAAGTTTACGGTCGAGCCTACGGTCAAAGCTACGTCTTTCACTTCGTACCTGGCGAATCCGGGTTTAGTGATGTTAACGGTGTAGCCCGGGGCGGGGACCAAAGCAGGCACGTTGAAGACACCGCTATCGGTAGTAGAAAGCTCTCGGCGTATACCTTTCGACGGGTTCTCGACGACTACACTCGCGCCCGGCACAGCTGACCCGCTTGGATCGATAACTGTTCCGGAGATGCTGGCGGTTCCGGCGGTGTTCTGAGCTTCCAGAACAAGGCACGCGCCCAGAAGAAAACATGCAAGTTTCGCGAATACTAATCTCATAAAATCTTTGCCTTAGGATAGCCTGGAAAAATGTCGGTTCCGTTAACGGATTCCTTCTGACACCAATCCTTTGAGGCTCCGGATACACTTTCCAGGCCGGCTTAGAAGGCAATACTTGACTGCTATACTGCTGTTTCGTTTCGAGTGGTTTAGGGAGAAAGATGCGAAGGAAAGTAACGGTCGTTGGCGCGGGTAACGTGGGTGCCAACACGGCCCAGAAGATCGCCGCAAAGGAATTGGCCGACGTCGTTATCGTCGATGTCGTAGAGGGCGTACCACAGGGTAAGGGACTCGATATGCTCGAGTCTGCGCCGGTTGAAGGATACGATGTTCGCATCGTCGGCACCAATCGCTACGAAGAAACAGCGGACTCGGACGTTGTAGTAATCACGGCTGGTTTTCCACGCAAACCGGGGATGAGCCGTGACGATTTGCTGCTCGCTAACTACGAGGTGGTGAAAAGCGCGACGGAACAGGCCGCGAAGCGCTCGCCGAATGCCATTCTGGTTCTTGTCACTAATCCCTTGGATGCGATGTGCTGGACAGCGCTCAAAGTCTCCGGTTTCCCGCGCGAGCGTGTCATCGGGATGGCTGGCGTGCTGGATACAGCGCGGTTTCGTACTTTCATTGCGGAAGAGCTGGATGTCTCTTTCGAGAATGTAACGGCCATGGTTCTAGGCGGCCATGGCGACACGATGGTTCCGCTTGTTCGCTTCACAAACGTGAGCGGCATTCCCCTCACTGAACTGACCGACGGCGCAACAATCGATCGCTTGGTACAACGTACTCGGGACGGCGGCGCTGAGATCGTGAAATACCTCAAAACCGGCAGCGCCTATTACGCACCGGCTGCTGCTACCGTCGAGATGGTTGAATCTATTTTGAAGGATAAGAAGAAGGTTTTGCCCTGTGCTGTTCATCTTACTGGCGAGTACAGCATCGACAACTTGTTCGTGGGAGTACCGGTGAAGCTCGGCAAGCGCGGAGTCGAGAAAATCTACGAGATCAAGCTCGACGACTCTGAACGTACAGCGCTTCGGAGAAGCGCCGACGCAGTTCAGGAATTGGTTTCCGTTCTCCAGCAGAAGACTCAATAGCGACGAGGAACATTTGACTCGCGCTAAGCGGAGCTTGTCTACCCGAACAATGCCGCAAACCAAAACTGTGGACGGGATAAAGGCCGAGAGTGGGGCTCCTCTGATCGATCCGAAGTATGCAAGCTTCGGGCTCAGGCTCGCGTCTTCAAAGATTCATCGATGGGGCGTCTATGCGACGGAACCGATCCCGGCCAAAAGGAAGGTGATCGAGTACACGGGCGAGAAGATCAGCCGTAAAGAGACGAAACGGCGTGCAGAATCGACCGACTTGATTTATCTTTTTACGCTGGATGCCTATTGGACCATCGACGGTTCGGTAGGCGGTTCAGGGGCTGAATATATCAATCATTCTTGCGAGCCCAATTTGATTGCACGCATTGTCAAGCGACACATCATCTACGTGAGCCTTCGCCCGATCCGGCGAGGAGAAGAGCTTACGGTTGATTACCACTTCGACAAGAAGGTAGAACGTATTCCGTGTAAGTGCGGCGCGCTCAAGTGCCGCGGGACGATCAACCTGCTCGAGTAAGAGCTTAACTCAGGGCTCGACCGTGAGGCGATTCACCACCGACGCGACACTGGGGACGTCCTTTACGGCTTCTTCTGCCCGGGTCCTCTGCTCGGAAGAAGATACGTGCCCGCGGAGAGTCACAACTCGCCCTTCGACCTCGACATCAACGCTGCCGACGGTGCCCATCCCAACAT
>JALYVD010000429.1 GCA_030853405.1 Acidobacteriota bacterium | reverse complement strand
CAGAATGAGCATGTCCAGTGAACCGGGCAACGAGTCGTTCTTTTGCGCCTTGCGTCCCATGCCAAGAATTCTTAGCTTACGCCGACGAGATTACGCGAGTCAAGTTCAGATTGGCGAGCCCTCGCGCTGGCCGGAGGTGATCCGGTTAGGCGCAGGAACGAACTGCGATAAAATGCCTGCGTCAGTGCTCCTTACAAAGAGGCTGAGGTGGTGACAGAGTCACTTGGTCGTTTTGTAGACGAAAGTCACTTGTCCATTTGCACTGGGGAGGCTAACTTAATGAGCCGTTCTGTTCGCGGCGTTCGCCGGCGTTTGTTTCTGGCTGGCGCTACGCTCGGTATCGTTTGCGGCGCAGTTTTTCTCTTAACCGCGCGGCAGCCATCACAATCGTCAGGTCCGGGATCAGCAGAATCGACGCAGCGGATTGTCCTCGGCGACGCCAATGCCGGTTCCCTTTCTGCCATCACCATCGCGTTGAAGGATCCCGCCGAATTACAAGGGGATCGATCTATTCACGTCTCTATCTCAGATTCCCGCGGCCTCGTAGCGGAGAAGCGGTTACATGCCCAAGATCTCGACTTTTACCTGACGCTCCGTGCAAGAGGAGCCGGTCCAGTAACTGCGATGCTCGAAGACAGTACCGGCGGCAAAATTCCGGCGATTGTCGCGCTCATGCGCCCAATCAAATCGGACTCCAGTTCGGGCGGCGTAATTTCTGCGATGCCGAACGATACCTGGCAGACCGCTCAGCGGGTCGAGTTCGGCCAAACCATCTTCGGCGGCTCCGATGAGCGGCCATACGCGCCAGCACCGGGCCAAGACCGCTACCATGCGCTCCTGAGCGGGTTCCAGTGGTTTCAATTCACCTTTCACGGCGACAAACCAAAACTCGTCTACTTCACGCTAGACGTAACCGACCGTGAGGTTCCGATGGACGTTGACCTGTTCACCGCCGCTAAGGATACCGAAGGCAAAGGCGACGTCAAAGCTTATACGAATGGGGCTTCCATTTATCAGATAGAAGCAACTCAAAACTATCCCGGTCTTTACAAGTTTCGGACCCGCATCTTAGAACCCGGACAGACTTACTACATCCGCGTTCACGCGAATCATCCCTCTTATCAGCTACGCACATTTTCCTATCCCGTCCCGCCCTACCGCGATCCCCGGCAGGCCGTTCGCACCGGAATGGACTTTTTGATCAACATGGGCGACAGTTGGCTGTCCAACACGCCCCGCCGTGGCGCAGTTGCCCTGCGCACGACCATGAATCATGGCGACACCCAACAATGCATCGCTTGCCATCCCACACAGTTCACAAGCCGCGGCTACCTGACCGCCGTCTCGCACGGCTACGCTCCTACTCAAAGACCCGCCCTCGAATTCATTGCGGATCGCATGTACAACAACCAGCGTCCACTCTATGGCGAGCCCGGTACCAGCTGGGTACGGGTCATCTACTCCGCGCGTACCGTTGCGAGCCGCCTGCCTGTAATCGAGCACCTTTATGAGACTAACGTCACCCACGACCAGCCTCGCATCAAAGACTTCGAAATACCGTACGCCAATTATCTTGCGATTCATTACAAGAGCCGCACCGAGATGCCGGGAAATGAAACGGACGGTTGCGAGCCGGACGTGAGCCCCTTTGAGATTGCCTCACAGAGTTGGGACAGCTTCGACACGCTTTCCCGGCAAACTGGTGACGCAAAGTGGCTTCAACAGCGCGACATGGTGGAACGCCTCGCCCTCCCGTATAAGCCTCTGAACATGATCGACTTGAACTGGAAGATTCACTTCCTGGCCACGGTTAACCGTAAGAAATATGCGCCTGAACTGAAGCAGCTAATCGATCAGCTCTATAGCTACGAACAGCCGAATGGCATGTGGCCCTACATGTTCGATAAGAACGCGAAACCGTCGGATTTTATTTCCTATCATGCTGTGCTCGCGCTGGCCTTGGCCGGGCATCGCCCCGAAACCGATCCCAATCTCGCTCGCGCCGTTCAAGCCATGTTGCAAGCCCAAAGGCCGGAAGGAAGTTGGGAGGGCGATCCCGTTTACCAGGGTTTCAATACTCCGTTTCGCGCCACTCAGTTCGCGGTTATGGCTCTTTCAACGCTCTATCCCGGATCCGATCAGAAACCTTCGGAGAAGAAGGGGTGGGATGACGCCTTTCCGACCGCTCCGGCCACACTTGCCAAAGGTGATCTTCCACTTCTGTTAAGCCAATTGGATCAGTTTTGGGACCTTGCGCCTGCCGCAACTCTCAAACAGATTCGCGACGTGCTGGCCCACAACGAACAACCGCTGGCGAGAGAAGCCGCTGCGCGCGCGCTCGGTCACATGGCCGATCCGGGCTCCATCCAGCCCCTGGTCAGCTCTCTCGGGGATCCAAATAAGATGGTTCAACGAAGCGCAGCCTGGGCGTTACGCATGATTCTGGAACGCCGGCCGGAAGCTGCAGCGCAAGGGCGCGTGGAATTGGCCGAAGCGCTTCGATCACCCGATTCGCGAGTCCGCTGGGGAGCTACGCAGCTCTTCAATCAGCATTTCAAATACTTGAGCGGAGACAACCAGCTTCTCGCCTCGCTGGTACAGGATCTGAACGACCAGGCCCCCGCTGTTCGCCTGAATGCCGCTCGCGGTCTTTGGCAGTGGTACTACTGGACGGTCGATAATCGCGAGGCGCGAAATCAGATTCTAGAGGCGCTCGCGACGCGGCTCGATACTGAGACCAATCCCACTACAAGGCGCGCGATTCACGAAAGCATCTACGATGTGTTAGACGAAAACACCGGGTATCTCGAAGCCTGGGTGCGTGCGGCGGGAACGGACCAGGATCAGGACCGCATTCACGAGGGTTATGAAGCCGTAGTACACGATCAGGCTCAGGTACTCGCCCGCGCTCTGCGCTCCGCCACTCCGCTCGGCCGCCAGGGAATTCTCGAATCGCTCTGGGACTTTCACATTCGCCATTATTCATTGCCCAAACTGAAGGCAGGTCAGGTGTCTGTCGCCTTACCGTCCGTCTTTGCCAAGTACGTCTCTGGGGTTCCCGACCTCCACGTTCCCGGCTACGAGTATCAACCGTATCGCGATACGGCGGACTTTCGTTACGACGTTCACAATGGATTTTTTCAAACGCGCGTTGGAAATGACAGCGATCTGATCCACTTCTTTCAGAGTTCGGGTCCGGAACTGGAACAGGCGCTCATCGACTGTCTGCAAGGCGCCGACAGCAACATGAAGATCAATATCCTGAAAGCTGGAAGCACCCTTAGTGCGGCGGGCGGCGAACATTTCGCCAAAGCAGCCTTGCAACTCGCGCTCGACCCGGACAAAGGGGTGCGTGAGACGGTCAGCTACGTTTATGAAAACGGCCAGCGCGGCGTTCTGAACATTAATACGCCGGGTCAACCCGATGCCGGGCTCGTTCACACCATCACGCAAATCCTTCACAGCGACGACGCAAACGCCCAAAATACCGTGCTGCCTCTGCTTGCGGCTCTTCCCACCAATTCTTCCTGGACACGTCAACAGGAAGTCATCTCATCTCTGCGCACTCTATTAGACCGTGAGCCGAGGACAAAGAATTATGCTCACGTTCTGACAGCGGCCGCTTCCTTTCCGGACCTGATGAATGAGACACCCATTCGAAATCAGGTGCTCGCCGCAATAAACGACCCGGACCGTGAGGTGCAGCGGGCAGCCATTCAAATCGCTCTAGAACGAGTGGGGAATACGCAAGAGAGCGCCTTGCAAGAGCAGGTCTTCGGCCGGCTTGGCAGTTCGCAGCGCAGCGTTCTCATCGAAGAGGTAAGCGACCCGAAATTTCTGCTGAATCACCTCGGCGTTTCTGGAGGAGCCTTATCGCAAGACCAGAAGTACTTCCTCGGCAAACAGGCGATCAACCGTCCGCCCGACCTTCTCACGGAGCCCATTGTGTTCGACGCCGTCATCCGCAGCCTCAATGACCCCGATGCCAATGTACGTGCGGCGGCACTGGATCTGTTACGTAGATCCAAGGGAATTGAGCAGCGCCCTGAGTTCCGCGCAGCCTTGGATCGCATGAAGAGTGATCCCAATCCCCGGCTGAAGATCATTGCCGAAAACGTTCTCTCGGGAAAGAAACTGAGCGAAGCCCTTGCCGATGTGAAGCCCGGGTCTGTGTTGGATTTCAATTACTTCATCGCGAAAGTAGAACCGATTCTGGCCACCACGGGGGCGGATGGAAAGGCCTGCGTCATGTGCCATGCAACCCACGTGATCTTCCGCCTACATCCGCCCGACAGCGAAGGAGTCTTCTCGCCGCAAGATAGCGAAGAAAATTACAAATACGCCATGCGGGTGGTCAATATCAACGATCCGTCGCATAGCCTCATGTTGATCAAACCGACGCGCCCCACCGATTCCGCTGGAAATGTCGCGGATTACCTGGCGACCCACAACGGCGGCCAGCGCTGGCCGGGTAACGAATCGAGCTGGCAGTATAAAACGATCTTGCAGTGGATTCGTGGTGCTGGGTTACAAGCTTCTAATACACGCCCCCGGCAGGCTCCATAATGTTTTTGCGATATTTTTGACAAGTGTTCTAGAATCAATTGAACGGCAACTGTCGGGGCGTAGCGCAGCCTGGTAGCGCACCTGCCTTGGGCGCAGGGGGTCGTGTGTTCGAATCACACCGCCCCGACCAAAATAGCCGATCAAATACAGAGTCTTCTTCCGTAGCCGAAAGGCCTGCGCTACTGCAAAACGTGGATCAAGACCTAAACAGAACCGGCAGCCAGACCCGACGCCTTCTTCTTCTCGGCTTCGGGGGTCTGCTCCTACTCCTCGCCTTCACAGGTCTGAACGGATTAGCCGTCCTCACCAGAATTCGAGTCCGGAACGAGAGTATCCGCAGAGACTACCTAAATCGCGAGCGCATTCTGGAGCAACTCCGCTCCGACATTTGCTTAACGGGTACGTATGCGCGCGATCTGCTGCTAGAGCCCGACCCCACTCGTGCGGACGTCCATCGGAAGGAACTGGACACCGCCCGTGTACGAATCCAATCGATGATTGGAGCCTACGCCGCAATACTGCGGCCCGAAGAACGAGCGCCCTTTCAGCAGTTTATAAAGGAGGTCTCCGCTTACTTCGAATCGCTCCGTCCGGTTCTGCAATGGAACGCTCAAGAGCGAAGGCAACTCGGATACGCCTCCATGCGGAACTCCTTGCTGCCGCGGCGCATCGTGGCTGGCGAGCCTGCGTTTGCAGGAGAGCGCCGATCAAAAGTTTGTCTACGCGGACTGCGATCTTAAACGGCCAACGGTGAGTTTGACCTCAGTAGGAGGCGCGCTGCCTTATATAAACCCGGGGAATGCGAATGCGGACATACCAGCCGGGTACGAGGCAGCCGCTGTAAACGTGCAGATTCCGGTGTTCAACGGCCATCTCTTCTCGGCTCGGCGTCAGGCTGCGGAATATCAATTGCAGGCCACCAACCAGCGCGTTCGCGATCTCCAAAACAGGATCGCAAGCGACGTCCGCACTTACTTTGAACGAGCCAAAACGTCGTTCCAGGCGATCGGCGCGACCGAAGAACTTGTGAAGCAGGCCAATTTAGCGCTCAGTCTGGCGCAAGGCACATACAATCTGGGCCTAGCCTCCATCGTGGAATTAACACAAGCTCAACTGGGCCAAACTCAAGCGCCGGTGGAAAATGTGAATGCCAGGTACGACTAACAGGAAGCATACTCTGCTCTCCAGTACACACTCGGCTCCTTGCATTAAATCCCTGTTTTGCCATTCTAGAAGCATGCAGGCAAACCGCGTCGAAGTGTCCCGTGATGAGCAAGGCAACCGGTGGTTGATTCGAATCCAAGTCGGCGAGGAAGTCATCCGTCGGCACTGCGAGGAAGCGAACGATGCCGATGAGGCTACACTGCGGCTGGCTGCCGTCAAAACCGCCGCCGATGAAGGCTATACGGTAGATCCCTCGGACATTATCTTCGTTTGACGGCGGGGGTCGGATCCGCGCTAAGTTAAAATAATCCCTTTGATCCACCCCGTTCTCTTCGAGCAGGAGTTCCGGACCACCCGCCCGCCGCGTCCCGTCTATTGCCATCAGGCGTTCCTCGACCAACTGGCGGCGCGATGGAAC
>JALYVD010000125.1 GCA_030853405.1 Acidobacteriota bacterium | reverse complement strand
GTCGATGCGCGCTTCAACGAACGACCCCTCCCGGACGTCACTAGCGAACATGCGAAGCTGGCCCACGGTGCGGCCGCGTTCGCCAGTCAAGCGGTCCTTCGGGAGACCGGATTCTGTCGAAGCCCGGTCGAGCAGTTCATCGCCCAGAGCCTCGATTTCCGCTGCAATGGCCTCGAGGAAACCGGAAATCGTTTCAGCCGTCATTTCTCGCAATGACGGAAACGCCGTCTCCGCCAAACTAAATGCCCGATCGATCTCCTGGCTGGTTGCTTCGTGGAAGGCCTGATCGAGTTTCTTGCCGTTTCGAGGATCGAAGCCGTAAATCAGCTTTCCGCCGTCGGCGGACAATTGCGATCCGATGAAATTATTTCCGTGATATGCCATGCCTGAACCTCTAGCCTACGCGATTGATCAGTGTTCCGATGCCGCTTATTGTGATTCGGACCTCGTCCCCGAGTTGCAGCGTGAACGAATCGGGTGGAACAATTCCGGTGCCAGTGAGCAGAAAACATCCCGCGGGGAACCTGTTGTTCCGGTATAAATAGCGAACCAGATCCGCGGGATCGCGCTTCAGCGATTCGAGCGTGGTCGAGCCGGAGAACTCGTTACTCCCCTTCCGAGCAATTTCGAGCTTGATCTCAGTAATCGTGGGCAGCGGCGAGTCACTTACAAGAATGCATGGGCCGAGCGCACAACTCCGGTCGTACACCTTGGCTTGGGGCAAGTAGAGCGGGTTTTCGCCTTCGATATCGCGCGAACTCATGTCGTTGCCGATCGTGTATCCCGTGATCTTGCCGCTGGGCGTGATCAGGAGAGTCAATTCCGGCTCCGGCACCGACCAGGAAGCGTCATCGCGAATCGCGACATCGGTCTCCGGCCCAACGACACGCTGAGGCGTCGCCTTGAAGAAGAGCTCAGGACGGTCGGCGGCGTAAACACGATCATAAAAATCCCCGCCGCCCGCGGATTTCGACTCCTGGATTCGGGCGTCCCGGCTGCGATAATACGTCACGCCCGCGGCCCAAACCTCCTGGTTGCCAATGGGTGCTTGTATGTCGGCCAATGCAGGCTCATGCGTCTGCTTTAAATTCTTCAGAACGCTCTGCAGATACTCGGCAAGGTCATCGCGCGTAACGAGCGCGTCCCATTCCGTCGTCGTCCAAGCGCCTTTCTCAAGCGCATAGAACTTATCCTGTTCCCCAAGTAAAAATCCGCGTGTAGTCCGGTAGAGCTTCATCGTATTTGAATGGTTTTTCCTACTACCAGTTGTACGACGCCGACAATTTAAGCCGTCCACCGCTAAAGGGGTTCTTAATAAAAATGATGCTGCACAGGGCGAATTTCCGCAACGGGGCTTCAGTTATATCGCCCAGTTATATCACCGTTAAGTTTGTTGTAAACATTGAGCTTAATAACGCACACTTCTTAATTTAGGACGCTAAATCTCTGATAAAATCGAGTCGCAGTCTATGCAACCTGCCAGCGGATCTTCGGAGATTACGAACCTAGCAGCAGCCGCTCCGTCGCCCGACGAAATTCGCGCGCATGTTGGGCGCGTCCTTACGAGTACGGTTTTCAAAAGCAGTAAGCGCTGTCACCGTTTTTTGGATTTTATAGTGACCCAGGTTCTTGAAGGCAAAGCATCGACCATCAAAGAACGGACACTGGCCACTGAAGTATTCGACCGTTCGGCGTCCTGGGATTCGGGCGGCGATGACACGATCGTGCGGGTTGGGGCGCGTGAGGTTCGCAAACGGCTGGCCCAGTACTACAACGGTCCTGAAGGAATTCAGGAGAAAATCCGGGTAGAACTGCCGCTTGGCTCCTAGGTTCCCGAGTTCGTCAGACTCGATACTCCGGTCAGCGCACCTCTCATTCATGCCGAGCCCGCCGAAATGCGGAACGAACCCAAACGCAGATGGTTCAGTCCGGTTCTGAGCGGCGTGCTTGCCACGGCTCTCCTTGTCTCCGCCATTTTGAGATTTGGCCCGGCGTTACTCCACGGCCAAGCTTTCGATAAATTCTGGGCTCCCTTTCTGCATGCTACAGATCCGGTCCTAGTCGCGGTTTCGGCCCCTTTGGTTTACACTCCGTCGTCCCATGCCTGGAGCCTCAACTCGCGGCGGTTTGAAACCCCCACTTCGGCCGTGACCAAACCTTTGCAGCTACTTCCGGGTGAGTTAAACGGCGCGGATTTTGTGCCGGTCTCGGACCAATTTCTCGCCTTTGGAGATGCGGTAGCGGCGACGAACGTCCAGTTGCTTTTGGCCAAGCACTCTAAAGAAGCTCGATTGCGGCTTGCCACCAAGGTGGAGTTTGCCGATTTCCGAGACGCCCCTGCCATCGTCATCGGTGCATTCACGAACCGCTGGGCCATAGAATTGACTCAGCATTTGCGCTTTCACTTCGGCTATGACCAGCATTGGATCCCGGCCATCCTCGACGCCTCCAACCCGAAACATGCATGGAATATCTCGCAGAAGAAGGAGGACGGCAGTTCTCCCGAGGACTACTTCCTGATTTGCCGTTTGGTCAATTCGCCGTCGGGCGCACCGATGCTGATCGGCGCGGGCGTGGCCCAGTCTGGAACCGAAGCCGCTGGCCATTTCTTGATCAACAGTGCCCGTATGAACGAGATCTTGCGAAACGTGGGGAAAGATTGGCCCAACCATAATCTGGAACTGGTGCTGCACGCCAAGGTGATCGGCAACTCGCCCGCCGCACCGGAGCTTGTTTCTTCCTACGTCTGGTAGTTTGTCCGGCAAGCTGGCGAGTAGCGGAACAGCTTCGATCAGAGTCTTACCGAAGGAACTCTTATGGACTCACGGGAACTTATTATCAAGTATCTGGAAGATGTTGAAGCTGCCGAACGTAATTTCGAAGATGCCTTAAAGACGTTCGGAAACTCGGGTGAACAGGAAGAGGTGCAGCGCTTCTTTCAGATCGCCGCCAACAGGGCGAGAACGCAGCACGAACGGCTGGAAGCCCGGCTGAGAGCTCTGGGAGGGGCACCCTCGACGGCGAAAAGCCTGCTGGCACATGTGCTTGCTTTTGCACCTACGGTCGCTCAGCTCGGCCACGAAGCATCGGAGAAGAACACACAGCATCTGATGATCTGTGTCGCGGCTGCCTCCGCCGAAATGGCCATGTACGAGTCGCTCGCGATCGTTGCTGGGGCGGCGGGAGACACGGAAACCGAGCGCCTCGCCCGCGAACTACAGGCGGAGGAACGCGACGATTACCAAAAGTCCTGGAACTTGCTCCGGCCGAGCGCCTTGGCTTCGTTCCAAACCGTGGTGCAGCGACACGCCACCGCTTAGGTCACCCTCTGATTGCCTTAAGCACGGCTTCGGTGAACTCTTCCGTAGAGGCACTTCCACCGACATCGCCGGTAAGGAATTTGCCTTCTCGGTAAACAAGTTCAACGCCGTTCCGCAGCTTGTTTGCCGCGTTGATTTCACCCAAATGGATCAGAAGCATGACGGCTGAAAGCATAAGCGCTGTCGGATTAGCTTTGCCTTGGCCGGCGATGTCCGGCGCACTGCCATGCACGGCTTCGAATACGGCATGGGTCTCGCCCATGTTCGCGCCCGGCACGATCCCGAGTCCGCCGACCAGTCCCGCCGCGAGATCCGATACGATATCGCCGTAGAGGTTGGGGAGCAGCAGAATGTCAAAGGTCTCCGGCCGCATCACGAGTTGCATGGAGGCGTTGTCAACGATCAATTCCTTGTACTCTATCTCCGGATACTGTTTAGACGTCTCGCGGCAGCAGCGAAGAAACAAGCCATCCGCCAGTTTCATGATGTTGGCCTTATGAATGGCAACGACTTTTTTGCGGGCATTTGTCCGTGCGTATTCGAATGCGTAACGGGCAATACGTTCGGAAGCCGTGCGCGTGATCACTTTCAGACTGGTTACGACATCCTTCACGATCTCGTGCTCCAGTCCAGAATAAAGATCCTCGGTGTTTTCGCGAAAGATCACCATGTCGATCTTTACGTCTTGAAAGCGAGTTTTGATTCCTGGAAGCGTTCTTACCGGCCGTACGTTAGCGAAGAGATCGAGCGTTTTTCTTAAGGCAACATTGACACTCTGAAAACCTCCGGCAACGGGGGTTGTCACTGGGCCCTTTAGTCCGACCTTCGTCTCGTTCAAAGAATCGAGCAGATATTGAGGCAGAGTTTTTCCCGATTCGAGGATGATGGCTTCGTTCAATTCAGCGCGCCGCCAGCGGATATCGACGCCAGTCGCTTCAACGGCGCGCACGGTTGCTTGCGCGACTTCCGGGCCGATACCGTCGCCGGGAATCAGAGTGCAATAGTGGGGCACGGTCCAATTTTAGCCGGGCGTGCGGAGCGGTCACGATACGATAGCAACCGGCATGAAGATCGTTTCACTGGTAATCCTTTCCCTGGCATCGCTGGGCCTTGCATCCGCTGCGGAACAAGCGCATTGGATCGGCACTTGGGGCGCGAGCCCGGCGCCGCAACTTGCCAACCCAGCGCAGATGTTTGCGCAAAAGCTTCTGTTCGCGAACCAGACGCTCCGGGAGATAGTTCATACGAGCGCAGCGGGAAGCACAGTGCGGGTGCGGCTGTCGAACGCTTATGGAAATGACGCGATTATCATTGGATCGGCCCACTTAGGGCTACGAGAGAGCAAGTCCGCCATTGTCGCCGATTCCGATCGGGTGCTTACGTTCAACGGCCGTCCCTCGGTTACGATTCCGGCGAACGCGCTGGTCCTTAGCGATCCTGTGAAGCTGGATATCCCGGTCTCCGCCGACCTTGCGATCAGTCTTTTCCTGCCGAAACCGACTGCAGGTTCGGGCATCCACTATTCAGCGCAGCAGACCTCTTACATTGCCTCGGGCGATGTCACAAGCAGTGCCTCGCTACCCGAATCCGCCGGCACTTTGACGTCCTGGGTCTTTCTAACCGGCGTCGATGTGGCTGCACCCGCATCTGCTGGGGCCATTGTGGCTTTCGGGGACTCCATCACGGATGGCGCGCGATCCACGGTTGATGCGAACCGGCGCTGGCCTAATTTCTTGGCTTATCGCTTAGCCGCACAGAAGAGCCATGCTGAACTGGGAGTACTTGATGAGGGTATCGGTGGGAATCGTGTTCTCCACGACCCCGCCGTGAATGTGGCTTTTGGCGTGAATGCTCTAGCGCGGTTTGATCGCGACGTTCTTTCCCAGCCAGGAGTACGCTATGTGATCGTGTTAGAGGGCATCAATGATATAGGGCATCCGGGCGAGTCGGCTCCCCAAAGTCAGGCCGTTAGTGCGGAAGAAATCATCGGGGGTCTGAAACAGATGGTGGAGCGGGCTCACGAGAACGGGATTAAGATTTTTGGCGCCACGCTGACTCCTTTCACAGGCACGACCATCCCGGGCTACTTCAGTCCCGAGAAGGAAGTAAAGCGGAAGGCGGTGAATGAGTGGATTCGTAGCTCCGGCGTCTTCGACGGCGTGATTGATTTCGATAAAACCGTCCAGGATCCGGCCAACCCCGACCGTATGCGGCCGAGTTACGACGGCGGCGATCACCTTCATCCTGGGGACGCCGGGTACAAAGCAATGGGCGAGGCCATCGATCTGTCGCTGTTCCAATAGGTGACGTTTTCAGACGTGAGATCTTGTAAGCATAGAGATCACTACACTTTCGGGTTACACGGCATTTTGACTGCTCCAGGTGACGTCACCACTCTTCTGCGCAGGTGGGGGGAAGGCGATTCAAGCGCTTCTGAACCGCTGTTTGAGCTGGTTTATCCCCAGCTGAAGAAGATTGCGGGCGCTCTCTTTCGCGACCAGCAGCCAGCTATTTTGCAACCGACAGTCCTCGTGAATGAGCTCTATCTGAAGTTGCTCCAGCAACGCCGGTTATGTTTCGAGGACCGAAGACATTTCTTCAGCCTGGCCGCACGGTTAATGCGCCGTGTTCTGGTAGATCAGGCCCGGCACGAAGGCCGCCAAAAGCGGTCCGGGGGTACGGCGGTTCCATTGCACGAGGATCTTGCGTGGGTTATGCCATCCGGTCCGGAAATGCTGGATCTCAATCGCCAGCTCGACGAACTGGAACAGATTGACGCCCGAAAATCACGGATGGTCGAATTGCGCTATTTCCTTGGACTCACTGCGGAGGAGACGGCGGAGGTGATGGAGTCCTCCAAGGCTACTGTGGACCGGGACCTGAGATTTGCTTGTGTCTGGCTCTACGAGCGACTGCATTCGCCGCAGGAGTGAGGCAACTTTATCGCCCTTAGCGCGAACCGAAACGGACCGGGAGAACCAATTATGCAATCGGATGCCGCGCATTGGGATCGATTACAGGAGCTATTTCACCTCATCGAGAAGACCCCGAAAACGGATCGGGACCAAGTTCTTCAGCGGGAATGTCCCGATCCTATACTCCGGGAACGTGTATTGACGCTCGTACGCGCCGCCGAGTAGAGGCAGCCCGCTCCACCGTCTGACAGTTTCTCGCTGTCTCAAGAACACCTCAAAGTACCCGTGGTGGGGCCCTATACCTTGATCCGCCGCCTCGGATCTGGAGGAATCGGTATCGTCTATCTGGTAGAGCGCGAAGTAGCCGGCGTGCGCCAACGATCTGCGCTGAAGGTATTGTCGCCACATGCCGCAGGGCCGTCGTTTGTCGATCGCTTCGAAAAAGAACGTCGCATTCTCGCTTCTCTCGATCATCCCTACATTACGCGCATGCTTGATGCAGGTCTTGACGGGGAACAGCAGCCGTATTTGGTCATGGAGTACGTCGATGGTCAGCACCTCGATGTGTACTGCGACGAGCTTAAGTTCAGCGTTGAAAACCGTCTGCGGCTTTTTCTGAAGATCTGCGAAGGAGTAGATTACGCTCATCGCAATCTGGTGGTGCACTTGGATCTGAAACCTTCGAATATCCTCGTAACCGCCGATGGAACGCCGAAGCTCCTAGATTTCGGAACGTCTAAGCTTGTCGCGATTGATGGCCACGTAACCACTACGCTGCAAGCTACTCCCTCATACGCCAGCCCGGAGCAGATGCGCAACGAAGCGGTGACAACCGCCTGCGATGTCTACTCGCTCGGCGCAATTCTCTACGAGTTACTGGCGGGGCGTCAACTCAATGGCGGGTATTCCATCGCGGCCATTCTCGAGCGGGTGGTCGAAGAGAAAGAGCCTTCGAAGCTAAATGAGACCGTTACCGAACTGGCTGCGGAGAACCGGCGTCTGACGCAAGGGCGTTTGCGATCGGTGCTTGCCGGGGATCTTTCCACCATTGTGCGCAAGTGCCTCAGTGGCAAGCCATTTGACAGGTACTCCTCAGTTCTGGCGTTGAAGGAAGACATCGCACGTTACCTGGAAGGAAGGCCGGTTCTCGCGCAGCGCCAAACCGCTTTCTATCACTTAAGCAAGTTCGTGCGGCGCAATCGCGGCAAGGTGATCGTTTCGATCCTGACAGTGATGGCGTTAGTAGCGAGCCTCGGTTCTGCCTGGTGGGGTCAGCGGCAAGCTCTGCAGGAAGGCCAGCGCGCGATGCGCATGCAGACCTTTTTGTATCGGCTCCTTAGCACCAGCAACTCCAACTACACTGGAAAGCCAGCGTCTACGGTACGCGAATTTCTGATGTTGGGCATCAAGATTTTGCCCGATTACATTAAGGACCGGTCGGATCTGCTCCAAGCGCAACTGGCCCTGGCGGAATCCATTTACTGGAATTCCGACTACGTGGATTCCGAACGCTTGTTTGGTCAGATCGCGGAGTCGGCCCGAGCAGCCCATGATTCAGGGGTGGAAGCGCAAGCCCGGGCCTACTCGGCCGATATTGCCTATACGTTTGGACGCAGCGATGAGGCGCTCTCTCGCAGCGCAACCGCTTTGGAAGTTTCACGCCGCCCGGGAGTTCCTCCAGCGGCGCGCGCCCTCTGCGCCAGGAGTTATGCTTTGGTTCGGACCGAGCGCGGCGACCATACGCCGGAGAACCTGAAACTACTCGAATATGCCGTCCAAGAGGCCAATGAGAACGGCCTTCCCGCTCATGACATCGGGCAGTACCGCTACTATCTGGCTTCAGAACTTGCCACCACCGGCCGCCTCGCCGAAGCCGAGTACCAGTATGACCTCGCCACGCGCATGAACGACAACGATCCGCTCTCTATGTGCGATAACGGCGTCATTCTGTATGGTCTTGGGCAACTCCGCCGGTACCAGGCCCGCGATGATGAGGCAGCGATCACGTTTTCGAAGGCCTATCGGCATTTCCTGACCTGCTACGGCGCGGCGGACCCTGACACGGTCCGTTCTCATGAACAATGGGCACTGGCGCTGGTCAGGGCTGGGCGAGCGGCGGAAGCAGTTCAGACCCTGGAAGAAACTCTCGCCCTATCGAGAAAAACGCTCCCGGCCGGCAGTGCCCAATTCTACGATTCTCTCGAAGGACTCGGCGGCGCTTATCTTCAGTTGAACCGTGTTAACGATGCCGACAGGTTGAGCCGGGAAGCGCTGTCTGTTATTGAGGGGAAAGTTCCTGCCAACGATCGCCGGCTGGGGTTCACGCATTTCTTAATAGCCCGCGTGCTCGTCGATGAAGGACGCTACCGCGAGGCAGAACGGAATGCGCAAGCTGCGATCTCCATACTGACGGCGAGCCCCGCTACGCCCGAGGTTCAAAAGACCATAACGGCAACGAGGACTTTGCTCGCTGCCATCGAAAAGAAGTTACTCCCGGCCTAAAGGCGAGGCTGGCCGAATCGCTCTGGCCGATCCCGGCTCTGCATTGCATGGAAGGGATCGGCCAGAGATACGAAATTACTTGAATTAAGCCGGCCGGCGAAACCGCCTTACACCCAGAAGTCCAATTATTCCGGAGCCAAGGAGCACGAGCGATGCGGGTTCAGGCGTAGCGGTAGGACCGGGCCAACAGGATTGGGGCCAGTTCCGGCCGATGCGTAGATGTCAGCTATCTCCGTGCCAGTGAGCGCGCTGTTCCAGACCGCAACTTCGTCGATGGAGCCATTGAAATCGCGACCGCCAAAGACGGTGCTGTAGCCAATATTGAAGGTAGAGGTTTTGGAGGCAGTGTCAATGCCGCCGGAGACAGTGGCCGCTAAGGTTCCATCCCAATAAAGATCTCGAAACCCAGCGTTCGAGTCGTAGGTTGCCGTGATGAGGTGCCACTTATTCATCAAGCTCGAAGAGTCTGGAGTGTAGCTGGTGTTTTCGCCTCCTCCCGTGTAGAAGTAAAGCCTATTATCGTTTTCAAACTGCAGATCGAAGTCGTTCCCTCCTTGCGACTCACCGGCCACATAGAAGTATGTGCCGGACGCACTCGGCAGCGCTGCCAAATTAACCCAGGCCATGATACTTCCCGCGCCGGGAATGCCACCGCTAAGGCTGGTGGAGACGTAGGACGGGTTGGAGTTGTTGCCATCTAAGGTGAGAGCGGCGTTGTTGGGATATCCGGCCAACGGTGCACCGCCGCCGGGTGGCGTGGCGCCGGCGTTGCCACTGTAAGTAGTGGTGTAGCCATTTACGACACTCGTGCTGTTAGCGCTGTCGAGACGAAAGTAAGCCATGGGGTCGGTAGCTTCAACAGTTGCGACGAAGTCGGCTTTGGATGACAGCGCGAGCGCCGACATCAGTAAAGTTATTTGAGCGGCACGGGAATAAGTCATATAGTAAACGTTTCTCCTCTTGAGAAATGAAAGTCTGCATGAGTCGCGTCATTCGGTGTAAAAGTGAATCAGGGAATCCGATTTGCCGGTGCGCCCGGTTAGCGAAGCGTTGAAGGGAGGTAAGTGATAACCGAGGTTTTGCTCGATTTCCGATACGCTCTCCGAGCGCTTCGTAAGACTCCCGTCGTGGCGATCGCGGCAATCACTTCGCTCGGGCTGGGCATCGGAGCGAACACGGCAGTCTTCACCGTGATAAATGGCGTAATACTCCGGCCGAAATCATACGCTTGGTGCTTAGAGAAGCGGTGTATATCGTCGGCTTCGGAACAGTATTCGGCGTTGTACTTGAACACTTGAACTGGCCGCCTCACATCTCGTCAACTCGATGCTTTTTTGAGGTCTCCGGGACCGGCCCAGCAAAAATTATTCTCTCCCTTCACGGGCGAGTCCATCGTGGGTTCTATCGAGCGCAACCGTCACGATGAATCATGATCCCGAGGGCCGATGGAAGGCAACGACGATTAGACGTCACGGCGTGGAAGACAAGATCGCTCAGCACGCGGTGAGGACAGTTCTCAACGAGATTTTGGAAGAGGACTTTCTTGGATTCTCGTCGGTTTTCGACCGGGGCGCAGTCAGCACGATGCGCTGTATGCCGGAATCACGCGCAAGAAAGTGATCTGGGTGCTCAATCTGGATATCCGGGCATTGTTTTGAAACTCTCGATCATGCCTGGATAAAGGCATACTAGTATGTCGACAGACATAGTATTCTTTTTTGGGAGCGTCCTGTCAAGAGCAGTGCGCTATATTCGATCTCCGGGACGTAATATCCACGCCGATTCGTGCCGGCTAAACCCGATGTGCGGATAATACTCGACCGCCTTGGGCGCAGAGAGCAAGATTACCGTCGCCTCTGGAGCGGAAGACTGAACGCGCCTGATTAGTTCGGTTCCTATTCCGCTGCGCTGATGAGAGACACGTACCGCCAGATCGGATAAGTACGTGCAGTAAGAAAAATCGGAGAGCGCACGCGCGATGCCTACCAGCAACGGCCCATCCCAGGCCGAAATCACCAGGTTGGCATTGCAAAGCATCCGCGCCATGCGCTCGCGGTCATCGACAGGACGCCGTTCTCCCAGAGTAGATGCCCGATAGAGATCGAGCAGCCCATCCAATTGCAACTCGTTGCCAACTCGGTAATCGATCAACTCCGAAGGTATCATGCGGTTTCGCCCCTTAGACGCGTCAGGGTTTCTTGTAGCCGCCCCGCAAGTTCTTTATGCACGCTTCGGATCTCGTGAAGCAGCAAGTCAACCGCAACTCGGAAAGCCCGTGATAGTTCGGCTGGTTTCAGTTCTCGTATGAGTGTTAGGGAGAAGGAATACGCGGTAAGTCCACGTGCCCGACTTGATGTCAAGATGATGCAAGGCCAGGTACCGATCGTACATGTGCCCCGTCCAATCGGCGAGAACATCCGGCAATTCGGCGGCATCGGCAACTCGAAAGGCAAGGTCAATGTCCGACCACATATCTTCGCGTTCAGCCGCTGCGGAGCCGGTGATGGCGGCACCACTGATGTGCCAGTCACTAACGGCGTATTCAAGTAGGCCGGAGCGCAGGCGAGCACGGCGTTCCGGGGTAAACACAGTTTGTCTGACTCGATACAGATTAGAGAAGTCCGATCAAATAAGTGCGCGCTTAAAGATAAGGCCCGTGCTTAAAAAGTAAGATGCAAGTCCGCTTGCAGGAAGCGCGGGCTGCCGAGGGTGTGTTGTATTTCGCCGAGGCTGCCAGTCGGAGTAGACAGGACGGGGGGTCCAAAGTTGTAATAAGAGACGTTGTTATTGGGCGTGTCGAAGCTTGGGTGATTCAAGAGATTGAACGCGTCGAAGTTGAACCGCACGTGGACGCGTTCCGTGACGCGGAACTCTTTTCCAATGGTGGCATCGAAGCGCGTCTGGAAAGGTCCGCGGAATATGTTTCGGCCTCCATTGCCGTAGCCGGACTCAAAGGTATCGCACGCGCCGGCCGCCTGAGTAGCGGCATCACAGGGCGGGACGCCACTCTGACCGGGCTGCAGAAACTGCGGATAGAAGGCATTCACGTCGAGGACGGGCTTGCCTGCGTTTAGACCAGTGGCGCCTTGTAGTTGTGCTTGACCGGCGGTCACGCCCGCCCTGAGGGGCAGAATGGGATTCGTAATGTAGTCATTCGCGCTGTAGTAGATACTGCCGACCGAGCCCGAGAAGTCATACACGTTATAAGGCTGACCGCTTTCCGCGACTGTCTGGCCTCCGACTTGCCAACCGTTCAGGACGGCGCCCAGAAACCGGTTGCCTTTGACGACACTGGGGATCTGATAGGAGTAATTCACCAGAAAGACGTGGGTGCGGTCGAAATCGGAAGTGGCGTAGCCAGATTTAGGGTTGAGCGGATCGTTGCCGTTGTAGAAGAGACCGAGGCCGCTCTGCTCATCGAGAGAATGCGACCAGGTATAGGATGCCGTAAATTGCAATCCGTTGGAGAGGCGCTTGCGGACGGAGACCAGCAGCGCGTTGTACCAGGAGATTCCTTCGGCTTTATACAGAACTGAATTGGGGCTGTAGCCGAGATACGGAGTGCGCAGGTCGGTGTTGCCGCCGGTGGACGTGTTCCAAAGCTCGTACGGGTTATTGGGAGTCTGGTAGCCGTAAGAATAAGTCTCGCCGTTCACGGGACGCTGCGGGGTTGCGACAAGCGGTTGGTTGAACGGGATCGGGAGTACAAGATGAAGACCATGCGTGCCCGAGTAGCCGAGTGTAAACAGCAGGCTGTTCACCGCTTGATACTGCAGATCGAATGTGTAATTTTCCGAATACGGGAGCTTTGAATCGGGGTCATAGCCGCCGAACAAGAAGGGCCCGAATTGGTTGCCAGCCGGGTAGTCACCGCTCTTCAGTTGAGAGGCATTGGGCAGAAGCGCGCTGAAGGCGGCGGCGCTGACGGGCGGAGGGGCGGGAGCTACAGTGCCAAACGGGTTTTGAAAGGTTGCTCCGTCTTGAGCGAGAACAGGTGTGACGAAAGGCGGCTCCAGAGTGACACCGAATGGTCCGTTGTAGCCGCCGCCGGCACTGGGTGAGAGCTCCGAAAAGTATTGACCGCGATCGTAGTAGAGGCCGAAACCGCTACGAACGGTGAGCTTCGAGTAGGGTGTCCAGGCGATACCGATACGCGGCGCGAGACCCCATTGACGCGCGCGCATTGCAGAGTCACTGACCCCAGGCGTGTGAAAGCTCTTGTTATTCCCGGCGAAGACAATCCCCGAATTGACGATGGTATCGGTAGCTACGCCGTACTTGTAAAGGTCGGGGTAAAAGTTAGTCAGATTGCCATATTTTTCGGAAAGCGGCCCATCGTAATCCCAGCGCAGTCCCATCGTGACGGTTAGGTTGCCAGTGACTTTATAATTGTCATTAACGTAAGCGCCGACCGTATCCGACCGGTAGTAGCGGTTGCTATTCCCGTTAAAGAGCGTTGAATTTCCGCCACCCGTGCGTACGTCGCCGGTCACGAAGCTTGAGAAATCAACGAAGTCCACAGTCGAAGTTTGGTTGTTGCGGTTGAGAATGTTTAGCTGGGTGTGATCCCACTGAGCCCCGATTGTAATGGTGTGCCGCCCCAACGCCCAGCCGATGTTCGATTCATACTCCCACTGGTTCTGAAACATGCCGGCGTTGGCGAAGTTATTAACCGGGCCGAAGCCAAATCCATTTCCGAGCGTGCCGTCGGCGTGTTGGATGTTGATTGCGGGAAAGCGCGCCGATCCGAAGAGGTTTATGCCAGCAGCGGTGGAAGTTAGAGGCTGAGATGTGTCCGCGAAGGCGCGCAACCTTGTGAACCCGACGTGCTGCTCCCAAGTTAGGGAAGGACTGAGAATCACGGTGTTTTCAATCGTTGCAACCTGACTGCCGGCAGCCAGTTGCTGTGTAAAGCCGAGCGTGTTGCTGCTAGAACCGAACGCGTTAGTAGTGGGATCGTTCTGGATGTAATACTTTACCGAAAGGCGATCTTTATCGGTGGCATTGTAGTCTACGTTTGCAACCCCTTGATCGAGTGACGACTGACTGGGAGGTCCTTGGATGATTGCGTTGGCTCCCAGTGCACTCGCCACATCGGCCGAAACGTTTGCGCTGGGAATCAGGTACTGCCCGTTCGGAAGTTTGAAGTTTAGAAGCTTTGCGGCAATTGGATCGACCTGACTCGGCGCGATACTTGTACCGAAGCTGCCGTTGACAGCGGCGGCGAGACCGGCTGCACTCCGGTCGTCCGTAAGCTCTTGCGGCACGGTGGCGTACTGTGTCCCGAGCAGGGCATCGGTGACGCGGGCGCCGCCGTAAGCCGCGAAGAAGAATAGCTTGTCTTTCTCGATGGGTCCGCCAAGAGTGACGCCGAACTGGTTGCGGTCGAGCTTGGGAACTTTGGGGCTGATGGACGGGGTCGCGTTATAGAAGAACGGTGCAGCGTTCCAGAAGCTGTTCTGAAACTTCTCGTACAGTTCGCCGTGAAATTCGTTTGTGCCCGACTTCGTAAGGACTCCTATATGCGCGCCGCTGTTGGAGCCCTGGGTGGAATCGTAGTTTGAAACGTCAACCCGGATCTCCTGGATGGATTCGGGAGCGGGCGTGGGGAGGGCCTGCCCGATGGCGCTATAGACGGAAGTGCTGGTTTGAATATCGCCGCCTGGACCAAAATTCTCACCTGTGTTTAGAACGAACCGATTGTCACCGACCTGACTGGTGGATTTTCCGTTGAACAGATTATTCGTGCCAACTCCATTCAAGGAAAAGCTGTTGCTGGAATCCCGCTGTCCGTTGGCGAAGATGGCCTGATTGCCAAGGCCGGCGTTCGAACCCGAACCACCGAGAAAATCCGCGTTAACGCCCGGGGCGATGAGAGCCAGTTGCGTAAAGCTGCCGGTGCCAAGAGGAGTGCTTTGAATTATGTGCTGGTCCACCACGTAGCCGTTTGTCGTATCCACTTGGTTCATAAGAGGAGTGGCATGCACCTCAACCGTGACGTTCCGATGCCCAATATGCAGGTCGCCATTTACCGTAGTGGTCCGCTCGCCTTCCACGAGAACTTCAGTATGGTTTTCGATTTCGAAGTTTTCCTTTGAGAAGGACAGCTCGTAAGTGCCTATTGGCAGATTCGGCAAGAGGAAAGTTCCATTTTTGGCGGTGACGCTCACCTTCAGATTTGTCGCTAGATTGTGAGCGGTCACGAGAGTTCCTGGAATGATCGCTCCCGCTTGATCACGGACTGTTCCCGTGATCGCGCCGAGCGATTGCTGCGCCTCAGCACCGGCGGGCAGCAATAACGCGATAGCCAGCAACCCGATTGCAACGAACTTAGATGAGAATCTCACGAAATCCTCCTGAATCTTACTCAAGCTGACAATGATACACGGGGATTGCGACAACGAGGTGAGTCACTACGGCCCGAAGCGCACAGGGTGGACTCAAACGTCGTCTATGCGAGAGACTTCGCGTCCGCTTCCTTACGGTCGCGGTTCTGTTCGGACTTGATAGAAGTTAGGCGGCTTTCGCTTGCATGAGTTGCCCGGTCAGTTTATTCGCGCGGAGACCGTGCAAATAGGCTTCGACGTCGGCAGTTGAAAATTCGAACCCATGGTCGGCGGGATCGAAAGATTTGCGGTCGGTTTTGGCGGCGACGTAGAGCTTGGCGGCTTGGGCGAGTTCGTCCTTTTCCTTCTGCTCTCGTTCCCGCTGGAGTTCTTTCACTTCCTTGATGAGTTTCTCGCACAGGCGATGAAGACGCATTTCCTGAATTTGCAAGTTGCGGAACTGGCGTTCGTAGGCGAGATAGGTATGCATGCGCAACATGGTGAGACGCGCGCGGGGATCGAGGTCCGTCACTTCGGCGGCGAACTGGTTGCAGCCCTTGAAGTAGAGCGCCTCTTCGATGCCGGGCATGCGGTCGATACGCCAGGTGGCGTCGGCCAGCGATTGGACAAGTTCGCACTCACGTTCGCCTATCGGGCCGTAGGCCTTGTCGTAGGCGATCAGGTGCTGTTCATACCGTTCGGCGTCGTCTTCCGGAAGTAGAACGGTGCGGCCGGTGAGGGCGGTTTTCAGTGCGTTGCGGGAGGAGTTGGCCCTGCCTTCCGGGGTGATGGGACCCGTACTCCATTGCGCGTTGGCCCGGTTGGCAGCGAGGCGTGCGGGGCTTAGTTCGATGGTGGCCGACTCCGGCGGATTGGCTTTCATGGCTTTGCGCTCAGCGGC
>JALYVD010000219.1 GCA_030853405.1 Acidobacteriota bacterium | reverse complement strand
TTGATAGCTTCCTGCTGAATCTTTCTGGCTTCACCCTGCACAAAGCGGAAACACAGGCGGCGCTTCGCAATTCGATTACCACCTGGGCCGAAGGTTATTATTCGCGGCTCCGCACTCCCCTCAATGGGGAGATCGCCACTCTTGCCTATCCGAAGAGTTTTCTGTTTCTCGGTAGCGAGCTATCTGAAGCGTTCCGGCAGCGCGAGACACGTGAGCACGCGATAGCAACGTTCATGAGCAGCGGGGAGCCCGAGTACCGCGCCTTCGTCACGAACGTTGTGTTCCGAAACCTCGACAAGAAACCGTACGACGCCGACATCTATTTTGACCGGGTTTACTATTCGCAACCGCTCACTATCACCGGCAAGAAATCCTATTTCGTGCCAATTCACTTCTCAGCCAATCCCTCTGACGAAGAAATTGACCGGCTGAGGAAACGTGCCAACCTCGACATCGATACCGTGATGCACGCCAACCCTCTCGTACTCGCCATCACCCAGATTGGCGATGAGCGAGATTTCTCTACAAGTCCATCCGCTAATTGAATGGAAAGGAACAAACAATGCCATTACTCCCAGCCCAGACCAAAGTACAACTGCAAGCCTTCACCTGCAAACTGCCGGTGGAGCTTATTGCCGACGTCAAAGCCTACGCCACCGCGATTGATTCCGATCTAAGTTATGTCGTCACACGAGCTCTTGAGAGATTGACTACCGATAAGGATTTTCAAACCTGGAAGGCAGCAAATCTCAAACCGGAAACCGCTCCGTTTCCAAACTCAAAAAGGGCGGTTGCCTGATGCGGGAAGTACTCACGGCAGCCGAGGAACAACAGCGGCGGGAATTGCTAGGGAATTACTACGCCGGGTACGAGCAGTTCAAGAACTTGTTCGACGCCACGCTCACATTTAGACTCGTGCAATCTGAGGCGCCGCCGCTGAAGACTTTGCAGAAACTTGCGGATGATCTTCGCTACGACGCTTCACTCATTTCTGAAGGATACCGAGCGGAAGTGCGGCCCGATCCAACCGACTCAACTGTCCAATGGATCGACCGCTATAAGGACGGCGCACAACGCGCGATTGTGGATGCCTACTGGGCGCACAAGCCAGAAGTAAAACTCAGCGAGCAAACCGCCGAGGAGCAGCATTATGCGTACGCCGTTCACGCCGAGCGTTCCCAACAAGTAGCGATAGACACCCTCAGCTTGCAGCAAGATTGTGGGGTATCAGTGTGACCCAACCCAGGGGCATTTTCTACTCAGGTGGAGACGGTGCTACGCACCTTTTAGATGAACACAACACTAGACGCCTTACAGTGTTCCTGCGTATAGCGCCGCGCTATCGCGCTTTAGATACAGCTACTTATGGAGCCGCGTATAGCGCCACGTATAGCGCCGTATAGCATCCCGCTAAGTAGTTGAATTAACGGGAGATAACATGAAAACCAAACCTACTAGTATTTGTACTGAACAGTTCAATATCCGGCTGACAGCCGAGGAGAAGAAAGATCTCGAACGGCGCGCCAAACTGGCCGGCGTTCCTCTTGGAACGTGGGGGCGCGAGCAACTCCTGAGAGTCGCTTGGCCGCCAGAAACTGAGCGGCGGCGGCTCGTGTTTGCGGCCATGGCCAGCGAGAACAGCCGGTTAACATTCGTTGCGGCGCAAGACGGTACCGACCTCACCAGTGAAGAATCAAGAGAGCGTATCGAACGTAAAGCTAGGGCATCTGCCGAAGCTCTTGTAGACCGCTGGCTCGGTCTGAACCAGCCGAAAGGCGTTGCCTAAATGCCGCAGAACTTCCCGGCAAGAGGACTCGGAACGCTCCTCACGATCAGCCTTGCGCTTGTTTCCGGAGCCGTAACATTCGGCGTCTGGCACCACGAATTACCACCGATTCAGAGTCTCTATCTGCCAACTTATCTGACATCTGATTATGTGCCGAGCTTCTCGCTAACGGGTCACGCGAAGCCGAAACGCTACAGCGTCATCACAGTTAACGGCAAGGATGCAACCCTTGCGACGATGCCGGAAACGCTCGAAGGAGTGAGCGTTCGATACACGTTCGCCACGCCTGAGAGTTTCGGCGCTTGGCTCCGGAGGGCCATCTATCAAGGCAGGTCCGGGCTGGAATTAATACAGACTCCGCTTGTCGTTTGGGGTGTTTGCCTGTTGTTGTCTATGCTCGCTGGAACCTTTTTCGCGAAGTATCAAAAGCACAAAGCGCATGAGGGAACCAAGCTACGCGGACCAGATCTTATCAGCCGACGGGAGTTCAATCGCCGGGTGAAGGGAGACGGTTTTCCGATCCGACTAGAGAATAAACGGAACCCGTTCGAACTCCTCCAGGGCAGCAGCGGCAAGTATCTGCGCATTGAACGAAAGTACGAAAACAATCACATCCTGACGATGGCCGACCCCGGTGGCGGCAAGACTTCTCTTTTCATTCAGATCCTGGATGAAGTGGCCCGGCGCGGTAACGAAGCCGCGATTATTTACGATCCGCACATCCAGTACACACCCCGGTACTTCAATGCTGGGCGCGGCGATATCATCCTCAATCCGCTCGATGCGCTGTCAGCCGTGGTCTCCTTCAGCAGAACTCGACCTCTCGGATGCAGCGCTTGCGGAAGCTCATGCCATGGCGCAGGCGACGAGTTTGTTTCCCGGTTCTCCGGGAGATCGCAACTGGTTTTTCACGTACACGAGCCAACTGATCTGGAAGTACATCTCGGTCAACTACCAACCAACAGCGCACGAGATGGCGTACCTGATGGAACACTGCGAGCCGTTGATTGACGAGGCAATCCAGGGAACGGAACTCGAAACCATGATGGGCCGTAACGCTCCGAATCAGCGCGGCGCGGTCGTTGGACACCTGACCCAAATAGCCTATGCGTTGCGCCAGTTGCCGGAAGAAACAGAGCAACGACAACCGTTTGTCCTGAGGGATTGGTGCGAAAAGCGAAAGGGCTGGATCTTTGTGACGAACACGCAAAACACCCGGGATTCCCTTCGCCCGATCCAATCGCTCTGGCTCGACAGCCTCATTATGGACTTGCTCTCACAGGGTGCGCGGCCTGATCTCCCGCCGGTTCTAATGGCGCTTGATGAGATGCAAACTCTTCAGAAGCTCCCTCAGCTTATGCCTCTCGTGACCGACGGCCGCAAGAGTCTGCGGGTCCTGATGGGCTTCCAAGGGCGGTCTCAGTTGAAGGCGCTCTATGGCGAAACTGCAGAGGCGATCTTCTCGGCGGCTTACACCAAGTTCTTCATGCGAACCAGCGAGGATGAAGCTTCGAAATGGGTTTCGAACACCATCGGCGAGGTTGAGCGCGAACGCGTCAAGGAGACTCGTCCCGCACACGTGGCCAGTAAAGGATCGCACTCCTACAGCACGGAACGAGTGACAGAAAAGCTGCTTTTACCATCACAGTTCCAGGGTTTGGACGATCGGAAAGGATTTCTCAAATACGGCAATTATGTGGTTCCGTTCGAACTGCCGATCATGGAAACCATCGTGAATGCACCGGGGCTGGTCAAGCGTGACAGTCTTCCGGTGGTCAAACAACCCTTGCCAACCCTCGAACCGGTTGAGCCCGAGGAGGAGCAACCCGAGCCAGTTCCAAGTGAATACGTGCCCCCGCCTTTCTTCGTAGTCGCCCACAATGGGACCGCGCACAGCGGACCTCTTTATGTCACGCCGCGGGGTTCACAACCGCCGTCAGGACTGAAACGTAAACTCATCCAGCCGAAGCCGACAACAGAGAAGGCGTTTTGAATGCTGGCTATTTCGAAGCTTGGGACGGCCACGGCGCGCGACTACTTCAAGGCTGAATTCGCGGCGGCTTCGAACTCCTATTTCGCCGAAGACGGCTCGGTACGCGGCAAATGGAACGGCCAACTGGCGGAACGCATGGGACTCACGGGACGGGTTACAGAAGAGCAATACCAGCGGCTGATCGAGGGCCAACACCCGGAAACGAGCGAGCAGTTGATAAAGCATCGGGATACCAAGCTGACGCGTGAAGGCCTGGAATCCTCGCATGTTCCGGCCTGGGATGTGAATGTGTCTCTACCGAAAAGCTGGAGTCTCGCGGCCATTGTCGGCGGCGACAAACGCATCTATCAATGGGCCGAGAAGGCCAACCTCGACGCGCTCACGGCTCTCGAGACCTACTCACAAGCTCACGGCGGCGGGCCCAATCCGAACATCACAACCGGAGCTTGGATCGTGGCCACCTTCCGGCATGAGACCAGCCGGCCAGTCGAAGGCTACGGCGCGCCGCAGATTCATTTTCATAACGTGCTCGTGAACATGCAGCAGGTAAACGATAGGTTTCGCGCGCTCGATCCGAATGAAATCTACAAGGCGAAGTCGTATGCCATGCAGGCGTTTTATGATTCGCTCACCCGCCAAGGACGCGAAGGCGGATATCGGGTGGACTTCTCCGAAAAGACATACGCGCCAGAGATTCGAGGAATTTCCGAAGCGTACCGGGAATATGAAAGCCCACGGCGACTTCTGATTGAGCAGGAGTTGGAACGGCTGGGTATGTCCGGCGGGAAGTCCGCAAAGTTGGTTGCCGAACGCAACCGGGAACAGAAACTCGACTTGACCCCTGAGCAGTTCATTGCCATGCAGACAGAGCACGGAAAGCCCTTTGCCGACGACTTGAAGGTAGTGCCGGAAGCCCTTGAGCGCGGTCCAGTACAACTGGAACGGCTCGCCACTCCCGAGGCTGCCGTATCGCACGCCGCGCGATCGCTCTCTGAACGGCTGGCTACCTTCGAGCATTACCAGCTCGGGCGCGAAGCACTGCGCTACAGCCTCGGTACGGTGCCACGCGAAGCCATTGAAGCCGAGATACAGAAGAGAATTGATAGCGGCACTCTCGTAGCCATTCATCATTACCGGGATCATGCGCCTGGCGCACGCTATGCAACGCGCGAAGCTTTGCAGATGGAACGTGACACCGTTGAGCGCGTGCTGAGCCGAATGAATAGCGTTAAACCCATCCTCCAAAATGCAGACCTCAGCCAATATCCGGAACTGGCGGACAATCGACCTCGACAGCAGATCCTTCGAGACATTCTGGCGACCCGCGATCAGGTTGTAGCGTTGAACGGCGCGGCGGGAAGCGCGAGATCGACAGCTTCCGGCATTATTAAAGACTTGGCCGAAGCCCAAGGATATCGAGTCCGCGGCTTGGCGCCGACTGGCACGGCAACCGCCGAACTCCGGGACAAAGGTATAGCGTCCGAGACACTTCAGATGCACTTGACCATCGCGCGCACAGCGGAACCGCGCAACGGGAAGACGCTCTATATTCTCGATGAGACCAGCTTAGCGTCTACGAAAGACATCAACTCGTTTCTGAAAACGCTCACGCCGACTGACCACGTTTTGCTCGTCGGAGATGACGCAGCAGACCCGAAAAAAGTAGGACAGCATACCAGCGTAGAGGCTGGCCGCGTGTTCCAACTTCTGCAGGAAGCCGGAATGAAAACGGCGCAGTTTAATCGTATCTATAGGCAGAAGGACCTGGAACTCAAAGAGGTTGTTCTCAGCTTCCGCCACGGACAAACCGACAAAGCACTCGAACTTCTCGCAGATCAGGGCCGCATCCATGAGCAAAGTAATAGCCGTGAGCGCTTTGCGGAAATCGCGAGAGCCTATGCCGAAAGTCCGAAAGGGACGCTGGTAGTTTCGCCCGATAACGACAGCCGGATCAAGCTGAACGCTGCAATCCGCGCTGAAATGCGAAGTCAGGGAAGCCTCGGGAAAGAAGCATATGAACTCCCAATCCTTGTCGGACGGGACCTCACATTGGCCGATGCGCGGCGGGCGAGCGCGTACCGAGTGGGCGACACCCTTCAATATCGGAAGGGCAACAAGGAAATCGCAATCAAGGCGCGAGATTACGCCACGATACTCGACCGCAACACCGACACTAACCGGCTAACGGTCCAGACCCGCAACGGCAGAATTGTGACATATGACCCGGGCCGCGCGGCGGGTGTCAACACTTTTGAGTCACGTTTGCAGGAATTCTCTGCTGGCGAGCGGATCCAGTTCACGGCGAAGGATGAGAAGCTCGGAACGCACACGCGGGATACCGGTACAATCCGTGCGCTCGACCAAGCGGGGAATGCGGAAGTCGTACTCGATAGAAACAGCCGGGTTCTTAGGTTCAACCTGGCGCAACAACCGCATATCGACCACGCTTACGCCATGACCAGCCACTCGGCACAAAGTAAGACGGTGGAACGGGTTCTAATCAATGTCGATGCGACTGACCCGCGCCTGCGCGGCTTGCTCAATGAAGTTTTTGGTTACGTCGCGGCCAGCCGACCAGAATATGACCTGCAGGTTTTCGCTGACGATGCCACGCACTTGCTTCGCGTGTTGAGCAGACAGAACGAACAGACCAAGGCTCTGGCGCCCGAGCAGATCAGCGGCTATCGTGAGCAGTCACTCCAAGTCGCAGAAGAACCGGAGGCAAAGAGAAGGGTCGACCGCGCGCATCGCATAGACTTTGGAGCGGCGGTTTAAAACCCTACCGCTTCTGGTGTGATACGTTTGTGCCGTGAAATTCGTATGGAAGAACGAGAAGCCTAATATTTATCACTGCTACGTTGATGAAGTGTTGGTCGGCGAAATCGCGTTTCTAGCGCCGGACAGATATCGCATTACTAGACTAAAAGACGCAACACAATATGATGCGGAACTATCTTTTGACAATCTCCGTAGCGCACAGATCGTAATCGAGGGGAATGCGGAAGGTCCTGACGTAGCGCGGCGTTAACCCGATCCGTGACACGGGATGCTGCGCCGACATCTGGTCTAATTCCACACGGCATGCCGCATTAGCCTATTGCCTTTGAACAAGCTAAGTTGTCCAACTTACGACAATCCTTCTTAGTGGGCATTAGCCCCTGAGCTTAAGAACGTCGCCACCTTGACCTGATCAGGTCCGAGTCCGGCTCATGCTCGAGCAGCCGAGATGCATATAGCCGCGGCTGATCTTAGTCCTGTTTGCCCTCGTGCGTCGTACGAACGCCTTCACTTCCGCCAAAGAGGGTCGGTAGGGAGTCTTCTTATCTAGCAGCGTGCGCCACTGCTCCACAAGGTTATTTTGTCTTAGGACGGGGTCTATCCCTCCCACTCGTTGGCACGTCCCGCAATAGCGGTACTCTTCTAATCCGATCGGCTTGGCCTCCAGGAGTATTCGCAATGCGATCTGTTCCTTGCCAATGGGCTCCAAGCAACGTGAGCAGATGCAATAGATCTCACCCTCATCCGGCGAATGCAGGAATGGCACATCGTATCCAGGATCGACCAAAGTCATCACATTCGCGGCGACGTCCTGGCCGCTTGTCAGTTTCCTGTAATTTCCAGGCGTCATTCTAGGCGCGGACTTAACCGGCTATTTCCGAACGTGAACGTATTCGATCTTATTGCCAGTGCTGAGTTGCTGGGCGCCGAGCAACTCGGCATTCAGTTTCAACAAACTCTGAAGACCGGTGAGAGTGTGTTCTACGTCGATTTGGATTTCGAAGCAGTTCGAAGATTCCTCGCAACAGGCGATCACCTCTCCGACGAAAAGGATGTCGTTGTACTCAACACTAACAGCCAGAGATGCCCGAATCAGCTCCCCGGCCGTAAGAGTGAGATATCTGGTGGTAAAGCTGGTGAATGCGCCAGTCACCACCCGCCTCGTGCCATCAAATGCGATGACCTCCACTCTGACGGGATCAGGATGCTCGAGAGGTATTGTTCTCACGCTTTCCTTATCGGACAGTCGCCGCAAAGCTGCCGGTTCTGTTAACTGCGATACCCCAGTTTGTCGCCTTCGAAGCGCGGGTCTTCATTCCACTCCGGCAGGAGGGCGATTCCGACGAACACGACCTGGACCACAAGGGTGATGAATGAAAGGATCATACTTTCGGGCGGAAAGAATACTAGGGCAGCCATTGGAATGCTCCCATCGGAGGTTGCCTGCCTTGGGGTTATACCAGGAAAGTGGAATCAAGGACCACTTATTCTCCTCGCCCGGGCGGCGAGTTGGCTGGTCCCGAGGAACCGCTTCTCCGTTGACCGGCAACCCGCAAAGAAATTCTGCGACCCCAGTCACAACATGCCCGCTGCGCGGCTTACAGTATGAAGCGCAAACGCCGCCAACAAAATAAATTTGGCATCGTGTTTGGATTTTGCCTTTTTTCTCCCCTCTGTATCTATAGAGGGCATTGTGCGCAAACCATCCGGCGGATCTCGAACAAATACCTGGATTCGTAATTATCGGCCTCCGGGACGCTCGTGCATTCTGGAACCCAAAAAATCAGCTTCCGAGGCGAGGGACAGTCGTGCTTAACAGGGCGAGCATCACGCATGAGCCGCTGGAATCAGGAAACCAGCAGTTATTGCGGACCGATCCAGATACCCGGCGAGAGAACGAGCGCAACCGCATTGAGGAGACGGGGTCTGGCGCCGAATTGTTCCGCCGCGCCCAATTGGCCCATCTCCGAGCGCATTTTGAGGCTTTCTGCGAGCACGGGAGCAGCACGGATATCGCCGCGCTGTGTGCAACCTTTGGCCTGATGGCCGATGGATGGAGCGAACCGGCGAACTGCCCTCGGCAACAGGCCACGATTGTTGAGTGCCTCTTGGTCATTCTGGGACTTTCTCCCGACGCACTTCTGGAGAGCGAGACGACGCCAGACCGCTTGTGGACGAAATGATTTCACGCCCAATATGGAATGTACTCAGCAAACTTGTTCGCCGAATCGGGGTCTTTTCGTTTGATACGGCCAGCCGAAATGGCCTCCGCGATTAAGTTCGTCACTTCATTTCGTTTCCGCTCGCTCATTTTAAGACGTTCACGCAGCCTGGTATTCGTTAGAGAACCGCTGGACAAATATTTCAGAATTGAGTGCTGGTAAGCAGCCTCGATTCGCTCAGATTGTGACATCTCTCCGAACCTGCGGGGCTTATAAAGAACAACCTTAAACGCGTTTTCTGCGGGAACGAATGAGACAGGCGGTAGGCCATAAAGTTCTTCTGCGGTAACTACCTTCTGAAAGCCGGTCCCGCGTTCCTCGCACAAATGATAGCGCCGAAACGCGCTGGCTAACAGTTCGTTGCGAGACTGGGGAGTTGTACCAATTAGCCGATCAGGGATCTTCCCTGAAAGAAGCGACCCGGGACTGGTGAATTCGATTCTGTTATCGAAGATCTCGATCATCGGCCCGGTGCCGGTCACTGTAAAGGGCAATGATATGGCTGCATCATCCACGAACATACACTGAACACATTTGTCCACTCGTCTAAACTTAGCGGCAAGTTGGCTCCAGGTTGATTGTTTATCGCTTACGTGCTCGAGGGCGGCGTCGACTCTGACAACGGATCAATTCCGTTTTCTTTCAGCAGCCTGAGGCCGTCTGTCAGGCTCCGCAAGCGGTCGTACCAGTTTTCCTCAAGCTTTTCATGAGGGCAGAATGCGTAGCAGCGTCCCACGTTGTAGCACAGCGGCTGCAAGTAGTCGTTTGGAGCACTCTCTATCGTGACAGAACACCCCATCAAATACACTAGTACAATAGTACTGTTTTGATTGAGTGTCCCCGCTAGTCCCAGACTTGTGTCTGCCACAAGGAATCCGGACACTCGCGCGGTTCGGGCGGTAGATCGATTCTGACCTGCTTTTCGAGGCATAGCCGAGTTGCTTCGATCCGTTCCTGCACCCATCTTTCAGAGCGCGAACAGAGCATGGAAAGTTCCGGCACACTCATACCGTTCGCGTGATCGGCATACAGCCGGAACGTGATGCTTTGGTCATACAATCTCAAAAGGGCGGTATCGCAGGCGCTCATAAACCAGTGTTGTGTCTCAGAAAACCAGAGGGGCAGGACAGGCGTTTTGCTTGCTTCTCGCCCTGCCCTCGGGACTCTTAAATTCAAAGAGGCGGCGCTGCGCAGAAGTTCTCATCTATCCAGAACGGTTCAAAGAATCTCTGGCATTGAACCCCGCGTGGATCTAGAATCGATGCATGGCGAACGTTAACTATCTTACATATTGTGGGCTGACGTATCGTGACAGTCATGTACCGTGGGTAGTCCCACGAAAGCCGCCCGCTTTCGCCGTTCGGCCCGTTGCCGAGCCAGCCAGTGCACTTTCTTACGTGCGAGAATTATTTTGCACGGCTGGATACCAGATCGCTCGGGAATTCACTTTGTCCTCAAAATCGTGTTTGGGAGATGCTCCACCTTTTGCGCGGCGGTTAGGGAACTGGTGGCGCGACTGGCGTGGCTCCAATTAACGATTATTGCTCCCAGCCTTGTGATCAAGCTGGGCGGCTCTAGGTTTTGTACTCGCCGCCCTCATCTTTTCGGATTTAAAATATTCCGCTAATCACCGGCCTATTCCCTTCTCCTGAACAGCCGATAAGCAAGTAGTGGAGCGAAATGGAGGAGAAACCATTAGGCCGCTAATGGTGCGGCTCGCTCCACTCCAAGGACTGCATTCCAGTGACGCCGCCCGGCTGGAGGCGGTCCGCATATCAACTTGGCACGCGCCCGCCGTTCTCGCATGCGGCAGAATACAAAGAGTTACGCTCAAGAGACTTTCGCACCTTAAATGCCACGTACGGTTTGTGAATAACCGAGCTGATAGCGCAATTATTGACGTAGCTGGTCAAGGCACTGCGCTTGGGCGCCGCGTCACAGGAACCTTTCGGCAGTTCGCGAAAAAGCAGCTGGTCTTAGGCGTACCTGAGATGATTTGTGCGCGCACACCCGTATTTGTTCACGCGAGGGATTTGGTCTTCTTGGGCGAGGTGCACCGGTGTGCTGACGAAGTTCACGGGGAGTACACCCTCGAAATCGCTGTCCGGCAGGCCATCGCCCGCCTGTAGGGAATCTGCGGTGTTTGCCTGTCATAACGCCAGGCGAGAGTGTTACTCGCTAGCGGACCAATAGCTCTGGTTGGAAATGTAACGTGGAATTTCTGCTGTTCCCGATGAACTCAATTCCAACGAAGTGACGGTCCTCAATGGCGGCGTGATGCGTAACAACCCCGGTCAATTCGCCTTCACCATAGGAGATCGTAACCGAGGTACCCGATGGGAAAGCATGATCGACAATCACTTCCATCCCGTCGGCCGAGATATCTTCCACATTTCCAAGTTGCTTGCATGTTCCGCCGTGCCCTTGCCAAGTGATCATGACAAGTTCAGCATCAAGGAGACGGAGTTGCGAGCGGCGGTCATTCATACGGCGACTGTGGAGAATGTTCCCTGGCGACCCGGCTCTTCTCATCAGATAACTCCATTGGGCCATTCCCCTAGAAGGGATCTGACGTGGTTCAAGCCCGAAGGCCTTATAGCGGCCCGGAAATCTGTACCCCTGAAGAACCCCCTTCAGGGGTACAGCACCTCACCATCCTCCTTCCCTCGGAAATGTGTAAACTAGGCGACTACTTTCTTCTTGCGCGCGATAACACCCGCCCCAAGAAGGCCAACTCCCATTAGCAGTAAAGAGGCCGGTTCCGGCGTCGGTGTCAGGCTCAGAGTTCCTGAAAACGGTGTGTCAACCGGAACTGAACTCTCCAACTGCGCAACACTCATCCCGCTGAAAGTTGCGCTGAAGACGCCGTCATACGCGGTCTTGCTGCTATCGGTGGTGTTTAGAACGTATCCTGTGAAATCGATCGCCGCAGTGGCTCCAGACGTTGTGTCATTGAGGACAAAGGGCGAGGGTGGCGGACTGGGAAGATTGCCCTGGAAGATTTCGGTCAAGAACAACTGCAGATTCGATCCGCCGGTAG
>JALYVD010000123.1 GCA_030853405.1 Acidobacteriota bacterium | reverse complement strand
TCGCAATTCATCGCTGTATTGCGCCCTGCGTAAATCCGGGGATCCCAACCCGCCGCACAAGCCCGTATCGTTTCTCTTTTACCTGTTGCACAACTTCGACAAACCGTCCCTGATCGTTGATATTTCGGACGTGTACGAGAAGAAGCTGCAACTGCTGCGGCTGCACGAGTCTCAGTTCTCGAAAACCGCCGAGGAGTTTGGAGTTGTGCCACTCGGGCTCGGTGATTATCTCTTCGGCCTCGAGTCGCGCGACCGTTTCTTCGGTTCGCTCATTGGCACACGTCATGGCGAAGCGCTTGTTTCCGATCAGCCGTTGAAGCTATCGAGTGTCAGTCAAATTCTGGCGCTGGCCCCAGAACGGGGTGCGGAATAAAGTCCCTAAGCGATATTCAAAGTTCGCTTAACGCTGCCGTGATCGGCCTGAATTTTTTCCTGAAGCAGCATAATCGCGTAGATCAACTGCTCCGGACGAGGCGGGCAGCCTGGCACGTAGACATCGACGGGAATAACCTGATTGACGGGGACCAATGCGTAGTTGCTGAACACACCCGTAGACGTGGCGCATGCACCCATGGAAATGACCCATTTCGGTTCCGGCATTTGGCGATAGAGTTGCCGGATTACGGGTGCCATCTTGTTCGAGACGCGTCCCGCGATAATCATCAGGTCCGATTGCCGAGGCGATCCGCGGAACACTTCGGCTCCGAAACGCGCGGCGTCGTAGCGCGACGCCATCATCGACATCATTTCGATGGCGCAGCACGCCAGCCCAAACGTCATCGGCCACAAGGAATTTTTACGCGCCCAGTTCAGCGCGCTGTCCAAAGTGGTCGTGAAGATCGTCTCCTCCAGGCCCACGCTGGGATCGTCGTCCATGCGCGCAAATAGCTCAGGTGGCTGGCTAATCTCGAATCGTTCTGAATCGCCCACAGCTGAATTATCCCACGCAGCGGGAAATCGTCGCGCGCGTAGTGCAATCTAAAGGAGGATGTCAGTTGCGATCAACGAGCAAATCGATTTTCAGCCTTCTTACAGTTACGAAGACGCCATTGCGCGAGCGGCTGCTGAGAACCGTATCGACCACGAGTATTGGGATATCTTTCACAAGCGCCACGAGACCTCCACAGACGTAGCGAAGGGTATTCTCACCGCTCTTGGGTGGGATGTCTCAAGCGCCGAAGCAGTAGATCGCGAAAGAGCAAAGCGCTTCGATCAGCAGTTCACACGCGCTGTTCCCGTGACCAGTGTCGTCAGTGAATCCGGCAAGGCCATCACGGTGACTTTCCCGGAAGGGGAAGGCGGGTCGCTCTGTTTTGAGATTGCCCTTGAAGACGGAGGAAAGCTTGCAGGGACGCTCGAAATCGGCCAGTTAAAGCCGGTCCGGCACGTGTCGATCCACGGTAGACGCTGGACGGCCTACGAAATGCATCTTCCCGAGGAATTGCCCCTTGGATACCACATGCTGCGCATCTCTCGAAATCAGCAAGTGGCCGGAGAAGGCCATCTGATCGTCTGTCCGGATCGCGCCTACTTGCCGGAAAATCTTGCGCTCGAAGGCCGCACTGCGGGTTTCAACATCACGCTGTATGGATTGCGCTCCGATAGAAACTGGGGTTGCGGCGACTTCACCGATTTGCGCGCCCTGATCGACTGGGCTCACGGCGAAGTTGGATTTACTTTCATCGGGCTGAATCCTTTGCACGCGCTTCATAACCGAGTTCCGTACAATACCAGCCCTTACCTGCCGCTCTCGCTTTATTACAAAAACCTGATCTACATCGATATCGAAAATGTGCCCGAGTTCAGCCGCTCCGAATGCGCCGGACGCCTTTTGTCTTCCTCGCGAGTGCAGGACAAGTTGCGTGCGCTTCGTGAAGCGGAATTCGTCGCCTATCACGATGTCGCTCAGCTCAAGCGCAAGTTCCTGAAAGTCCTTTTCCGCGCCTTCCGCAAATCACGCGAGCAAGATCCTGCGCGAGCCCGGGCTTTTCAGGCGTACTGCGAGCGCGAAGGCGACCTGCTTCACAAATTCGCTCTGTATAGCACTCTTGACGAAGTCCTGCACAAGCAGGACCGTAACCGCTGGACTTGGCAGCACTGGCCTGCCGAGTATCAATCCCCCGACTCGGAGGCGGCTCGCCGCTTCGCTGAAGAGCACGCGCGGACGATCGGGTTTTATAAATACATTCAGTTCGTAATCGACGAGCAACTTTCAGCGGCTCAGGCTTACGCCAAACAGCGTGGAATGCCGATCGGCCTTTATCACGACTTAGCGTTGGCGACCGACAGTTGCGGCTCGGATCTGTGGGCCTACCGGGATTTCTACGTCAGTGGCTGTCGCGTCGGAGCTCCTCCGGACGACTTCTCGCCCAATGGCCAGGACTGGGCTTTCCCGCCGCCCAACTCCGAGGCCCATCGTAATAACGGGTACCGGCTCTACCGTGAAAGCATCCGCAAAATCGTCTCAAACGGCGGAGCGCTGCGCATCGATCACGTCATGCGTTTATTCCGGCTCTTCTGGATTCCGAACAACGCGACCGCCGCCCAGGGCACATACGTTCGCGACTATGCGGCTGATCTGATGCACATTCTCGCGCTTGAGAGTGTGCGCAGCCAAAACCTTGTCATTGGGGAAGATCTGGGCACCGTGACGGACGAGATCCGCGACATGCTTGCCAGCTTCCGAATTCTGAGTTATCGGCTCTTCTACTTTGAGAAAAATCGCGATGGCTCGTTCAAACACACGTGGGATTACCCGAAACAGGCGCTGGTTGCTTCAAGCACTCACGATTTGGCGACCATGTGTGGATTCTGGACCGCTCGGGACGTAGAAGCCCGCAAAGCGGCCGGCCTTGCCGATGAGCGCAGTTACCAAGGCCAACAGGCCGATCGTAAGAAGGAGAAGCAGCAGATGCTCGACATTCTTCACTCGGAAAACCTATTACCGCCCTCCTACCCTCGCGATGCAGAACAGGTTCCTGAAGTGGATGGCGAACTTCACAATGCAATTGTCGGCTTCCTGGCGCGAGTGCCGTCCATGCTGCTGCTTCTGAACCAGGAAGACCTGACGAAAGAGACCGAGCAACAGAATCTTCCCGGCAGTACAGCCGAGTATCCGAATTGGCAACGCAAGATGAAAACGAAGGTCGATGAGTTGCGGTCGTCCAGTTGTCAGCCCTACGCATTCATGTTCATGAATCAACTTCAGAACAACGGCCGGAAATGATGTCAACTCGACGGATGCTTTCGAAGATCGACATTCTCCTGCAGTGGCACAGCGAGAGCGGTCCCGGCACGCTCCACCTCTCGCAGAATGTCAATCAATAGCTGCTGCTGAAGCGCAAGAAATTCGTCATTATCGCGAGTCGTGATGTAAGCGGCAATTTCAATATCCAGCGAGTAACTGCTGACGCCGATAAAGCGAACCGGCATCTTGCCAATCTCTACTTGCGGATGGCCCGAGAGAATTTCGCGAACCGACGAGAGTACGTTTTGTAATTGATCCGAGGTCGTGTCCCGGCGCAAATTAAGCGTGGGGTGAAACCATATCTTGTCCCGCCCAGAGATGTTTTCAAGAGCCATCGACGAGAACTGGCCATTGGGAACGCTGATGATCGTGCGTTCGGGAGTACGGATGCGAGTGGACCGCAGGCCGATATGCATCACGGTACCTGTGCGGTCGCCGAAGCGGCAGGCGTCGCCCACCAACACCGGACGGTCGCCGATCACCGAAATCCCGCCAAACAGATTTTCAATGGTCTTCTGCGCCGCCAAAGCAACGGCTAATCCGCCAACTCCAAGTCCTGCCACGATGGTCGAAGTGTTGTAGCCCCAGGCGCTGAGCACGCCCAGTATCGCGATCAGAAACAAAGAAAGTTTCAGCACTTGCCGCCCCAGCGGGAGCACCGAATAACTCATCACCGAAACTCTGGGATCCAGACGCGAGTGCCAGCGCGCTCCGACGTGATCCACCACAATCGCACCCACCCAGGCCAAAGCGAGCGCAAAAATCAGCCCTTGCGCGCGCTCGATGAACAGCGCGGACAGCACGGCCGGTGGCGCCAATTCGAGAGCGGGCCGAAAACCTGCTACTGCCAGGCCGATGCGCAGAGGCTGGCGTAATTCTGGCGCTTTGATAACTGGGCGCAGGCCCGCCACGATGATCCACGCCACCAATCCCGCCACGAACCAGAGCGCCACCGCCATCACAGTAAGGGCAATCCAGCGCCACACCGGTGTATCAAATAGTTCGAAAGTGACCAGCCACTGCGGTAGTTTTTTCTCAAACGGCGTTTCGCCTACAAGTTGATGCGCCGCTGGGATCATGGCGACGCTGGCCGCCGAGATAAGCCACACGTGAAGCCCAGGTTTTAGTTGCACCCGTTGAAGTTGCAGATCCAAAGTCTGTCCATCTACGTGGACGGTGTCGAGCCGTTCAAAATCGGTTGAAAGGCCGTCAAACTCGTCTCCCTCTGGATTGCGGCTGAGGGTTGCGACGGAAAACGGCGTGTCGTCGAGCAGATCTTCCAATTGGCGCGCCAGTTCCGGACCCTCCTTCGAACGGCTCGCGAGAGGCATCCGGCGCAGGTCCATGTAATGGATCGCCTTTTCATAGTCCCGTGCGTGGCAAGCCTCCAGGAATTGAAAGACCGCACTCTGCGGCGTGCCTCGTCCTAGCGGATCCTTAGCTTCCGGAACCGGAGCCTGCGCCTGCAGAATTCCCGCCGCCAAAATTGCAATAAAAAGTTTGTTCATCTAACGTTAGAAGTGTAGCGGGAAAGTGTGGCGGGAGGGGCCTGTGGATCTGCAAAGGCTGATAGCCGATAAACGGATGCTTTGGGGTGCAGGCGCGGCCGTACTGTTATTCGGTTCGTTGTTCGCTCGCGGTTCAAGCGAAGTTCCGCAAGTGGGGCAAACGGCTCCCGATTTCACGCTGCCTTCGCAGGACGGCTCTGCGGTTGCTTTGAACGGCTTTCGCGGCAAGTGGGTCGTGCTCTACTTTTACCCGAAGGACAACACACCCGCCTGCGCGATAGAAGCGCACAATTTTCAACGCGATCTTTCGAAATACGAACAGTCGAATGCCGTGATCGTTGGTGTCAGCGTCGATTCATCGGACAGTCACAAGAACTTCTGCGCCAAGCAGGGACTCCACTTCAAGCTGCTGGCCGATACCGGTAAGAAGGTTGTTGAACGGTACGGCTCGCTGCGCAACTACATGGGATTCAAAATCGCCGCCCGCAATACATTTCTGATTGATCCCGAGGGGAAAATCGTGAAGGTCTGGACCGGGGTGAGTGCCAGCCACCATAGCGAAGAGATCCTGGCTGAACTGCGCCAAGTAGAAAAGAAATCTTAGCCGCGTACATCCTGAATCCGCCCCTTCCAAAGCCCGCCGCGTCCGGTCCAGTATTGAACCGCTGAGTGAAGCGTCGCGCCCATATAGAACAACGCGGTCAGTGGAAGCGAGAGACTCCATAGCGGCGAACGCTTGTAGAAGCGCACCATGGGAAGGTACGCGATCGTCATCAGAAGCCATGTGATCCCGCCTAAAATCATCGGGATCGCTCGTCCGGTAATCAGCAGGGCAGGTGGTAGCAGGTAAGTCAAGATAAGTCCGGCTATCGTTCCGAGTAACAGGAAGCCCGAGTGATGCAACTGGTTGAATGCCGTTCGCGAAATCATCCTGACTACTTCGGCAAACGTGTTGTAAGGCCGGGTGCTCTGGGTGCGGTCCGTGAGTCCGAGCCAAACGCGTCCACCGTTTTTTGCCACGGCCCGCGCCAGTGCGCAATCGTCGATCACTTCGCGGCGGATTGCACTCAAGGAGCCAATACGCCGGAGTATATCCGTTCGAATCAGGATGCAGCCCCCCGCCGCGCCTGCCGTTTTGCGCGGCGGGTACAACATGAAAAAGAAAAACACAAACGCGGGAATCAGCGCTTTTTCCGCCGCCGTATTACAGGCGAGCTTCACCATGAATGACACTAGGTCGTACTTTCCGGCTTCCGCAATGTTGACGAGCTCTTCAATACTGTGCGGATCGTGCGTAATATCGGCATCGGTAAACAGCAGGTAGTCCGGATTGTGCTTCCCGGCTTCGAGAACGCCTTGCGAGAGCGCCCAGAGCTTACCGCTCCAACCCGGTTCAAGTGCTTTGCCCGTTATCACCTCAGCACCGGCACTGCGCGCCACTGCCCCGGTCCCGTCTGTACTGTTGTCATCTACGACTAAAACCCGCACGCCCTGCTGAACGAGTGACGCGACGGTTGTCCCAATTACGGCCGCCTCGTCTCTGGCCGGAATGACCACTATGACGTGCTTGCCTTTTGTTCGCGGCAGTCCCGAGGGCGCCAGGTGTTTCGAGACGCGCCAGAACCAGCCGCGCGCAAAGACAAGATACAGCCAGATCAGTAAAGAAATGCAGGCAAGGACGTTCAGCGGCACGTCAAGCCGGTTGTTGCTGGGTCATGCAATGCAGCGTGCCCAGTCCCAGCACCAGATCGGTCGCCGCAATGCCGATGACCTTGCGCCCGGGGAGCAACTCTACAAGCTTGTTCAGAGCGATGCGGTCGTTTGCATCATTGAACGTCGGCATCAGCACCAACCCGTTTGCAATATAGAAATTTGCGTAGCTGGCGGGCAAACGCTGACCTTCGAAGAAGACCGGTTCCGGCATCGGCAAGGTCTCAACCCGCAGCCCCCGCCCGTCCTGATCTTTCATCTCGCGCAGGAGCGCAAGGTTCTCCCGCAGGGGCTCGTAATTCACTTCAGAAGGATCTTCCTCAGCGGCGATCACGACCGTATGCGGATCGGTAAACCGGGCGAGATCGTCCACATGCCCATGCGTATCGTCGCCCGCGATTCCATTGCGTAGCCACAGCGTATGATGTGCGCCCAGGTAGTCGCGAAAAGTCTGCTCTACATCGGCGCGGGCTAACCCGGGATTCCTCGCCTGCACGTCGCTCAACAGGCACTCTTCGGTAGTCAAAATTGTGCCTGCTCCATTCACGTCGATGCTGCCGCCTTCAAGCACCACGCGCTTGCCGGCACGTTCGGGACTCCACATCAGTAATTCAAGCCGGCGCTGCAATCGCTCGGTTACCGCATCGTCGTGCGTCGAATTTTCGTACTTCGCCCAGCCGTTGAAACGCCAGTTCAACATCCCACATTGTCCGGCATCGTCTTTCACAAAGATCGGGCAGAAATCACGCGTCCAACTGCGGTCCGTAGCGACGTAGAAGAACTCGATCGCCTCCAGATCCGCGTGGCACATCTTAAGAATCTTGCGCGTCCTCTGCTCGGCTTCCTTGTCTTCGACGAGAATGCGAACCTTCTCTACGCGCGAAAGATGACGGACAATTTCCCCATACACCCAAGGAATCGCGGCGAACTTTCCCGGCCAGTCTGTCTTCTCATGCGGCCACGCGAGCCACGTCGCTTCGTGCTCCTCCCATTCCGCGGGCATGTGGAACCCGAGAGCGGCTGGAGTCTGATCAACCATCAATGATCACCATGCGTTAGCCCAGCCATCGATTCGTAATCGGGGCATACGCATCGATGCGGCGGTCGCGCAAAAAGGGCCAGTTGCGCCGCACTTCATCCATCTTCTTCGGATCGCACTCCACAACCAGTACCTGCTCGTCGCAATGGTTTGCTTGAGCCAACACACGCC
>JALYVD010000114.1 GCA_030853405.1 Acidobacteriota bacterium | reverse complement strand
AGCGTGTTTGCCGGGATGTGAATCCGCTCTGCCAGTTGGCTTAAAGATCGATTCATCACATCTTCGATCTCGATGGAGGCTCGATCCGCGCGATCGTCTTTCACTCTTGCCTGCCTAATAGATTCTTCGTGATCGGGTTGCGAGACCGAGTTATAGGACAACCATGTATGTTCGGAAAAAAGCACTATATTCCGCCAAATGTCTCTGAACAAACCGTCGGGCGGGTGGAGGTTTGAATTGAGCGTATGCGTTAGGCTCGACAGGATCTCCGCCGATAGCGCCCGATTCTGGTTCCGGCGGTCTTCGGCGGCATAATAGGCGTCGCTTGCGATACCGTCTTCCCAATAGCCGCCGCCATCTCCCTTGTATGTTGGAAGATCTTTGGAGTAATGCTCATCGAGGAAGTGGAAAAAATCCGGGAAAGTGGCGTATTGCAACTTGGGATAAGCATACGTTTTGTTCCATTCGGTGGCAAACGTTGCGGTGGAAGGAAACAGGTCCGTGTTTTCAACCTGCGTTCCATAGATAAGCGCGACATCCGGTTTGTATGTTGGTTTCGAATAGGCTTGTAAATAGATGGGCAGTGATTGTCTCACGGCTGGAAGTTGCGGCGGCAGCCCAAACAAAACCTGCGCTTGTTCATAATGGCGCGAATACCAGAACAAAACCTTCTTTCCATCAGGGCCTTCCCACCAGAAGGGAGACTTCTCGTTCCAGTGCTCGTAATTGAATATGGGTGCGCGATCGTTGTTCGCCGCGGCTACCCAATACTTGACTCCGCTAGACGCCAAAATCGATGGATAGCTTCCCGAGTAGGTGGGAACATCCGTGATGTTTGCATATTCATACGGCAGGCCATAGCGTTTGGACAGCCGCTTGGATTCGTACAGAGAGCGGTATAAAGTCTCCAATGATGCATAGCCGGTGAGCAGGTTAACGTATTGCGCCGGCATTGCCATCTTTCCATCCCGAATCAAGCCGATCAACTCATCCTGCTTTGGCTTCGCGCGGCTATTCAAGAACTGTTCAAGTACCCACGAGCCGTCCATGGAGAACCGGAAATCCGGGTACTGTTCGATTAGTGCGCCCGCTTGGCTCAGGACTCGCGATTGTATCTCCGCCACCTTTCCCTGAAAGTCCGAATAGCCAATGTCCAGATGAGTGTGAGGGACAACAAAGACCGTCCATTTTCTTTCCGCTGTTAGAGAGAACGCAAATGTTTTGCGGGCTTCCGCTTTCACGTTTAGCTTCGCTGGAACCGCTCCGGTCCACGCTGGTACTTCGAAAGAAAGTCTCTGCTCTCCGAAGTCTTGGTTTCCATCTAACTTCACTCCATACTTTTGTCCGTCCATCTCTAGCTGAGCGAGCCCGGCTTTCGCCGGTTCATTCAGACGTATGAACGCGTCTACAATCTCCACCAACCCGCTAGCGTTTTGGCGATAGAAGATGGTGGGGAACGCCTCAGCCGTTATTTCAGACTCCTTAAACTTCCGGTCTGAATCTTGTACAAGCGCCAGCGCGTCGTAGGTAATGCCCGATTCCTTCCGCTCTTCCGCGCTGGACACCGGGTCATCCACTGCGGTGATGGCAATGATATTTTGCCCGCTCTTCAAATAGGCGGCCGGCAGGTCGATGAGTAACTGGCTTTGCGACTCATGGGGATCGAAGGCGTATGTAAAATCACTTCGGGAATAACTCAATTTGGGATGGAGATAGAAAGTACCGGCGTGTCCGTTTATTTCCACTCGCATATTGGGAATGCGCGGGCGTTCCACTAGCAAGTTGATCTTCAACGAATAGACACCCCGCGGCGCTTCAAGATTGAAAAGAACCTGGTACGGCTGGCCGACGGGCTGGCTCTTCGGCCAATCTTTCTTCCAGTCGCTTTCGCCCACGTGGTAGCGAATTGGGCCACTTGGAGACCCGACAAATTCGACGGGCGACTGGTCAAACTTCCCAATCTGCCAGATCGTTTTCGTTTCAGCATGCAGATTGACTAACGCAAAAAGAAGCGACGCCACCTTCAGCGCACGACCTGCCCATCTCACTCTTGACACTTTGTTCATGGTCAAGATAAAGTCTAAAAGTGATTGGGCCTCTGTGTCAATAAGCAAAGTAGCGAAAACAGGAGCCGCTATATGAAGGTGCTTGCGGTAGATGTGGGAGGCAGCCATGTATCCTGCGGAGCGGTGGAAGACGGTCAGTTGCTGGAGACGATATCCATTCAGACCGACAGCCGGGGACACTTGACAAATCTGCTGCCAGGCTTGGCTGAAGCCTTGATGGCACTCGAGATGCGGCATGACGCCGGCTTCGCGGGAATCGGATTTGGATTTTGTGGCTTGGTTGACACGGCTGCGGGCCGCGTGGTCTCTACCAATCACAAATATTCGGATGCAACCTCGGTCGATTTAAGAGCGTGGGCGTACGAAGGATTCAACTTACCCCTCATCCTGGAGAACGACACCCGTATGGCGCTTCTTGGCGAGCGGCATGCGGGCGCGGCGATGGGCAATGATGATGTCGTAATCATCACGCTCGGTACTGGAATCGGCTCAGCAAGCATTATGGAAGGTAAGTTGGTGCGCGGTAAACATAATCAGGGTGGTTGCCTGGGCGGTCATTTCACAGTGGCTCTCGACGGGCACGTCTGCTCCTGCGGCGCCCGCGGGTGCTTTGAAGCGGAAGCTTCCACCTATGCATTGAAAGCAGTGTGTAACACCTGGCCCGGCATTGAAGAGAGCCCGCTTTCATCCGAAGAAAATCTTACTTTCGCGAGCCTCTTCCGCTGGGCGGACAGCGGCGACCCCGTGGCCATTCAGATTCGGTCAAGGTGCGTCAAAATCTGGTGCGCTTGTGCACTATCGCTGGTGCATGCCTACGATCCGGAACTGTTGATTCTCGGCGGTGGAGTTATGCGAAGTTCTTTCCCAATTCTCTCCGCAATCCAGGAACACCTGGATTGCTATGCATGGACGCCCTGGGGCAAAGTTCAAGTTCGGACGGCAGTTCTGGGAAGCAATGCCGCTCTGCTTGGCGCGTTGCCCTTGTTTCAAATGTAGCCGGGACCCCGCGATGAAAGCCAACTATGACAGATATCCCTACGTTCGTATTTCTCCTCACACGCACGATTGCGAGACCGGCTGGGACACAATCCTGCGCCGTATCGAACCTCTAGTTAAAAATAAGTCCTCTGTTGTTTGTATCGAGTGCTATCCGGGCGTATTTGACGAGGATATCCGAAGGGCCGTTAACGAGCATTTCCCGTCTGCCGTTGTCACCGACGCGGCCAGCTTCCAGAAAGCGCCCACGCTGATCGAAGCGCTTGTCGCGCGGGACCTGACCAACGATCCTGTCTTTGGTGTTTTGACGCACTTAGAACTGCGAGACTTCTTCCACGAGACGCCGCTAAACGATCGGACACAAGGGCTCCACTTCGTCATCGGTGTCGGTGCTTCGGTCCTGTGTCCGACGCCCGATCTTCTCATTTATGTCAATCTGGCGCGCTGGGAGATTCAACAGCGGCAGCGGCGAAACGAGATCGGCAACTTTGCCGGTGAGAATCTACGAGCGTCGGCGGCGGAGAAGTACAAACGCGCATTCTTCATCGACTGGCGAGCCGCCGACCGGCTGAAGAAACGGCTGCTCCCTTGCATCGACTTTCTGATAGATGCAAATGACCGCCTGCAACCCAAGATGCTCTCAGGCGAGGCATACCGGGCGGCGCTGGCACACACAGTGAGGCGGCCATTCCGCGTCGTCCCATTTTTCGATCCGGGTCCCTGGGGAGGTCAATGGATGCGCGACACTTACGGACTGCCGCCGGGTCCGTCCAATTATGCCTGGTGTTTCGATTGCGTTCCCGAAGAGAATAGCCTGGTACTAGGCTTCGGCGATCTTCGAGTTGAGGTTCCCGCCATTGACTTAGTCTTCCTCCATCCGCGGGAGTTACTCGGTGAAGCGGTCCATGCCCGTTTTGGCGCCGAATTTCCTATTAGATTTGATCTTCTGGACACCATGCAGGGCGGCAATCTATCGCTGCAGGTTCATCCTTTGACGGAATATATTCAAGAACGCTTCGGAATGCATTACACCCAGGATGAGAGTTACTACATGCTCGACGCCGGTGATGACGCTTGTGTGTACCTGGGTCTTCGCGAGGACGTAGACAGCAATGCAATGATCCGCGAATTGCGCGATGGTCAGATATCAGGAGCGCCGTTCGATGCGGAGAAGCACGTGAATTTGTGGCCCGCCCGCAAACATGATCATTTTCTGATTCCCGCTGGAACGGTTCACTGTTCAGGCAAGAACAGCATGGTGCTGGAGATCAGCGCGACGCCATACATCTTCACCTTTAAGCTTTGGGATTGGGGCCGGCTTGGAATGGACGGACGGCCCCGGCCCATTCATCTGGAAGATGGAGTCTCCAACATTCAGTGGGATCGGACAACCACATGGGTGAAGCGCGAGCTAATCAATCAGTTTGAGCCCGTAGCCGAAGGCGACGGATGGCGCGAGGAGCGAACGGGATTGCATAAACGGGAGTTCATTGAAACACGTAGGCATTGGTTTACGCAACCCGTCCCGCACCAGACCAACGGCGGGGTGAACGTTCTCAACCTAGTAGGCGGTGACGAGGTCATTGTAGAGAGTCCGAAGCAGGCTTTTGATCCCGTTGTCATTCACTATTCCGAGAGCTTCATCGTTCCGGCAGCGGTCGATTCCTACCTCATCACGCCCAAGACGTCTGATTGTGAGCCCTACGCAACCATTAAGGCCTTTGTGCGCACCAACGCTTAGGCTGCACCTCGTGAGACCACAACGATTACGAAATTGCCTCGCTTCCCTGCCTCGGGCCCCGTCCCTGGTTCCGCGGTAGGTAGATAGATTCGATGTGTCGTGGGATCCACCCCCATCGTTCTCGCACCCTTGGGCGTCTTAACGGTCTGCACGATTTCGAATTTTCCCGGCGAGGTTTCGCCAGCTACCGCTAGCGTGCCGTCACCGCAACTGGCGAAAATCTGGCCTTTGTCAATTTTGACGGCATCTACGTGATCGCCGATCGGCAAATCCGCCAGCACCTTGCCGTTCTCAGTGCTCATCACGATTAGCTTCTGAGGCTTTCGACACCCGATGAGCAAGCGCCGTTTAGCGGTATCTATCGTCATCCCAACCGGCGCGCCACCAGGCGTCACAGGCCAACGGGCGACAACCTTCCTCGCCTTCATGTCAACTACCGCCACTTCGTTCTTGTCCATCAGATTCACGTAGACTTTGCCAGCCCCATCGGACGCGAGAAATTCCGGGGCTCCTCCTAGCTCGACCGGCGCATCGATTTTTCCGGTCTTGGGATCGATATCCGGCTTAATTGACATCAGCGTTCCCCCGTCTCCCGATACCACAACAACCCGGCCGCTGCTCGGATCGTAGATGATTCCGTCGGCATCGGGCTGCGCGACGATCGAGCCCAAAATTGCGTTCGTCTTCAGATCGAAAATCACGATCGCGCCGTTGCCGCCGCCGTCACTGATGAATCCACGACCAGCCTGAGGGACTACCGCAACACCATGCGCTATCTTCTGGCCCGGAATGTCGGCAATGGTCTTGCCCGATTCCGAATCGATCACCATCGTGTGAGTGCTTCTCGGAACATAAAGGCGGTGCGTTTCCGGGTCCATGGTGAGATAGTCCCACCCGCCTTGCCCGCCCACATTGAATGTTCTCTTGACCTGCCAGTCGGTCTGCGCCTGAACCGGCAGAAGACTCGCAAACAGCAGGATCGGTAAGAGCGTCAGGATTTGTTTCGTCATTTGGTCTAGCTCAGGCCTCGTTTCTCACAGTTTGAATAATGGATTGGATATAACCGATCTCGAAGGCGAAGGCGAGCCCCGATGTGTCTCCCTCGATTCGCGGTGCGTGGTCCGGCATCAGCATGCCGTCGTATCCGACCTCACGGTATGCGCGGGCACACTCGAGGAAGTTGATGTCGCCTTCGTCGGGAAATGCCTCGCGGAAATTCAACCGGTGCCCCACGATGTTCCGGAAGTGCACGTTGAAGATCTTCTTGCGCGAGCCAAAGTAACGGATCACGTCTGGGATTTCTTGGGCTGGATGGTCCAGCATCTCGCAGACGGTACCCTGGCAAAAATTCAAACCATGATAGGGACTGGGAGAGATATCTACAAATTTCTTCAGGCCCTCCACGGAACTGAGAACGGAAGGGACACCGTGGAACCCACCTTTGGGCATTCCGGGATCGTTAGGGTGGCAGGCGAGTTTTACTTTGGCTTCCTCCGCCACGGGGACGACACGCTTGAGGAAGTACTCGATTCGTTCCCACATCACGCCGTCATCGGCCTTCACCATTTCAAACACCTGCGGATCGACCTTCGCCGTCTCAAATACGAACGTGCTGAAGCGTGCGCCGCCCCGGCCTACCGTGTACCCGGAGCGAACGACCCCCAAGTATGTCAGGTTGTATTTCACGGCGGGAATGCCGGCCTTCCCGGCATTGCGGATCATGGTGCTGATTTCTTCGATCTCGCGGTCCCGCTCGGGGCTTTTGCCGAGCAGGATATTCGGGTGACTGGCTTTGTTGATGGTTACCGAGGGCATGGGCAGCGGGACCATCGACAGGTTCAGGCCGAAGGATTCGACCTGCTCGCGAAATCGCGTCAGGCCATCTACCGACCATTTCTCATCGAGGTGTGGCGAGATCTCACCGCTGCAGATGTGCTTAAGTCCAAAGGCCGCCACGTCCCTAAGCACATCCGGAGAGTGGCCTTGCTGCGTGCCGGCGTAAAACAAAACGGGACGCGAGGTCTTGGCCGGCGCTGCCAGTCCTGGACGGGTTGACGCCGCAGCACCTGCCGCGGCAACTTGAATGAAATTTCTGCGCTTCATATTGATGACGTTTTCCAAAGACTCAGAAGATAATCTTTAATGCAAGTTGCATTTGTCTCGGGAGATAGTCTCCCGTGATTTGCCCGAGGCGACCATTTACCTGCTGACCCGACTGGTCGAATTGGGGATTGGTGTCAA
>JALYVD010000102.1 GCA_030853405.1 Acidobacteriota bacterium | reverse complement strand
GTACCGAAAGCTTTGCATGATCCAAATCAGGAAGACGGAGAACTCGTTTAGGGACTTTCTTCTGTTTTGCGCTTTTTGTCTTCATGGGAAAGCGGGCTCCAAGTCCGCTGTCCCAGTTCTATAGCTTCGTCGGATCTCCGCAAAGGTTGTATCGCAGGACTTCGGTAAATCCTTGCGTTTGGCAAGTGAATCTGGCCCACTTCGGCAGTTTATTTTGGCCCACCTGTAAGTCATTGATTCTTGGGTGAAGCGTTTTGGGCTTCACCGGGTTTCTGTCCTTTATATAAGGAGGAATCGAAGCGGTGGGAATGTGGGAATCGCGCAGCGATTTCCAAGGGCGGTGGGAAGGGTGGAAAACCTGCCTTTGGTTTTCCAGGCTTTCCACGGACCGTCATTTCCACGGCTTGGCGGTCAGGTCGACTTCGCTCCCTTCTTCTGCTTCTCCGCAGTTCGCCGGAAGCGGTACGATTCCGTGCCCGTCTCCAGGATGTGAGCGCGATCGGTAATCCGATCCAGGAGCGCTTTGCAAAGGCGTGCGTTCGGGATCACTTGCGTCCATTCCGAAAACGGCAGATTCGTGGTCAGCACAACGGCGGCTTTCTCGGCGCGCTCTGCCACCACCTGAAACAGAAACTCCGCCCCCACTTCCGCCAGCGGCACGTAGCCAACTTCATCGATCGCGATCAGGTCATATCTGCTCCACCGCGCCATCACTCGTCGAAGTTGCAGTTGATGCTTGGCCTCGAGCAGTTCATTCACCAGCCCGGCCGCGGTTGTGAATCGGACGCGCCGCTTCTGCCGGCACGCTGCCACACATAGCCCGGTGAGCAGATGTGTTTTCCCCGTGCCGCATTCGCCGATGAATAACACTGGTTCGGCGCGTTCGATGTAGCCGCCTTCGGCCAGGTCGCGCATCTTCGCCGCCGTCACATTGGGAGATTGTGTGTAATCGAACTCTTCGAGCGTCTTCACCCGCGGCAGATGAGCATCCTTGATCCGCCGCTCGATCGTGTTTCGTTCGCGCTCTTCGATCTCAGCTAACAGCAGTGTTTCCAGATAGCCGATGTGGCTTTTCTTCTCGCGCATCGCCTGTTCCGCCATGCTGCCAAACTGCGACGCGATCATCGGCAAGCGCAATGCCTTGCACTGCGCTTTGACGGTGGCTTCCTGAAGTTGCGCCATCTGATTACTCATCGCGCACCTCCGGCAGCGGTCAGCAACTGATCGTATTCGTTCATCAACGGAAGCGGACGAGCATAAGGTTCCAATGCACCGACGTCGATTGCTTCGCACGATCGATGCCGCAGCTGGTCGGCGTTTAACAGATGGCGAACCGCAGCGGCGTCGTAGCAACCTCCCGACAACGCTGATTCGATCGCTTCCTGCAACTTGAGATGACCGTGTTTCGGCGACAGCTTCAGCAGCTCGATCATCTGTTTGGTGCCGCTCTGCTTGCCGTGACGTTCGATGAGCGCTTGCCAGATGCGATCGAAACTGATGGGCCATAGACCCGCCTGGCGTCTCTGTTCCAACGGCTTCGATCCAGCCAACGCGCCCGGCTTTCGATACAGCACGTCGAGATAATGTTCGAGATCGAGGATCTGTTGCTGGCGCTGGTAACACCGTTCATGCCGGGCGACACACCGGCCGTCGTGCCACAGCTCAATGGTGCTGGCGTAGGCTTTCGCTTGAACCTGCGCACCGGCTGGCAGCGGCACCGAATATGTATTGGTAAGAACTTTGGCGCAACCCAAACCATTCACGGTCGGGAAACTCGTCTGCGCCAGGTCAAACCCTTCCGATGCGCCGGGCAACAGATGATCGCGCTCGATGGCGAGACCGGCGCCCACGGTCTGCGGCCGTTGACCGATCAATCGACGTTCGTCATGCTGACATGCGGCGATCAACTGTCGATTGCATTCGGCAATGTCGGCTGCTTCCGGCACTGGCACCCAATGGTTGCGGCGAAAGTATCCGGCTTCTCCTTCGATGCCGCCCTTTTCATGCGGCTCGGCTGGCGTGCAGAACTCGGCCTCGAATCGCCAATGCGAGCGGAAGGCAACGAAGCGCGCTGTCTCCTCCCGGCGATGTCCACGCAAAATCTTTTTCACCGCTGATGTGAGGTTGTCGTAGCGCAGCTTCCGGAACACGCCGCCGAAATAAGAGAACGCCAGTTCGTGCGCTTCTAGAAACGCCTGCTGCGTCGCGTGCAGATAAGCGCAGTGGAATGCGGCCCCACTGGCCATGCTGCGCATCGCGAATACCTGCAGCTTCACACGTTCGCCGGCTAGATCGGCGTAAGCTTCGTACCAATCGACCTGCCCTTCGACGCCCCAAGAATAACTTTGCGGCACGCAGATTTCGCGCACCAGCATCCCCAGCGCAATTTTGCGTTGATGAACGTACTGCCGAACGGTTCGTTCCCCGATCTCGCACTCAGGAAGCTCATGTTGAATCCGTTCCCAGATGCGATGTGCGGTGTGCCGCTGCTTACGTGGTGCTTTTCGATCGGCCGCCAGCACCGCGTCCACGAACTCGATCGCAGTTTTCAGCTTCCACCGCGGCCGCTCTGTTTTCTTCCGTGGCTTTGGTCGCGCTGCCGATCGCTTCGCGCACCATACGCCGATGCACGCCCAGTTTCTCGGCCACCTCGGCAATCGTCCCCACGCCGAACTCGTACTCTCGACGGATCTGCTCAAACAACTCCACTTTGGCTCTCCAGTCCAACGAGTTTCCTCCGCTTCGGGCTTCGCCCGAATCAGAGTACCCGTTCGTTTAAGGTGGGCCAAAACAAAATGCCGAAGTGGGCCAGATCAGAATACCGAAATCAATCCTTCGTGACAAGAGAGGACCTATTTCCCAGAAGTCCGTTTCTGGACCGCACCGCCTCGGCATCGCTCGGTACAGTCAAAATATCCCGCCGACTCCAGTCCATTGCCGAAGCGTCCTCTTCCTCTCGCGGCAACATTTGACCACACCCGGCTGCCTCTCCTCCCCGGCCACGAATTAGACACAGACAAGAAAGGAGCTACACCCGAGGCGCAATTTCAACACGTTCACTCGCTGCACGTTGGCGGGCCTGACGGCGGCGTCCTGTTGCAATGAAGCTGATAGTTGACAGTACCAAGAATGAACATCGGCAACGACGCGGACTGCGGTACTGGCGCGGTGCGGGACGGCAAGTACCGAGAACGGCACGGGGTTCCTGGTCTGAGATATATAACCAATAGAGCAAACTAGTCTTCAAGAAATCATTGCTGCTGAGGTTCGTGGGCTCATCCTTCTTGAGTAGAAGGATGGCGCGATCAATGAGGGCTGCAGTCTTAGGTTGACCGGGCCAGTGTACAGGTCGAGCTCCGCCAGTCCTGGGATTACGTTCGCGGGCAGCAATCTGGCGGTCGAGAGCAGATGTGAGTGGCATCTGTTGCAACTCTGCTCGCGATCCAAGTGTCTCCGCGTACAGCTTCATTACCTGTCGTCACTGCAGACAAATTATCGGCGAGGGTATCGGCTTTGTAGTTCCAACGCTAAGCAAAAAACTCCACAAGGCGACAGCGGACACGCCTGGGCCGCGTCAACTTCAATTAAAAATTCCCAAACCCTTGCGTCGTTGCATCAGCGAAAGAGTCTCCCGCTCATTCGAATATTTTGACCTTACGTCGCGTGCGCCCACTTGTTCCGCCAACCCTGACACCAGAGCCCACGCCGGTCGATAGAGGAAGCGAGGAATGGAGTTCGTGTTTCATGCAAACAGCTCGGTGATTGCTTTGCCCTTTCCATCCTTTGTCACGTATACCGGCCGTTTTTCGACAACGAACGCGTAGGTAGGCGGTATGCCCAAGGCCTGATATATAGTTGCGTGGAGATCCTCAACCGGGACGGGATTCTCGACAGTTGTGCAGGGACGTTCGTCGGCTGTCTTGCCGTAGACCATTCCACGCTTAATGCCGCCGCCAAACAGAACGACGGAGCCGGCGGCAGTGAAGTGGCGATGCATCCCATAGTGTTTAGGTTCGCTCATGACGTCCGGTGTATTGGCCTGGTCCTTAACTTCCTTGCCGACCTTTCCTTCCGTGATGGCGTCGCGACCGAACTCGCTGGCCAGTATGACCAGCGTTCTGTTCAGCAACCCGCGCTCTTCCAGGTCGAGAATTAGCTGGCTCAGAGGCAGGTCGATCTCCTTCTTCATTCCAATCGTGCGTTCGTGACCATTCTCGTGCGTGTCCCAATACCGGAATGGGATGTATTCTGTAGTCACTTCCACAAAGCGGGCACCGGCTTCCACCAAGCGGCGGGCAAGCAAACAGCCCTGACCGAAACGCGAGCTGCCGTAGATCTCGGCGCTATTCTTCGGCTCGAGAGATAAGTCGAAGGCCTTGGCGGACGCAGAGGTCAAAAGACGGTCTGCGGAGTCCATGGAGCGAATGAGGGACTCGCGTTGAAAATCACCTCCATATTGATAGACGGGCTCGGCAGCAAGCAACTGCTTATAAACGCGCCGGCGGCTCTTGAAGCGAGCATTGCCAAGATCGGCAGGAGGTCTGACGGCGGCCGCTGCATCCGCAGGATCCGTAATCAAGAATGGACTGTACTCGGTACCGAGGAAGCCCGAGGTATGGAACGCTTTCACGGAAGCGCTTTCGGCGCCAATTTCGAGATTCTGTCCGATGGCTATGAACGGCGGCACCGTCGGGTTTTTAGGACCCATGATTTTTGCAATTACTGCGCCGAGATGCGGTACAGCCATGGGTTGGGGTGGAATGTAACCAGTGTGCCAGTGGTATTGATGCCGTGAATGCAGAATAAAACCGAGATCGGCGCCTTGAAAACTGCGAATAAGCGCGCCCCGATCCATGATGCGGGCGACGTGCTCCAGTCCGGTGGAGATCTTGATGTTGTCAACAGAGGTGTCAATGCTTGAAAACGTGCTCAGCACACGTTCGGTGCGAACACCTGGTTCGAAAGGAGTGTAGCGCTTGGGATCCCAAGTCTCGGTTTGTGCCATTCCTCCCGCCATCCAAAGCACGATAACTGAATCAGCGGTTGGCTCGATGGCCGGCGCGGCGGCCGCTTTCAGAAGCTCGGGTTGGCTACCACCAAGCGCAGCTAAAGTGGCAGCAGCCGTTGTTCCCATGAACCCGCGGCGGCTAACTCGAGAGTAGATTCGCTTCTCTTCGGTATTCATAGTCCGTGTCCTCAGTAGATCAGCTGAAATTCAGGCTTCATCAAAACGGCCCAGAGCAGATCGGCGAGACCGTCGGGTGAAGGGTTACGAGGATGTGCGGAACTATGCAGTACCTCGTCGGCTAGGCGGCGTTCAGCGGGAGATGGATTCCTCCCAATTGCGTACTGAAAGACGCGATCTTCTACTTCCCTTGTTGATTTCAGGACGGGTCCCGGCGGCAGAGGTGTCCCGAGAACCGGAGGTACGAGCCGATCCATACTGGGCTCGTGATCAAAGACGAAGAAACGCGCACGTACGCTCTCACCTTGTGCTAACTGCATTTTTTCGAACTCCGGCACACCGCGCAAGCGCGTAGAGTGTCTGCCAGCTAAATCGTACACAAGTACTGACGCAAGCTTTACGCGAATGGCGTCATTGCCGCCTCCGCCTTTCCATCCGGCAACCTCAACAGTCCCACTCCCCTCCCGAAGACCGGAGCCTGCTAAAGGTTTAAGCGACGCGAGCGGCACTTTTCCACCTGGGCCTTCCAGTTCGACATCGAGCCAAATGGGCAGGCCTTTATCGGGAGCGGTCGAGAGGGCGTCCTGAACGATGAGGAAAAGTTTCGACGACTTCGAGACATCAATGTCGAAATGGCCGGGAGCAGGGGTGAGGTCGCGGGCTTTATTGACCTGCGTTGCGAATAAGCTTTTCGGTTCCGTCGGTAACTCGCCCAGCATTCTACGAGCACCACGGTTGAGCCAGTGCGTGAGCGTCTCGCCATTCATCAACTCGATCCCTTGAATGGTAGTGGATTGATTGTCGCGGCTTGAAAAGACCTGATCGCGAATAGGCCGTCCAAGGGCTCGCGTCAGGCTGCTAGCAGCGAGACGCCATTCCCGAGAGTACGCGCCCGCAGCACTTTCGTTCAGATCTGGCGATGAATCACTGCGCGTCGGATTCTCTCTATCCAAAGACACCGGACGCAAAACAGCACCGTCTGGGAATACCGTCCCTGCGGTGAACGTCTTTGGCACCGAAGATACGCGGGCTGAGGATTTTCGGGACGGGTTATCCGCGGAAGGAGGAGCGACATGCCAGTCGCCAGTGATAGAGGCGACGGCGTCTGAAAACTGCTCAGCCGTGAGACGGCGAACTTCAGGCCCGCGAAAGACATACCGTTTCGGCTGCTCGCCTTTGCGTTCGACCGCGGCAAGTCCGTAAGCCTCGGAACCGACGATCGTAGCGATCAGACGTTTCATGTCGTAGCCGTGGGCGACAAAGTCTGCGGAAAGCCAGTCGAGCAGTTCAGGGCTCCAGGGCTCTCCGTCCATCTCATCGACGTTCTCTACAAGGCCGCGTCCGAGCAGTCTTTGCCAGAAGCGGTTTACCAGAGTACGGGGAAGGCGTCCATTACGCGGATCGGTGAAGATGGCAGCCGCCGTGGCGTGCCGATCAGACAGGCTGTTCGAGGGGAGCGCATGGTCGAGCTCGGGATAAAGAAAGCCCGGCGTGGCGAACTTGTGCTGGGCCACGTCGCAGCGGTACAGCTCTAGCTGTTCGTCCTGTGAGAAATAGCTTGCCAGTGAATAGGCGTCTTTCAGTTTCCATTTGCTGATGAAGCTGTCGTGGCAGGAGTTGCACTTCAGGTTGATTCCAAGAAAGATTTGCGCCGTATTTTGCGCCGCTTGAAGAGCGGGCGTCTGACTCGCGCTGACGGTACCACGCCAGTTCACACCGATGAGGAATCCGTCTGGGTCAACCGGCGTGATTGGGTTGATCAGCTCAGCCACAAACCGATCGTATGGAACATTGGATCCAAGCGAAGAGAGAAGCCAGGTAGTGATGCTCTTTCGAGACGCAGTCTCCGAGTAGTAGTTGACCCCCTCGTCATTACGAAGTAGATCGTTCCAGAAGGAGATCCAGTGTTCAGCGTACTTGGTGTCGTCCGAAAGCAGGCGCTGGACCAGTTGTTCGTGCTTCGATGGGGACTTGTCGGTTACGAATTTTTGCAGATCTTCCGGAGGCGGCAACAATCCCCAGATATCGAGATAAGCGCGGCGGGCAAACTGGGCATCGGAAGCGAGCTGCGGCCGAGTCACGCCATTCTTGGCAAGATACACAGCAATGAAACTGTCGACAGGCGATGACCAGGAACGCCAGGGCGACAATGGAATGGCGGGCGCAGTCAACCCGAGAGAGGCTTCCCACTTGGGCTTTGCCGGGGGAGCGTTCGGAGCCGGACGTGCGCCTTCGTCGATCCAGGTCCGAATGGCGGAGATTTCGGCATCAGAGAGCGGGTTTCCGCCGAATGGCATCCGGGGCTCCATCTCACCCGTGATGCGCTGCATGATCAGGCTCTTGGAACTGCTACCAGGGCGGATGGTGGAACCGCTGCGACCTCCATCAACAACGTCGGAATAAGTAGCTAACGACAGACCGCCCGAACGTTTTTCCCGACTGTGGCACATCGAGCATCTGGAAGCCAGAATGGGATTAATTTGCCGGTCGAAATCTACGGTTCCGGGAATTGTTTGCGAGGGCAAGCAAAAGGTTGCGACCCAGAGCAAAGGCACAGTACTCACTGTGCGGAGCAGTTTCCGCCGCAGAACGCGCCAAACCGAGGGCATGCTAGCAAACCTCCAAGAGAACCGGAATTCCGGAGCGGGTCATCACAAATTGCGGGGCTGATGGTCTCCCAAAGGCTATCAAAAACACGAACGCGAGAGTCTCATCAGCGAGAGGTGTTGCGAGATTCTCGCGTCCGCTTGAGTTCCTCCATGACCTTGGGATAAAAAGGGCCGCATCAAACCTGGCGCTACAATCGGCGAGAGCGATGACTTAAAACGGGAGAGCGATTATATTGCCTAGTATCAACAATAACCAGTTCCGCGTCGGGTTTTCCGCGGACTTTCTAGATAACCATGGCGACCTCGTTTTTCCCGACATAGGGCTGTCGCTGCTGGACGGCTCGCCACAACTCTCCTATGAGTTCCTAACGGAGTACCGTTCAGAATATACGCCTGAACAGCTCCGCGACTTCGACGTCGTGATTTCGCTGAAGCCGCGCGTGACAGCCGATTCGCTGAAAGGAGTCGAACGTCTGTGCGCAATTGGCCGCTGCGGCGTAGGCTACGATAACGTCGATCTGGCGGCCTGCACGGAAAATGACATTGCCCTGTACATCACGCCGACGGCGGTGATGCGGCCCGTTGCCGAGTCGATTGTTCTTTTTGTCTTGGCGCTCTCTCACAATCTGGTGTTGAAGGATCGACTTGTGCGGCAAGGGCAGTGGATTGAGAGTACACGAAAACTAGGCAGCGAACCCAGGGATCGCGTGATCGGAACGATCGGCCTCGGGAATATAGCAAGCGAAGCGATCCGCTTGCTCCGGCCGTTTGGGATCGCGCGGTTTCTGGCATTCGACCCGTACGCGCCTGCGGGCAAAGCACAGGAACTTGGGGCCGAGATTACTGATCTGGATACGGTGCTGCGCGAGTCGGACTACCTCCTGATCAATTGCGCGCTCACTCCTGAAACTCGAGGGCTCATCGGGGAACGGGAATTCAGTGTGATGAAGGCAGAAGCGTTTGTCGTGAACACTTCCCGCGGTCCCATCATCAATCAGAGCGCCCTGATCCACGCGCTCGAAAGCGGGAAAATTCGAGGCGCGGCTCTGGACGTCTTTGAAAAAGAGCCGCTGGAATTGGAGTCACGCCTCATGACCTTCGATAACGTTATTCTCACGTCTCATTCCGTCGCATGGACGGTGGAACTCTTTCGGGATATGGGACGCATGGATTGCGAGGGCGCGCTGGCGGTTCAGCGGGGGGAAGCACCACTGCACGTTGTGAATCGCGACGTACTCGAAAGGCCGGGTTTCCGGAAGAAGCTGGAAGCCTGCGGGGGCTTGGCCAGGGAAAGGAAGTTATGACCGGATTGCGAAAGCGACTGCGCGACGGCGAGGTAGTGCTCGGCCAGATGGTGCTTGAACTCTTCACCTCCGGCATTGGGCCTATGCTGGCCTCTTCCGGAATGGAGTTTGTGATTTACGATATGGAGCACGGAAGGTGCGACATCGCGCTATTGGCAGAGATGGTGGCCTCCTGTCGTGGGAACAATATTGTGCCGATGGCGCGCGTTCCGGACAGGAACTTCCAGCCGCTTTCGAGAGTGCTCGATATCGGAGCGCGTGGAGTCATGGTGCCGAGGGTTGAAACCAGAGCTCAGGCCGAAGAGATTGTCGCCCAATTGAAGTATGCGCCTGTGGGCCGCAGGGGTGTGGCACTCGGAATAGCGCATGATCTGTATCGCGCCGGGGGTCCGGAGTTCTTCGCCCAGGTGAATGCCGACACTATTGTGATCCTGCTTCTTGAAACGGCCAAGGCCTTTGAAAACCTGGATGACATCGTGTCCGTTCCAGGGGTAGACATTGCGTGGATGGGTCACTATGACTTAACGGTGTCAATGGGAATCCCCGCGCAGTTCGAACATCCAATATTCCTGCACGCGATGGACTCGTTGGTGACCTGCTGCCGAAAATATGGGGTGGCTCCCGGATTCCTGCCGGCTACGCCCGAAGCTGCGGCCCACTGGATTCGAAAGGGTTTTCGTGCCCTGAGTCTGGGCAGCGACATCGGCGTGTATCTCGATGGGATGCGCGCGTTCCGGCAGTCTGTAATTGATTGCGTACCGGAGCTTGGTCCGCTAGCGGGAGGAGCCGGAGCATGAACTACTCCGTAGAGGCATTCAACGCGGGAACCTTTTGGGTCCCTGGTCCTGAAGTTTACTGGATGGAGCGCTGGAACACACGAGAGGAGATGAACATAATCATTTACCTGGTTCGCGGGGGCGGCCACAATATTCTGATCAACACCGGCCCGCCTCAGGATTTGACAGAGCTGAATGACGCCTGGCTAAAGTTCTTCGGCTTCCCCGAAGCGCAGATCGTCCGCTCGGAGGAGCAGCTGCCTCAGAACATACTGCGTTCTCAGGGATTGACGCCAAACGATATCGACACCATAATCGTCACGCCGTTGCAGGCTTATGCCACCGCGAACATTCACCTTTTCCGCAACGCTCGGATCTGCATCTCACGCAAGGGATGGATTGAGGATTTTCAAGCCCCTTATTATCACCTGCATGTGCCCCGGCAATTCCGAATCCCTCCAGAGGTGAACAACTACCTGCAGAATGAGGGATGGGAGAAGGTTTACCTGCTTTCTAATGAAGATCAGGTTTTCGACGGGCTCCGGGTATTCTGGGCGGGCGTGCACCATCGCTCCTCAATGGCCGTCTGCATTGAAACAGTCAGAGGCAACGTGATCCTCACCGACTGTTTTTTCAAATACGGGAACATTGAGCAGCGTCGTTATCTCGGGGTGATGGAGAGCATGATGGAAGCCGAGGCGACGTGGGCGCGGATCCGCGGCGAAGGACAGATCCTCGCTTCCATCTACGACCCCGAGATTTTCACGCGGTACCCGGGCGGAGTGCTCGCCTGATGGTCCAGCGCTTCGAGGGCCGGATCGCTGTGGTCACCGGCGGCGCTTCCGGAATCGGGTTCGGAATCGCGGAACGCTTCGCTGAGGAAGGCGCATTCGTAGCATTGCTGGACAGGGAAGAAGAAGGTGGTCAGGCCGCGAGCGCACAAATTCGGGCACGCGGAGGAACGTGCGAGTTCTTTCGGGTAGACGTGGCGGCTGAATCGGAAGTGATTGCCGCATTGCAGCGAATTGTGCAGCGGTTTCACGGAATCGACCACCTCGTAAACAATGCCGGAATGGTTCTGGTCAAGGGAATTGAAGACTGCACTGCGGACGAGTGGGATCGGGTAATCGACGTAAATCTGAAATCAGTTTTCCTCATGGTGAAGCATTCCCTCCAGTGGCTTCGCCGTTCTACGCAACCGAGCGTGGTAAACATCGGTTCCGTTTCCTCCTTCATTGGACAGCAGGGCACGCCCGCCTACGTTGCGTCTAAGGGCGGTGTCTTGTTGTTGTCAAAAGCGCTGGCGCTCGACCTTGCGCCGGACGGGATTCGCGTCAACTGCGTGTGCCCTGGGATCACCGATACGCCCATGTTCCGAAGCCATGTGAATACGACGCCGGATCCGGAACGGACGCTTCGGGAACGGTTCGGCCGAGTCCCATTGCGCCGGGCGCTCTCTCCGCGCGAAATCGCGGATACCGTCCTGTACTTGTCCAGCGATCAATCATCCGGCGTTACGGGCACGTCGATCCTGGTGGATGGCGGCTACACGGCAGCAGCCGAATGGTCAATGAGCTAAAACTGGTCCGCTCCCTGACGGCCGCAGTTCTGAACCGTGTGCGCGAGCAAGCGATTCGAACTGCCCCACGTAGTTTCCATAACCCACCACCAGGGTCGATGCGACCAGCACCGCCACGCTGAGCGCGAGCAGTCTCATGGTGCGGGTTCCCGCTCCCCGCCACTCCTTCAGCGCAAGCCCCCAGAATGTACCGAAGATCATTATGCTGGCCATGTGGAGCGTCCAACTGGAAAATCTATACGTGCCCATCTGAACTTCGCCCATCGTGTAGAAGAAAAACTGCATGTACCAGATGACGCCCGCAAGGGCCGACAGAATGTAGTTGGACAAGAGCGGCGCGCGGCCCTGAAAATATTCAGTCCCCGTCCTGTTGCGTACGTGCAAGACGATGCACCACACGACATTCGTGGTGAAGCCGCCGGCCAGAACAATCACGAGCACCGGGAGGCCCTGCCACAAAGGCGCCACGCCATGGCGAGCGGCTGCCTCACGCACTGGTCCACCGGCTGCAAGGCCGTAAGCAAAGCAGGCGCTCATGATGCCGCAGAAGGTGGCCACCAGCAGACCTTTTTTAAGATTGAATTCCTTGATGACGGCGGTCCGACGCTCGGGCGAAAGTTCCCTTTCCTTGGAAATTCCAGCCATCCCGGCAACAGCGATTCCACAGACGCAGATGCCCACGCCTGTCAGGATCAAAAGCCCCGAGGCCGTCCCCAGTATTTTTGCGGCGAATTCTCCGCTGACGATCGGCGGAACCAGCGTACCGAACGCGGCACCATATCCAAGCGCGACCGCCATACCCAAAGACATACCGAGATAACGCATGGTGAGGCCGAAGGTGAGACCGCCAAACCCCCAGAACACACCGAACAGATAGCACCACAGAACTGTGCGAACGGGAACTTCCTGGAGAATCGCAGGCAGATCCTTTACCAGCAACGAGGCAATTAGAAAGGGTGCCACAACCCAACTGAATATGCCGCCCACAAGCCAGTATGTCTCCCACGCCCAGCCCTTCACCTGCCGAAACGGGACGTAGAAACTTGCGGAAGCCAAGCCTCCTATCCAGTGAAAGAAAACACCTAGCAGGGGATTCGGCAACTTAGATTTCCCTGGCTGCCGCAGGCCACGCCAACAGGCCGGAACAGTACTGATTGTCCACCACCGCACGATCCGGTTCATCGCCCGCATAAACCCACAGCATTTCCATTTCGCCCTCTCCACTGTTCAGGAAACGATGTGGTTTCCCCTGCGGAACAAATGCGTTATAGAATCCGCTTAGTTCATAACGCGCGCCCTGCACCAGACAGTTGGCGCTGCCGCTTAGAATGGTGATCGATTCATCGTACGCGTGAGTATGACAAGGCAGGGACGATCCTTTCGTAAACCGGGCATATCCTCCACAGATACCAACGGAACCGAATCTCTTGGCAAACAAATCGCAGAACCATGCCCCGTCCGCGAGCTCGTAAACAGCAGCAGGCGCAAACCGGTTCAGGTGCTCCGGGTCCCCCGGCTCTGGACTGTGGGAACCCCGATCTTCGAAAGACTGGCTGGAGTCGGTGTAAGTTCGCTTCGGCTCCGGAGATCCAAATGACCAATGGGCTAGTAACGTGCCGTCTCCTTGCGTATTCTGAACGAGATGGGGCACTCCGGCCGGAACGTGCATGCAATCGAGACGCCCAAGCCGGTATCCGCGCCCATCCACGACCACAGTGCCGCTACCGGCAAGGATGGTAATCGCCTCGCTGCAATCATGCACATGGTAGGGGAGCAGAGCATTGGCTTTGAACGTCGCGGTCCCGGTGCTGAATCCTCTCGCGCCGCACTGCCGCGACACGAAGGTGCGCAATTCAACTCCGTTCGGAGAAGGTTGTGAGGGCTCGCAAAATCCCGAAATGATGGCTTCGCAAATCATGATATTGGTCTGATCATTAGATGGTAAGTATAATTCATTTGTGGTCAACTACCAACTTACGAAGGGCAAAGTGAGAACCATATTTGTTCTAGCAGCAGCACTGATTGCGCTCGGCTGCTCTAGCGCCCGAGCCGAGGCGATCAGAATTCATCCGGAGAATCCGAGGTACTTCCTGTTCCGGGGGAAGCCTGTAGTGCTGCTCACAGCTAGTGAGCACTACGGGTCCGTGATGAACAGGCCATTCGATTTCGAAAAGTACCTGGATGACGCAGCCGCCCACAAGATGACACTCACGCGTACCTTTCTTCTATTTCGGGAACTGCAGGGTGCCCGAAATCCTTCCTCGCCCTGCAAGCCCGACTCGCCCGACTACATTGCTCCATTCCCCAGAACCGGGCCGGGCAAAGCCCTGGACGGCGAACTCATTTACGATTTGGACCAGTGGAACCCGGAATATTTCGATCGTCTCCACCGATTCCTGGACGCTGCTTCGCAACGCGGCATTATCGTGGAACTCACTTTGTTCAGTAACACCTACGCGGACCCAATCTGGGCACTCAATCCGTTTCGATCCGAAAACAATAAGCAGCACATGACAAAAATGGAATGGCCTGAGTATCTGTCTCTAAAAGACCCCGAACTGGTGCGGCGTCAGTCCGCTTATGCCCGCAAGATCATCGACGAGACGAGTGCGTATGGCAACATCTATTACGAAATCTGCAATGAACCGGGAGGCGGTGTGAAAGGCCACATACCTCCAGCCGACGTCGACGCGTGGCAGACGGAGATGGGGCGAGTGGTGCGCGAGGAACTCCAACGGGTGAACCGGCCACACCTGATCGCCGGACAACAGGCGTTTACCTACTCGCCCAAGTTCCGCTTCCCACTCGATGAAACCTACTCCCGACCCTTGTTCGACATCGTGAACGTACATCCTCTGCCGGACACCGATTTTTCGGGAAAACTCTATCAGCTTGGCAACTTCATGTCGAAGGAGTTGATGCTTTCCGAGATTGCTCGCTTTTGCCGGGATGTTTTCTCCCAGAAAAAGCCAACTGTTCTCGATGAGGACAACACCGCGAGTATGTATCGCGACCCGGTGGGCTGGACCATTCATCGGAAACGGGCATGGACCGCGCTGCTGAATGGGGCGCAATACGATTACATCGATTTCTCAATTACCGTGGGCAGCGAAGCCGGCACGCCGCTGTCCCGCAAGGATATCCGAAGCTGGATGCAGCACCTCTCGGAGTTCATGTCCAGCTTCGATTACATACACTCGCTGCTTGCTCCCGACTGGGTTGGACATCTTCCTGCTCACGTGATCTCTTCTGGCCTCTCGGCGGCCGGGCGCGATTACGTAGGCTATCTAGCGGATAGCCGTGAAGTTACTGATCCGACGGCTGGACAACCTTTGAGTGGAACGGTGACCTTAACCCTTCCGCGTGGGAAGTTCGTGGTAACACTGTACTCGCCGGTAACGGGACAATATTCTCCGGCCATTCTCGTACAAGGCGGTGCCGCAACTTTGGATTTGCCACCATTCGCGGAAGACATCGTGATCCGTGCCAGAAAGAATGCGCAGTAGCGCCGGGGTCAGCGCTCCTGTAGATTCGCTTTTAAGATGAGAGGCGGCTGATCCACGTATTCCACCCAGCCGGACATCATCTCCGTTTCGCTCGCCGCGCCGAATCGTACAACCTTGCTCGGATCGGGATTGGAGGGATTGTTGGCGGAGTTGTCGAAGTAGGCCGTAATATTAAGCCGTGTGCCTTTCGGCAGGAATATTGGTTGCGCAGCGCGGTAGGTGATTTGCCAGTTGAAACTGTACTCGGGAACGAACAACAGCGTAGCGGTACGTCCATCGGGATAGAACGCCTCGAACTTCATCGATTTACCACGGAAATGCATGTGCGGTGTCAAACTCGTTACGTAAATATCCTTCGTAAAGGTATGACACTCGGTGACCTCGTGATTCGGGTCGCCCGCCGGGATCAGGAACATATTATTCGAAAGATCGATGCGCCTGGCAATCTGTTTGGGAGGCTCGGGTGCAAAGATCAATCCCACGCTACTAGCGTCCGTCTCGATCTTGCCAGTAGTCCGCGAGTAGTGAATCTGGAAATTGATCTTTGATCCCGCCGGTATTCGCCTTGCGGTTCCTTCCGGATATACATCAGGTCCACGGCCCGGCAAATAGGAGCTCAGCAGTGATGTCAGGTCGTTTTGCTCGATCCCAGGAAACTTGCCATTGTCATCCACGGCGCAACCATCATTAATGACCGGTGCGTCAGGACGCATGTAGTCGAGCGTGCCCTTATGGAGCAGGAGCCAATTTCCGTACTCGGCTGCGGGATCTTTGGTCTTTGCTTTTGATTCCGTCTTCTGCTGAGGCTCGACGACGAATACGTGCGCGTGATGTACCACCTTTCGATTGCTAGGACGCAACTCCGCCGCGACCACCCATTTGTCTTCGGTAAAATCCGTCGGCACGGTGACGTAGGAATACTCATCCGGCCCTGACGGTTGCAGCGTTTGCACGGGAATCGTTATTACGGCATCTGGCTTACCGATTTTCCACTTCGTGGAGAATACGGGCATGGAAGGCATGGTCTTCGGATCGCCCTCCGGTGCGCCTCCATCTACCCATGACCTAAGTGTTCCTATCTCAGCCTGGGTGAGAGTGGGATCATTCGACCATTTCCCATAGTGCGGATCGGCCTTCCATGGTGGCATTTTGCGCATCAGCACGGCCGCCCGGATCGAAGCGGCCCAAGGCCGAGCTTCTTTATAGGTGAGCAGAGACATGGGTGCTATGTCGTTCGGATGATGGCATGATACGCAGTGCTGATACAGAATGGGAGCTACGTCGCTACTGAAGGTCACCCCGCTCTGCGCCGTTGCTGCCACTACGGACACCAACGGAACCACTAGACCCAAAGAGAACAACCGAAAAAACATACAGATCCCTACCTGCAATTTATCTTAGCCCCAAAGAGTCTCTTCAGATCATTGGATGATATGATCTACCGCATGCTTTCGAGACGGGCGTTTTGCGGGGCGAGTGCGACGAGCCTCTGGCTGTTTTCCCGTGCTGCTGAAGCGCAGGATCGATTTGGAGTACAGAACTGCGCGGCGGAATGGTCGTACCATTCAGGAAAGTCCTATGGCGATCCGTTCAATGAAGTGGAACTAGACGTCATTTTCGCCACCCCTTCTGGAGAGGAACATCGCGTCCCGGGCTTTTGGGCGGGGGGATCTGCCTGGCATGTGCGATATGCGCCCCCGGCGGCCGGCCACTACTCTTACCGCACGGTCTGTAGCGACGTTTCTAACGCCGATCTTCACAACCGTACAGGCAAGTTCTCGGCAACGCCTTACGCCGGAACGAATCCCCTGTATCAGCACGGTCCTTTGCGAGTGGCGCAGGACAAACGGCATTTGGAACACGCCGACGGCACACCCTTTTTCTGGCTGGGTGACACTTGGTGGATGGGCTTATGCAAGCGGCTCACATGGCCGGATGGCTTCCAGACCTTGACTGTGGACCGGTCGCGGAAAGGCTTCAGCGTGGTCCAGATTGTGGCGGGTCTGTACCCGGATATGGAACCCTATGATGCGCGCGGCGCGAATGAAGCGGGTTTCCCTTGGGAACGGGATTATGCACGGATCAATCCTTCCTACTTCGACGAAGCGGATGTTCGCATCCAGCACTTAGCCGACCATGGCCTGGTCTCGTGTGTGGTCGCAGCCTGGGGCTACTTCTTGCCGCAGATGGGGATGCGCAAGATGAAGCAGCATTGGCGGTATCTGGTAGCACGATGGGGAGCTTATCCAACCGTCTGGTGCCTGGCAGGCGAGGGGACGATGCCTTTCTACCTGTCGAAGACCAAGGAGCAGGATGCCGAAATACAGAAACGCGGCTGGACTGAAATTGCGCGTTATGTGAAAGCCACGGATCCGCTCCGGCATCCCATCACAATTCATCCTTCGCGCAGCTCGCGGGAGACCGTTGATGATCCATCGGTACTCGATTTCGACATGCTGCAAACCGGCCATGATGATCGCCGGAGCGTTCCCAACACCATTGAGAGCGTCAAGCACTCGCTGGAGTCCAGCCCGAAGATGCCGGTGCTGGTTGGGGAGGTCTGTTATGAAGGCATACAAGAGGCGAGCCGCCAAGAAGTTCAGCGGTTCATGTTCTGGTCCTGCATCCTCAGCGGGGCCGGCGGACATACATATGGCGCGAACGGAATCTGGCAGGTAAATACGCTCGAAAAGCCTTATGGCCTTTCGCCGCACGGCCACTCTTGGGGTGGGCCGCCTTGGGAGGCGGCATCTCAGTTGCCGGGCTCCGGACAACTGGGCCTTGGAAAATCTTTGTTAACCCGGTATTCGTGGTGGCGGCTGGAACCCCGTCCAGATATGGTGGACCCGCACTGGAACAAGGAAAACTATTGGAGTCCCTTTGCCGCCCACATACCGGGAGAAGCCGTCATCGCGTTCGCTCCAACCGCCTGGAAAGCACTCGTTATCCGGGATCTGGAAGCTGGGCCGTATCGCGCTTTCTTATTTAATCCGAGTGACGGAACGGAGCAGGCTCTTGGCACAATCCAGCCCGATGCCGCCGGTACATGGCAAGCGCCGGAATTTCCTATCTTCCGTGATTGGGTTCTAGTCCTCGATCGAAAGAATTTGGGTTAATCCAAAAAAGACTTGACTCTGGTACTCCCACGGGCGTACGATCTTCCCAAGCAACAAGGTATCCGATCATCCGACCAATTCCCCCGGTCGAGATGAGAGGAGTCTGAGAGGGGCCATTCCATGATCAAGTATTTGACCCGGGTAATCACCGTTCTTTCGCTGTGCGGAGCAGCCTTATACGGACAATCTGAACGCGGCAGCATACGCGGCACGGTGCAGGATTCAAGTGGCGCATTGGTGCCTGGAGCTAACGTCACGGCTGTCAGTGCCGCAACCAATATTGCGACATCGACGCTTTCCACAGGGGCGGGCAACTACAACATTCCCGAACTGCCTCCCGGTATGTATACCGTGAGGGTCGAATTAGCGGGCTTTAAGGAGTTAGTTCAGGAGAACGTTGTAGTGGAAGTGTCGGGCGTCACTCCTCTCGACCTTCGCATGGAAGTCGGTCAGATCAGCGAGAAAGTTACTGTGACCACCGAGACCCCTATGCTCAAGAGCGAGACCAGCGACCTGAGCACGGAGATAAATCCGCAGTCCTACGTTGATCTCCCACTCACCTCGGCGGGGGCCGGAAGGGCTCCAGAAAGTTTCATCTTCCTGGCGCCCGGAGTGACACCCGGCGTGCACGCTGGCGGCGCCGCCTCGGATACCTTCGACGCGCATATTAATGGCAGTCCCACGTTATCCAAAGAAATGCAGATCGATGGTATGAGCACCCAGATTGCGGAAGTCCAAGGCGATCCGCGCGATCTCACCTTCCCCCCGGACGCGGTCCAGGAAATGTCGGTGCTTACAAGCAGTTACCCTGCTGAATTCGGCAACACGGGAGGCGGAGTGGAGCAGTACCTCATCAAGTCGGGCACTAATTCATACCACGGAAATGCTTATGAGTTCCTGCGCAATACCGACTTCGACGCCCGCGGGTTCTTCAACTCCAGCGTAGCCGTTCATCACGAAAATGAGTTCGGTGGCACGTTTGGGGGTCCCGTCCGCATTCCCAAGATTTACAACGGCAAAAACAAGACGTTTTTTTTCCTGAACGTCGAACAGTACCTGCTTCGCGGTGGCTCGCAGAACTCTATCGGATCGGTACCGGATGCCGCCTTCCGCAGCGGCGATCTGTCGGGACTTGTGGACGCGAGCGGTAAACAGATTCCAATTTATGACCCGGCCACCACGACGCCGGACGGAAACGGCGGTTTCACGCGCCAAGTTTTCGCCGGCAATATGATCCCGGCCAACCGCATCAGCGCCGCCGCAAAGAATATTTTGAGCTACGTTCCCGCCCCAACTTTACCGGGCATTTACAACAACTATCCGTCGTCGGGTTCTTCCATCACCAACTACGATGCCTACACGTACAAGGTGGATCAATACTTCGCCTCAAAGCATCACCTGAGTGTTACGTGGAACCAGAGCGCGAACGACAACAATGGGCCCTACTCCGTCCTGCCGCACCCTGTGCAGAGCACGCGGGACGGTACCACGAACGTGTACACCGGCCGCATGAATTACGACTGGACGATCAGCCCGACGCTGCTGAATTCATTTCGTGTCGGCTTCAATCGGCAGTATCAGTTCCTTGGCTCAGCGGAAGCTACCCAAGACTGGGGAACGAAGCTCGGAATATCGGGAATTAATCCTGGATTTCCGACCGTCGGTTACGGTGGATTCACGCCGCTCGCCCAGAATCAGGCTGTCATCGGGCCTATTTCGAATACCTTCCTCTACGCGGACAGCATTTCGTGGACCAAAGGTAAGCACAATTTCAAATTCGGCGAGGACCTCCGAAGGCTGCAGCACCAGAGCATCCTACCGAGCGGCCCCCTCAGTCTGAATTTCAATACGCTCGAGACGGGGTTGCCCGGTGCCACAGGTACGACTGGAAATGAGTTCGCCAGTTTCCTACTGGGCCAAGTCAATAGCGCGAGCGAATACGTAAACAACACTACCGAGGGCAATCGCTTTTGGTACTCCGGCGCCTACGCCCAGGACGACTGGAAGATCACCCCAAAGGTGACCATCAACGCGGGAGTGCGATGGGACGTTTTCACGCCCTATAAGGAAGTGGCGGACCGCTATTCGATTATGGATCCCTCCAAACCCAATCCGGCTGCGGGAGGCGTCCTCGGGGCTTACGTATTCGCCGGTGGAAAAGCAGGAACCCCACCTTATACCGGGAGCAGCTATTTGACCACTGATTCGAACATCGACTGGAAGAATTTCGGACCCCGGCTTGGCGCGGCTTGGAAAGTCACAGAACGCTTTGTTATTCGCTCCGCCTACGGCATAAGCTATTACCCCGATGGCGGACTGGGCGGCGGCAACGTGCAGTACGTTACCGACGGCTTTTCAACTACCGCAAGCTTCATTAGCCCGAACACCGGAGTCAGTCCCGCATTCAATTTGGATAGCGGGTTTCCGCAAAACTATACCCATCCGCCGTTTATCAACGCAGGACTAAATGTTGGTCAGAGCGCCAACATGTGGTGGGACAATGCCTCGAAGCCGCTGTATAAGCAGGATTGGAATTTCACAACTCAGACACAGATCACGCCCACTCTCGTTCTGGATGCAGCTTACGTTGGCTCCAAATCCACTCGCGTGGGCACAGGCGCTGTAAATGCCAACCAACTCAACCCGTCCTATCTAAGCCTCGGAAACTTGCTATCGGATGACATCTACTCGCCGTCCGTCGTTGCGGCGGGATTCAAGGCCCCCTACGCTGGCTTCACGGGCTCTCTGGGGCAGGCGTTGCGCCCTTTCCCGCAGTACATTGGCGTGGGCGTGGAGGCTTCGGCCAACATCGGGAACTCGACGTATAATTCGCTGCAGTTGAAAGCCGAGAAGAGGTATTCGAAAGGGCTGTGGCTGTTGGCATCCTACACGTGGTCTAAGACGATCACCGACGCCAGCTCACAGTTGGGCGGGTTTTTCTCCAGCAGCGCGCGCGACAACTATAATCGCTCGCTGGAAAAAGCCTTAGCGACCTATGATGTTCCCTCGCGGTTAGTGGCCGCGTTTAATTATGAACTGCCGATCGGAGCTGGCAAGCCGCTGCTGAGTCAGGGCGTCGCCAGTAAGATCCTGGGAGGTTGGCAGGTGAACGGCATCCTGACTTATCAGTCCGGTGTCCCAATTCAGATCTCGGCAAACAATACGTTGCCGCTCTTCAACAGCGGCAACACGCCTAACTCGGTTCCGGGCCAACGCGTCGAGAATTCATTCGGCGGATTCGATCCCGGAAAGAACATCCTGCTGAATTCTGCCGCCTTTACGATCCCTGGTCCCAATCAGTTCGGAACTTCGGCGCAAATCCTGCCAGATGCCCGCAGTTTCCCGGTTTACAACGAAGATTTCGGACTTCAAAAGAAGTTCTTCATTCGAGAGCCTTCACTGTATTTCGAGCTCCGGTTCGAGATGTTCAACGCCTTCAATCGCGTCGTCTTTGGCGGCCCGGCAACCAATATTAACAGCTCTAACTTCGGGCAAGTGTCCAGCCAGGGTAACAGTCCCCGAAACGGGCAAGTCGCCGCAAAATTTTACTTTTAAACGGCGCTGGGCGGGGATTCGTCTTCGCCCAGTTGTATTTTAGATTGATGGTTCATGCCATATTGGCGGTCCTCCTCCTCTCGTGGGCGACTCCCGCCTCAGGCCCCACCGACACTGAGTCGCTTCGTCAGGCGTTGGTACTGTTTAATTCCGGCAAGTATCAGGAGTGCTTCGAACTCGCTTCCACGTATCTGCGACAAAACCCAAATAACCCTACCGCCCATAAACTCCTAGGCATGGATGAGTACATGCGTGGAAACTCACGAGACGCTTTGCGTGAGGTCACGCGGGCAACCGAGTTGTCCCCCAAAGATCCGGAAGCGTTTTATTACCTGGGCCGATTGTATTTCAGCGCGGACAATGCAGTAGCTGCTCTGGCTGCCTTTCAACAGTCTCTCGAATTGGACCCCTCCAGTGTGCGGGCCTACAATCACCTGGGCCAAACATATGAAGCCTTGGGGCGCCGCACCGATGCCGAACAGGCGTATCAAAAAGGTATTGAACTGGAGAAGAATCAACCGAAAAAATCGGAGTGGCCCTACTACAATCTCGGAGTACTCTATCTAAACAGCGGTCGTCCAGAGGATTCCGTCGCCTGCTTTCGCCAGGCGTTGGTGCGGGATCCCGCGTTTGCCGACGCGAAAGTCAAGCTTGCCGTGGCGCTGTCCAACCAAAAGCCTTCGAATGAATCGTTACAACTTCTTGAGGAAGCTATCCATACCGATCCCCACAACGCCGAAGCTCATTATCGCCTCGCTCTGCTGCTGACGAAATCCGGAAAGCGGGAAGAGGCTCAAGAGCAGTTCGCTCTATTCCAGAAATATCGAAAACCGTGACTGCGGCTCGGCTCAATTGCTTCGTAGGCACGGCAGTTTTGCTTGGATGTGCCTGGGGCTTCGCCAGTCCGTCCAACCCGATTCGTTTCGAAGACGTTGCAGCGAAGAGCGGGATCCACGCTCAAATGCGGTGTGGCGGCCCGGAGAAGAAGTGGATTCCAGAGGCAAATGGTTCAGGAGCCGCTTGGCTCGACTTTGATCACGACGGGTTGATGGACCTGTTGATCGTCAATGGCTCAACCATGGACGACCTTCGCCTGATTGTGGCTGGAAAGGTCCCTCCCGTTCGCGAGGGTAGTCTTTATCTTTACCGGAACCTGGGAAACGGCCGCTTCGAGGATGTGACTAAACAAGCTCGGCTCGAGAACCCATACTGGGGAACCGGCGTGGCTGTCGCCGATTTCAATAACGACGGGTATCCAGACATTCTGGTCACCAACATCGGCGTTGACCTTCTCTTCAGAAACAACGGCGATGGTACCTTCAGCGAGATTGGCCGGCAGGCCGGTTTGAGCCGCAAAATCGCATGGCATACCGGTGCGGCGTTCGGTGATTACGACGGTGACGGCAAGCTGGATCTCTACGTTGCGGGCTACGTCGACTTGGGCACGCTGCACTTCGATGCCCAACCGCCAGTATGCAATTACCGCGGCATTTCCGGATTCTGCGGACCGCAAGGTTTGAAGGGCGAGGCCGACATCCTCTATCACAACGAAGGACACACAAGGTTTGTGGACGTAACGGAGAAGGCGGGCGTAAAAGATCAAGGCCTCTACCATGGATTCAGCGTGGTGTTCGGCGACTTCAACCAGGACGGAAAGATTGATATTTTTGTCGCAAACGATTCCGATCCCAATTACTTGTACTTGAATCGGGGCAATGGTGTGTTCGAAGAGGCCGGGTTGCCCAGTGGCGTGGCTTTTGGCGGGGACGGCCGAACGCAGTCTAATATGGGCGTCGCCGCCGCCGATTTCGACAACGACGGGCTCATCGACCTGATGACCACAACCTTTTCCGAGGATTATTTCCCTTTGTTCAAGCAGCAATCGCCCGGCCTTTTTGAAGATGTTTCCGCGCAAGTGGGACTCGCTAATTCGACGACTCCGTGGGTGGGATGGGCCTGCGGATTCGCAGATCTGGACAATGACGGGAACAAGGACCTCTGGATGGCCAACGGCCACGTCTACCCGAAGGCGGACACGCTGGCCAGCACCAGCTATCTGCAACCGATAGCAATATTCGCAAACCACGGCGGAAAATTCGTTAAGGTGCCGGAAGCGCCCGGAGGCGAAAGGAAAGGATCCTATCGCGGCGGTTGCGCAGGCGATTTCAATAACGACGGCAAAATTGATCTACTCGTCCTGCCGATTGCGGGCCAGCCGCTGCTCCTCGAGAATAGGACCGAGTCGCACTCTCACTGGTTAGGTATTGAACTGCAGGGTAAAGCTGGGAATCGGAACGGAATCGGCGCTCAGATTCGTGTAGAATATTGCGGGAAAACCCAATTCGAATTTGTACGGAACGGCGGCAGTTATCTATCGGTAGATGACCCGCGAATACACTTCGGGCTGGGTTCATGCCCGAAAGTGGACCGTCTCAGTATCCGCTGGCCCGATGGGCGTCGACAGGTTCTCCAAAACCTCTCTCCCGATCGCTATTTGCCTGTCGAAGAGCCGTTCTGACTCGACTGCGGGCGGTGCTGGTTGAAGATGGCAAGTTCTTTCTCGGCCTCCTGCGGTCTATTCATTTTCCGGTAGACCCGCGCGAGGCGATAATGTGCCGTTGAATCGGATGAATCCGCCTTTAGCACCGCTCGCAGATGATACAACGACTTTTCGTAAAGGCCGCTTTCGGTGTAAATCTTCTCCAGTCCGAAGTGCGCTTCCACCATGGCCGGTTCCAGCTTGAGGGCCTTCAGATAATATTTCTCCGCCTCCTCTGCGTGGCCCTGGAACGCGCGGATATCGGCGAGTTCGTAAAGGGCTTGGGCGTGATTGGGATTGGTGCGTAGCTCCTGTTGCAATTCGGTCCATGCAGCGTCGAACTTCTGGTCTTTCCAGTAGAGCGAACCAATCGCGAAGTGGATATTCGGCAAGTCCGGCTTTCGCCTTAGCGCGTCGCGGTATTCTCCGATCGCGCCTTCATCATTGTTCAACTCTTCAAGCATTTGGGCCCGAAGTTGATGAGCGCGATAGGATTCCGGGTCCAACTCAACCACGGCAAGCGACGAGAGGTAAGACAGGATTTGAAATCCTTCCGCGCTCAGGTAGAGATCCCGATCGCTTTTTGTCTGCGTGGGGAATCCATGTATCTTGGATTGCCACCGTGCCATTTCCTCGCGGAGCCGAGGCCCGGTTGGCGGCGAATCTTTGTACGCGAGGGATGCGTCCACAATCTCGTCGGCGGGCCCCTTATCCGGCGCTGCTGTCCCTGCCGCCTTCGCCGCAATCCACCGCGATTTCTCCCGGAGTCGCTCGTCAGCAGGCATTTTCTGGACAGCGATAGTGTACTGTTGACCGGCGGCAATCCAGTCCTCTTTAGTCTCATCGAGATGGGCGCGTACCAGAACCGTGTAAACAGAGTTTGGAAATTGCTTCTGCAGTTTGCCAAAGGAATCGTTGGCCAAGTGACCGTAGGATTTCCCGAGGTGATAGAGCACGTCGATGTCGGTGGGGCTGAGATCCGCCGCTTCCTCGAGTTCGCCCGCGGCTTCACGGAACTCGGAGCGTGCGTAACGCGTGTAGCCAAGGTACGAGTGAATCAGAGGATTCGATGACTGTAAAGCCGCGGCTCGCTTCAAGTAATCCAGTGCGGCTGAATAATCGTGTTCCCCGAATGCGATCACTCCCAGAACAAAGTGCGGGCCGGCCAAGTCAGGCTTGAGTTTAACGGCCTTCTGATAGACTTCCTTCGCCCGGTTGGCCTGTCCCTGCTGATAGTAAAGATTACCCAGATTGGCATAAGCTTCCGCCATCTGTGGTTGCCGCTGTACGATGGCTTCGTACCGGCGCGTCGCTGTCGCTAAGTCCCCCGTTGCTTGTGCCTGCCGCGCTTCCGAATAAAGCCCCGCCAGATCCTCTTGCGGCAGAGCGACGGAGACGATTAAGAATGAGCTAAGCGCAGTCTTTAGGAGAAGGGAATACACACCGCTTCCGATAATGGTAAAACTACCCAAGTGACTTCATTGCTTGGTCCACAGATTTGCCGGTGCCATTGGCACGCAGGCGTTGCGCCTCAACGAAGAGACGGGCCATTTCCGCCAGATGGGCTGCCATGCCAGCTCGCGCCGCAGAGCCGTTTTTTTTGGCAACGGCCAGGAAAATCGACTTGTGATGTTCTAGCGCCTTCTGGGCAATTCCTTCCATCTGGAGAGTGCTTCCGATCCATTCCTGCAGTAAATTCCGAATGAGATGAAGCGCATTCATCAGAATTGTGTTGTGTGCGGCCTGTCCGATGGCTAGATGGAATTCAATGTCGGCCTGGAGAAACTCTGTCGGCGAGTCGAGCGAACGCTCCATTCGATCCAGGTGAATACCGATCTGGTTCAAGTCCTCAGGGGTTGCGCGTTCCGCGGCCAACCCGGCGAGTTCGGTTTCGATCAGTTTGCGCGCCTCAACCAGTTCATGCACCTCTGTTTCAGAACTGCTGGTAATAGCCCAGAGTAGAGGCCGAGATAGAAACTCCGACCGCTGACAAACATACGTTCCGTCCCCTAGGCGCGTCTCGATCAGCCCCATGATCTCGAGCGCCTTCAAAGCTTCGCGTAGCGATGCCCGGCCAACCCCGAGCAACTGTCCAAGCTGGCGTTCCGCCGGAATACGTACCCCGGGTTTCCATACTCCCCGTATAATATGGCTCACCAATTTACGGTAAATGTCTGCAGTGAGCGTAGTTCGAGTCACAGGTGTCAGATCATCATGTGGCACAACTCATTGTAGATCCTCTTTATGTCAAATGCCGAAACATCTGATGGTCTGATATACTTCCGCCTTACCACTGCGAGCAGGAATCATGGATAGAAGAGATTTTCTGAGAAGCGGCGCGCTTACTGTAGCTGGAGCGGGTTTGATCCGCACCAGCAGTGCCAGACCTCAACCACGTCAATTCGCGATCGAGAATGATCAACTGGGTTGGCAGTTTGAAGTGTCGAACAACCGTATGCGCAGCCGATCTCTTGAAAACCGAATTTCCGGCCGCCGGTTCGAACTGAAGGTGGAGGACGAGTTCTCTCTGGTATTCGCAAATGGACAGCGGGTGGAAATCCCGTGGTGGAAATTTCAGCTCACTAATGGCGGAGCAGTCGCGCCGGAGCGTGAAAAAGGCATCTCTCTTGGTTTTGAGCGGCAGGAAACGAAAACAGACGGTTGGCAGAATGTTCGGAACTTGTCCGGGGGACAGAAAGGCCGCACCTATGACGGCTTCGGTTGGTTTCGGCAAGAGTTCGCATTGCCGGAAGCGGCCCGGGGAAAAGATCTTGTATTTGTGCTTGGGGGCTATGACGAGCAGGACTGGAATGAGCACTGGGTTTATTTGAACGGGCAGCAGATCGGGTACCGCACCGCCGCAGGCCGCTGGCGGATACCCGGACGCCATGCGGTACGCCCCACGGATGCCGTTTATGGATCTGTTCAGTTTGGGCTCGAGTCTCGCAACCTGTTGGCAGTGCGGACGCGCGGCTATGACTTTCACATCCAAGGCCTGTCGCAAGAAGCCCTCGATCAGTACGTGTTCCGGCCTTTTTTGTTCGATCAATTCGTTTCGGTCGGCGAACCTTACAGTCGCGTTTCGAACTTCGTGCTTCACGACGTGAACCGCGATGGTCCCGAGAAGATCAGCTTTATGTTGCACAACACCGAACATCAGATGTCGGTCACTGCGCATTACGAGCTGGATGGTTTTCTCAGGCGAAAGTGGCTGGAGATCCATAACGAATCGGCGGAAAAGCGGCTCTTGCTCGATGTGGAGCTTGACGATTTCCGCACACCCGGCCATAGCCAGGAAGGAGGGCACGGCAAGCCTGTCTTCCTGGAAACCGAAGTATTCTGCGCGGTAGAGCACCCTGCCGGGATCAATCAGGGAACGGACGGACACATCCGCCTGTGGCATTGCCCGGGGCGATCTATTGCACCCGGGGAAGCGGTCAACACGAAAAGCGCGGTAATTGCAGTGGCGTCCCGAGAACAGGTCCTCGATCAGTTCCACAGTTATCTGCAAGCCCAAAGTCCCCGCCGGAAAAAAGGACGGATTTCGATTTTCACGTGTTTTGGAATTAACAACCAGTGGGGCGCCTGTTCAACTCTCAACGACTCCGAAGTGCTCGATTGCCAACAGGTACTGCGTGGCTGGCAGGCGAAGGGTGCGAAGCTGGACTTCTTTACGCTTGACACCGGCTGGCCCTCCAATGACGGTGACTTGACTGAATTCGCGAATACTTGTTACCCGGACGGGCCAGGCAAAATGGTCGAGGGAATCGACCGCCTTGGCATGCGATTCGGGCTCTGGTTTTCGGAAGCCTGGGGCGGGTGGGCGAACGGATCGTACCCGGCCATACAGCCGAGCGCCATTCCGGAGCCGGGTAGCTCGGGCGAGCCGCCAACCACACCCCCAGTCGGGGTGTACCGGAATGGACTTCCGGCAAACGGGGGCGTCGGCAGACAAATGTGCCTGTCATCCGGGCCTTATTTCCGCATTTTCAAAAATGCGATTCTTCATCATGTGCAACAGAACAAAGTACGCCTGTTGAAGTTCGATTCGGGGAATTATTACTGCAATAGCACGGCTCATGAACACCTGCCGGGGAAGTACTCGACGGAGGCGATCTCCGATCGCATGATCGACATTGTTCGGGCTGCCCGTGCTATCGCGCCCGATGTCTTTGTCATGTGGTACTGGGGCGAGGGATCACCGTTCTGGGCGCTGCACGGCGACGTCATTTCGGAATCCGGACTCTTCATGGAAGGCTCGGGCACGAGCCAATTTCCGACCCTTTACTATCGCGATTCCGTTACGCTTTCGCTCGATCAGAATACGCAGTTCGCGAAACTGATTCCGCCCATGAACAAGGACAGTCTGGGAGTCTGGCTCTCACAAATCCGCTGGGCCAATTTCATGGGCAAAGAGCGGTGGCGCGAGGCTTTGGTCATGGACTTGGGGCGTGGCAGTCTCGTTTTCCCGCAGTTGTGGGGTGACCCGAATCTGCTAAATGATCAGGACGTCCAGTTCCTGGCTGAGATCATCGCACTTGCTCGCGACAATGAAAAGTTCTTTCTCGGCACGCGGCGCACCTTCGGAGATTCGTGGAAGAACGAGCCATACGGGTACGCCTTCTGCGAGGGCGTTCGAGGTTTTGTTTTCTGTCACAACGTACACTTCACTTCTCGGCAACTACGTCTGCCTCTGGGCCGCGAGCTCGGGTTGTCCGCTCCATCCGGTTCCCCCTTGCGGATTACCGCGCATTTTCCGAACCGATGCGAATTAATGGGTGAGGATGCCTCCCCGTTCCGCGCCGGTAGCAACGCGGAGTTTTGGATGCGCCCTTTCGAAACTCTCCTACTGGAAATCGGTTCACAAGCCGCGGGACCTTTGGCGCAGCGGAACTGGAATTCCGGGGAGGCCGCGCAATACGGCGCCCCGCTTAGCCTGAATCCCTGTCAGCCGCTGCCCTGGATGCAATTGCAATTTGCCGATGCCGCTCGATTCGAGCACGCGGGAATGCATTTGCTAGAGCAGTGCTTCACTGCGCGTTTGCCGGCTTTGACGCAAGGGCGGCACGTGCTTGCCATCACTGTGAAGCTCAAGCAGGGTGAAAACGACTATCGCTACTCACCAGTAGTGACGGAAATCGTGCAGATCCGGGGCCGCGTTGGAGGACGTGATATTCAGATGATTCCTGTGCCGGATGCACGTCGCTATGGCAACACCCAGCACGCGGGCTGTTCTTGGGTGCTTAACAAAATTCCGTTGGCTTCGCGTCATTCCGAAGAACTCCTGGAGTTCGCCATGTATGCCTATCTTCCGGATGAAGTCAAGGCGATCCCGGAAGCTTGGATAGTGAAGCAATGGTGGCAGGAGAGTTCCCGGCCGGAAGCGGACGGTTTTTACGGGGACGCCCCTTCTTAGCGATGCACCCGGCCGCGCCGGGTGCATCGGTTGGTTATAATTTTTCCTTGAGAAGGGCACTCTGAACCGCCGTTCTTTTCTTGGCGCAATTTCCGGCTCACAGATAGCGCGGCTACTAAGCGCCGGTTCTCCACCGGGACTGCCGGTATTCGCCGATGCAACCTCGCAGGCGGGAATTACTTTTCGGCACTGCGCGAGCCATACTTCACAGAAGTATTTGCTTGAATCCATGTCGGGAGGAGTCGCCATGCTGGACTCCCGCCGCGACGGCAAACTGGACCTCTTCTTCGTAAACGGAGCCGCCCTGAGCGACCCGATGCCTGCCGCAAGCCGCCCAGACAAGCGTCATCCTAAATTCTGGAATAGGTTGTATCGAAACAACGGCGACGGAACGTTTACAGATACGACCGAACGGGCGGGCGTTCAAGGCCATTCCTACGGAATGGGTGTGGCAACCGGAGACTATGACAACGATGGTCTTCCGGATATGTATGTGACCAACTTCGGCGAAAACATTCTGTACCACAACAACGGAGATGGAACTTTCACTGATGTCACCGCCAAGGCCGGAGTGGCCGCGGGCGGCTGGTCGGTGGGCGCTTGCTTCGTGGATTTCGATCGGGATGGCCGCCTTGACCTATTCGTTACCCGGTATGTGGAGTGGGATTTCAGCAAGAATCCTGTGTGCGGTGGAAATCGGCCTGGCTATCGCGCGTACTGTCATCCAGATCTTTTCCAGCCGATGACCCACATTCTCTATCACAACAACGGAGACGGCACGTTCACGGATGTTTCCGCCAAAGCAGGTTTCAACCGCTTCCCGGGGAAAGGGCTTGGAGTGGCGCTTAACGACTACGACCAGGACGGATGGCCCGATATCTTCGTTGCCAATGACTCCTTCCCTCAGCAGCTATTCCGGAACAATCGGGATGGGACGTTCAGCGAAACTGCGTTGACTCTCGGTCTGGCGTACGATGATGACGGCAAGACGTTCGCTGGGATGGGAGTGGCTTTCGCCGATTACGACCACGACGGGTGGGCGGACGTGTTTGTAAACGCACTGGCCAATCAGCGATACGCGCTTTATCGCAATAACTTGGGCAAGTCCTTCGACTACGTCTCCGGAGCAAGCGGAATTAGTGGGATAAGCCAGCTCCACTCGGGCTGGGGCGCCCGCCTTTTCGACTACGACAATGACGGTTGGAAGGACCTCTTCATTGGCCAGGGTCACGTGATGGACAATATCGAACTTACACAGCCTTCGATCCGGTATAAGGAAAAGCCGCTGCTTATGCGCAATTCCAATGGCCGGTTTACGGACGTGTCCGGGTCCTCCGGGGAGGCCTTTCACGTCTCGATATCAGCACGGGGCGTTGCCTTCGGAGACTTGAATAATGATGGCTTTCTCGACGTTGTCATTAACTGCAACGATGGGCCACCGCTCGTGCTCATGAATCAGGCTGGCAACGGCAATCACTGGCTGATCGTCGAGACCATCGGCACAAAGAGCAACCGGGACGGTATCGGCGCGCGTTTGAAACTGATCGGCGAATCCGGAAAGGCGCAATACGTATTCGTGAATACGGCGGGGAGCTATGTCTCAGCTAGCGACAAGCGAGCGCATTTTGGTTTGGGAGCGGACCGCTCGGCCCGGCTACTGGAGATTAAGTGGCCGGCGGGAACAGTGCAACGAATCGAAAACGTAAAGGCGGATCAGGTGTTGGTGGTACGGGAACCCGCCGGCTGAGAGGTACGACCGCCTATTATCCATCGCGCACGTGTACCCAAAGGCCGTAAACCAGGCCCGCGGATTCACCGCAAGATCGTTTTGTACTGTTACTTCGATTCCAACGAATGGCGTTCCGCTGTTTTCACTTCCGTACGCTTTCGGCGGCGCAAGCAGCGCCTTCCTGGACCATCAGTCTGGTGAGTCCGCATCCCCTGAACCCCCTAGGTGCCATGGTTGATCTTGGTATTTAGCGCAAGTTCGCTTCGGGAATCCTCGGCCCCGAGGAGGACGCGGATTAAATCGATGCGGCCAGCAATTTTTTATCCCACGATGCCGATGACGCTTTATTCGGCCGTGTATTCGGCGTGCTGAGTTATGCCGCTTACAGGTGAGCGACGTCGTCGATAGCCAGCGCATGATGATCCACAGTCACAAGGCAATGGGCCATGACCGCGATGTCCAGCTGAGCCAGAAATGTTTAAAACACTGCGCGCACTGGCGGATTAGGCCCAAGAAGTATCTACTCCCGGAACAGTCAAGAACGGCGCAGCGATGTGCCGATAACGACGAAAGCAGGCGGCCCAGCACGCGGCCCTTAACAAAGCATGGTTCCCCGCATGCGCTGAGACAACGCCAAGAATATCGGCGCGCGGTCCAAAAACGGGCTTCTAGGACATTGCAGGCGAACTTGATGAAATGCCTTCTTACTTTGTCCTGCGAAGTGCACTCGCAACATCAGTAAATAGTAATGTTAGATGTGTTTAGCTTTCGCTTTTCCGTTAACCGCCTGTGAAGTGGCGATTGCGTCCAAGCGCCACCCCGCATCAACTCGCCGATGCCCAATGGAAGAGAACCGGTTGATTCGGCCGAGTGCCGTTATTGAATACCCGCAATCCGCTCTAACGTGCCGGGCGCTGCCTTGTATTCTTGATTGAAATTCCGGCCAGTGGGGTCTAAGGAGAAACCGGAACAGGGTCTCGTCTTTGTACCAAGCTCGCCTAGCTCAGGCTATCCGTCTGCCCCCTCGCAGATCAGGCAGAGCGCATCTCATGCACTCATAATTCAAAACCAGACAAAACAACTGTCGAATTTCGCTTGCCAAACGCGTGGGGAGTCCCCTTGCTCACCACCGAGCAGCATCTGTTTTTGTCCTGCTGTTCTTTCGATCCTAACTTCGTTGTCAAGGCTGAAATGCACGCCGCTCGCGGCGGCCCTGACTTCCTTCGTTCGACGGACCTTCGTCCAGCAGGACAGAAAGGCTTTACACCGTGAACACAATCGCTTCACTCATCGAGATTTTCGGAGGACCGATCAATATCTACGCATCCATCGAGAATCCTCCCTACATGCGCCTCGTCATCGAAGACATCGGCCTCGGACCGCGCGGCTATAAGGCAATCAGCGTTGCCCACCACTTTGAACAGAATGGAGATTTATGCCAAGATCCAGAATTGGGAATCGAGTTGATGAATCAGAGCAACGGCACTGTGGCTTATGAACCCTACTTCTTTCAGTTGGCCATACCACCAGCTTATGAAGAGGTTTATCCATCCGGACCCGGCTTCGAAAATCAGACTCTCAAAATCCAACTCAGCCGCTTTCTCAAAATGTGGGATAAGAATTTGGCGGCGCAAGGATTTGTTGAAGCGGCACGAAAAACTTTCGCGTTCAAAACATCGGAGCTTAAAGGGGATTAACATCCCCTCCATTCGGTGACGCTTTGCGCAGCCCAAGCAAGTCGTTCCAGTCAAATCAATTCTGAGCCTGCAAAATCCAACGCTTATACCCGCTCCGTCAGCAAAACCAGTGAGGCTTAAATCGGCTCCTGCTGCTGCTGTCTTTCGATCCTAGCTGACCGTTCAAGGCTGAAATGCACTCCGCTCCGCTCCGGCCTTGATCTGGCCAGCTCCTTTCTTCTTCAGTGCAGCCGCACTCAAGGAGAAAACAATGATTCAACAACAAACTGATGTCTACGAGAAAGTGACCAACGCCATCATCCACGCCATCATCCACGCCATTGAGACCGGCGTTCAGAAGTACACCCGGCCCTGGCATCTGATGTCTTCACCCATCAATGCATTCAGCCGCAAAGGCTATCGCGGCATCAATGTCCTGATGCTCTGGATTGCAGCGAATGAACATGCTTACTCGTCCACTGAATGGGCCACATATAAACAGTGGCAGGAAAACGGTGCTCAAGTCCGCAAGGGCCAACGCAGCACGCCCGTGGTC
>JALYVD010000096.1 GCA_030853405.1 Acidobacteriota bacterium | reverse complement strand
TCGGATTCCGCGGTTCAATTCTTGTGGGCTTAGCGGTGTTGGATAAAGCTGCCCGCTCTCATAGCCCAGGTACTGCGCGGTTAATTCCCAACCGCCTCCGGCTGCCATGCCATGTCCGAACGTTCCTTTCCTTGCAGTTACCAGTACATCGTTCTTCACAATAGACCGTAATGTTGCCATCTCGGAGTAATCGCCCGGCGTTGCTGTCGCGTGAAGATCCCAGCTTCCGAGATCCGCCGATTCCGCGTGTGCATCCTTAAGCGCCTGCATGATTGCGTTCGTGGGCCCCTCGGTAGATGGCGTGATGATGTGGTCCGCATCGGAGCTGACGCCGACCGCGACGGGTTCCATGCCCAACGGAGTAAACCCCTTCGCCGTCATGTAATCGAAATCGCCGACAATCCAAACAACCGAACCCCCTGCCACATGCGTGCCTTGTAATCGCGTTAACGGGACCGACAAGCTGCGGTTTGCGGCAATCACGCGCGCACTATAGAAAGAGCCCACAGTCAAGGGATGCGGCGGGGGGTCGGTTGCGCCGACCACGACGGCTTTGGCGTCTCCGCACTGAATGGCCCGCATGGCAAGCCTGAGTGCCACTCCGAAAGTGGAACACGCGGCTACTGGCGCGAACGATAGCCCGGTGATCTTGCCCAATATGGAAATCTGAGCCGCCGGCGTGTTGTGAATATTCCAGATTATGTTAGCCGAAACGTTCCACGGCGGTTCTGGCGCTCCCCACTTTTCTCGCAGCCGGACGTGGCGCTTTTCTTTTTCGCGAATCGCGTGCAGTTTGCCGGTCTCGACGTCGCCTTCAATTGTCAAGTCATCTATCTCCGCCAGCTCCGTCAAATAGTTCTGCAGTTCCTGCGGCTGACGTTCGGACCAGAAGCGATCCCAACTTTTTTGCGCTTCATAAAGAGCGATGCTTGCTCTGTAAGTCGTATCGATTGCCCCTATTCCGGTTCCGACATAAACATGCGCCTGATCCCGCAGGGATTCAAGCTCCTGGCCCAATCCGCGGTTTTGCTCCAGCGCCTGGATGAACGCTCCCATCGCATATTGCGCAGGGAAGTCCATCTTTTCTTTCAGCTTTTGGAAGTGCCGTGGCGCGAATCGTTTTCCAATCCAATCCTGATAATCGGAGAAGTCGAAATCCGGAACGCCCACCAGAAAATTGTCCGGCCCGAAGCCGTTGAACGGTTCAAGCCAAGTTGAGGCGGACCCCAGGTTCATCCTGAAAGCATCGATGTTGCGCGATTTGGGCGCAACGACTCCCCATCCGAAGACTCCGATCCTTACGCCCACTTGCTCTCCATGAACTTCAGGCTACAACGGCCGATTAGCGGCGGGACGGCTAAATCGGCGACCACGAACCATCGCTCTGCTGTTTATCCCGCTCTTCTCGCTTTTTGCGCTCGATTTCCTGTTTCGATTCGCCGCCTTTGAAATACAGATGAACAGTTACGTTGTGGGTGGAGGCATCGGCGGTGTAGTCGGAGCTTGTATCGGCGAGATGGTCGAATAGCCCTTGTTCTTGCACGCGTTTCAAGAAGAAGTCCGGGTAGTCGGGATTGAACGGTTTGCCGGGCTTTTCTCCCCAGAGTTTTTCAATGGCGGGTGCGGTAACTAGATCAAGTCCTTTGATATCGAGAGTTTGGAAAGTGTAAACAGCGCCTGGGGCGACGTTGTAAGTGATGTCGATCGCCCGTTTGGCATCATCTTCCTGGACTTCAGTTGAGACGCTCGCATCGAGGAGGCCGCGCTGCTTCATACTGTGGGCGAGCCAGAGCCGGAAATCGTCAACTTGCCTGCCATTGAAGGTCTGCCCGGGTTTGAAAGGGATGTTGGCACGTATTTCGTCCTGATCCAAGCCGCTTCCATGGAACCTGATCAGACCGAACTTGAACACCGGGCCGTCCTTGATCTGGACCTTAAGAACGACGCCTTCGTTTGTTTTGGACGGCTCTGTTTCGACTTTTGGAAAAGTCACAGCGGCATAGCCCTTAGCCGCGTACAGGGGTTTGATGGAGCCATCGAGTATCAGTTTCAGCCGCGTGTCTGAAAGCGGCACGCCTATCGCAACCATATTTACGGCCCGTAGAATAGTGCCGGTGTCTACGGCCTCATTGCCGCTGACGACCACTTGAGAAATAGTCGGCTGGGGTGCATCGGGAGCGAACAAGACGGTGAGTTGTTTAGGATCGTCGTTGGAGACCGCGGCCTTGACTTTCACAGACGGATTTTTCTGGACGGCGCACCCCTGCACGGCGTCTCTATAGCGGTTGAGTACGCCATCGGTTCCTGGAATTCTATCGGAATAGAGGTCGATACGGTCATGGAGGCACTTCTGGATCTCTTCCGTCGAAAGGCCGAGACGTTCGAAGCGCATTGGAAACAACTGGTCGTTTTCCGCGATATTGAATGTCAGGTCGTAGGCCGGTGGACTGCCCGCATACTTATATTCATCCGCGACGTTGTTGAACAGTTCCGTGTTTTGGAGCTTCAGCCGGGCTTTTTCGATGATAGGTCCCGTGACGTGCTGCCCAATGGTGAGTCCGGATTCCTTGATGATGTCCGCGGAGGAATATCGCTGGTTGCCTTTGACAATGATGTTATGAAGGACGCCCGGCGGCGGCTCCCTTTTGGCTGGAACCTGGTGCTCGGGAGCTTGGGCGGCGGCATTTACAAGCGCGAAGGAACACACGAGAGCCGCGCAAACAGTCGAACGCATACTTCTAGTCCATCATACGTAGCCGGGGCGGCGCTGGTTTCGGGTTGCTCTATAGATGCTTAGCCAGTTCGATGATCACGATCACAGGAAGCGCCACGCTTGCAATTACCAGCAGCACCGTTAAAACCAGGAACAGCCAATCGTACACGCTCTGCCGCCGTGGTTCGGTGAGATGGCTTCTTAACAGCAGGTAATTTCGGCGATTCGCTTTGAAGGCGATGTCGAAAACGTCTCCGGCGAATGGAACGGCCCCAGCGAGCCCCTCGATTCCGATGTTGACCAGCATTCGAGCGATCGCCACTCGCGAAAGGCCAAGTTGAACGGCTCGCGTGACGATGTAAAGGGAGGCCAGGGCGTCCAGAATGTCTCCAATTCCGGGAATCAGGCCAATGATGCCAGCGAGGCCGAATCGAAAGCCCCCCGGTATCTCGAATGCATAGTCGAGCCAGCGCGCTACAGCCTCTACATCGGCGATGCGTGGATCAACTATTTCTGGCGTGAGCGCGTCGGCGCGATATCTTGGAACGGTGTAGGTTGTGATTGCCTTCGGCATACAAAACGAATCCTGCAAGAGTGACCCGTGCCGCCGGTCAAAGGTTCCGGATTGTTCCGGCCGCATGTGGTACATTCTCGCCGTGCGCTCCGCCGCTTTGTGTTTCGTTGTGCTATTCGTCGTGGGCGCAGCAGCTCAAGAAATACCTCGGGACACCTCGATTCCGACCTTTGGTACGACGGTTGTGCTCTCGTCCGGCTTGCAGGGCGAAATCTACTTTATCCGCCGGAACACGGATAAGTTTCCCAAGCTAAAAAAACGTAAACCGGTGGGGACCATTTACACCACTCAGTTGAATGTTCCGACGCGCGACTTCAAGGAAGGATTCCCCGGAATAACAAACAGATACGAATGGTTCGCCATCGACTACACGGGAAAGTTTTGGATTGAAGATGCCGGAGTTTACCGTTTTTCTCTGATGGCGGACGATGGGGCGAAACTCTATATCGACGACAAGTTGGTGATTGACAACGGCGGCGTTCATCCCGTGGCAACAGTGAGTGGAAAGATAAAGCTGGCCGTCGGCATCCACCGGATTCGCGTACCTTATTTCCAGGGACCCCGCTATCAGGTTGCGCTGGTGCTCAGGGTTGCTCGGCCCGGTGAAGACGAGTACAAGATCTTCAACACAAACGATTTCAAGCCGTCATCGAAGCTCGATCCATGGCCGCAACCCCGCTGACAATTGGACCGAGGTCCCCTTAGCGAAACCTCTGAAAAATAAGGCCGGAATGCTAAACTGAGAACGAAAATGGCATATGATGTCGTGGTAATTGGCAGCGGTCCGGGGGGATATTCCGCCGCCGTGCGCGCCGGGCAGTACGGATTAAAAACGGCGCTGATTGAAAAGCAGCCGAGGCTCGGCGGGACTTGTCTACTGGTGGGCTGCATCCCTACTAAGGCCCTCTTGCATACAGCCGACGTTTGGGATCACTTTAAGAATCCCGAGGCTCAGGGGATTCAGTGCAAAGACCCGCAACTAAACTACCCGCAGGTCCTTGATCGCAAGAATAAGATCGTCTCAAAGCACTCCAAAGGCATTGAATTTCTGCTGCGCAAGAACAAAGTAGACCTAATCAAAGGGACGGCGCGATTGCTGGGCGGCGGCCGCATCGAAGTGACGGGCGAAAAAGGCGCGCAGACCGTTGAGGCCAGGAACATCATTTTGGCCACGGGGTCTGAAGCGCGTATGATTCCCGGCCTTCAGCCCGATGCGAATCTGATCCTGACCAATATTGAAATTCTGGACATGCAGGCGGTTCCGAAGTCAATCGGCATTATCGGGGCGGGCGCCGTTGGCGTGGAGTTCGCTTCTATCTTTAATCGCTTTGGTTCCAAGGTAACTCTCCTTGAGATGCTGCCCCGGCTGGTTCCGGTGGAAGACGAAGAGATCTCTAAAGAGCTGGAAAAATCTTTCAAAAAAACGGGAATCCGCATCGAGACCGGTGCAAAGGCCGGGAACATTCGTAAAAATGCGAACAGCGTCAGTTTAACCGCCACGCTCGCGAACGGCAAAACGGAGCAGATGGAATTCGATAAGCTCCTGGTTGCGGTGGGACGAAAGCCGAATACGGAGAGCATCGGGCTTGAGAATACGAAGGCTCAGCTTGATCGCGGATTCGTCAAAGTAGATAGCTTCCAACGAACGGGAGAACCGGGGCTCTACGCGATTGGCGATATCGTCGCGGGGACCCCGCAACTGGCGCACGTAGCCACTGCCGAAGGCATGATCGCGGTCGGAAATATCGCCGGGAAAGCGGTGCGTCCAATCAATCGAAATCGCATTCCGGGCGCTACTTACACGGACCCTGGTATCGGCAGTGTCGGGCTGACGGAAGCACAGGCACGCGCGCAAGGCTTCAAAGTCAAAGTGGGCAAATTCCCGTTTGTTGGGAATAGCAAGGCCACGATTCTCGATAAACACGACGGCTTTGTGAAGATCATCGCGGACGAGACGTTCGGCGAAATTCTCGGTGTTCACATCATCGGCCCAGAGGCCTTTGAATTGATTTCCGAAGCCGTGACAGCCATGGAGTCGGAAGCGACCGTTGAGAGCATGATGGCGACGATCCATGCGCATCCGACCATTTACGAAGCTATAGGCGAGGCGTTCAACAACGTCTACGGCTTGGCGATCAACATCTAAGAACTAACCTGAATCCAGCCGCACCAGCAACGAGACCGCTTGAAGTATGGGACGTGGGGCGCGCGCGCTGGGCCGACGCCTTCGAACTTCAGCAATATCTGGTCGCAAAACGCAAGCTGGGGCAGGGAACCGATACGCTTCTATTCGTGGAGCATCCGCATGTCGTAACGATAGGCCGCAACGGCAAGGAGCATCACGTGCTGGCAAGCGCGGATATCCTGGCGCGCACCGGTATCGACTTTCATGAGACGGATCGCGGCGGTGATGTGACATATCATGGTCCGGGACAGGTTGTGGGCTATCCAATACTCGATTTGCGAGAATGGAGGCGCGATGTACGGGCTTACTTCCAAGGTGTGGAACAAAGCCTGATCGACGCGTTGGGAGTGCTCGGTATTAAAGCCGAACGTATTGCACAGCCCGGGTATGAGGGCGTTTGGGTAAATGGCGCAAAAATCGCAGCCATAGGAATACACATCAGCCGCTGGATCACGTCTCATGGGTTCGCGCTGAACGTGGAGACGGATCTGAACTATTTCAAATACATCGTTCCGTGTGGTTTAAGCAAGCCGGTTTGTTCGCTGCGCAGTCTGGGCAACCAGGCCACTCGCGAAGAGGTCAAAGAAGCCATCACGGCCTCGTTCGCCAAGGTTTTTGATTTCAGAATTTGTATGGCGCATAAAGAATTGCAGGAGATCCGATGATTGATGTCGTGATGCCCCAAATGGGCGAGAGCATCGTTGAAGGTACGCTGACACGCTGGTTGAAGAAACCGGGTGACAAGGTGGAGAGGGACGAGCCGCTGTTCGAGATTTCAACCGATAAGGTGGACACGGAAATCCCTTCGCCTGTGGCTGGCGTGCTCGCGGAAGTGCTGGTCCAGGAAGGCACGACCATCGCGATTAATGCGGTAGTTGCACGGCTTAACGATGGAGCGGGCGCCGAGGCTCCGAAGCCTGCCCAGGCAACTCCGCCAGCGCAACAACCGGCAGCGCCGCAGCAAGCGGTTAAGACCCAAGCCTCGGTGCCCGCCGATCTGGGCGTCGGTCCTTCCGCCGCCGCGAAAGAAGTTCGTAACCAACAGCCGGCTCCGCCTCCAAAACCCGCGCCGGTTGCCGCGGGACCATATCCCGTCGAGCCGCCTTCGCCCGCAGCTCCCGTTTCGCAGGGGGATGGCGGTGACGATCTCGGTCCTCTGTCGCCGCTAGTCCGCAAGATGGCGCGCGAATACAACATCGATCTTGCGCAGGTGAAGGGGTCGGGCGCCGGTGGCCGCATCACGAAGCAGGATGTCGAGGCGTACATGTCGTCTCAGGCCGCGCGGACCTACAGTGCTCCCGCCGCTTCGTCGTCCCAACCGGCCTCGCAACCTGCCGAGCCCAAGTCTCAGCAGCCCAGCGCACCCGCTGCGCCGATGCCACTTGCCGAAACCGCCCGCGTTCGCACCGAGCCCATGAGCAATATGCGGCAGAAGATCGCCGAGCACATGGTCAACAGCAAACACGTCTCGGCTCATGTCACGACGGTTCACAAAGTGGACATGACCAAGATTGCGAAGCTGCGTGAGAAGTCAAAGGCCGAGTTCAGCGCCCGCAATGGGTTTTCTCTTACGTTCCTTCCTTTTGTCACGGCGGCTACGGCCGAAGCGCTCCGCTCCTTCCCGATATTCAACGCCTCGATTGATGGCAAGAACATTGTTTACTATCGCGACATCAATATCGGCATCGCGGTGGCTCTGGAAGGCGGTCTGATCGTCCCGGTGATCCGGAATGCGGATGAGAAAAACGTGGCTGGTTTGCAGCGTTCGATTGTAGACTTGGCGACTCGCGCCCGTTCGCGTCAGCTCAAGCCCGAGGAAGTGCAGGGCGGCACGTTTTCCATCACCAATTTCGGAAGCTTCGGGAGTATCTTCGCCACTCCGGTGATCAATCAGCCTCAGGTCGCAATTCTAGGACTGGGCGCTGTGGAAAAAATCGCTGCGGTGGTTGAAGGCGACGCTATCGCTATCCGCTCGCAAGCGCATCTTGCCTTAACGTTTGACCACCGGCTGATCGATGGCGCGTTAGCGGACCAATTCTGTCAGAAGGTGAAGGCAATTCTCGAGAACTGGTCGGCGAATATCCTTTAAATGCCGGAATGGATGCAGGATCGGTAGCGCCCGGTCCTGTTTTCTGTTCCGGTAACCGTTTCAGCCTTACACTCCTTCCCAGTGTTACCGCCATGTACGTTATTGATTTCAAAATATTTAGAGTCTTCTAAACGTACACCACTCCTTCAGGTGTGGTTCTCCACTTTCTTCTTGACGAAATCTTAACCCCGGTTTAATATTCCTTTGAAGCGTTGGACTGATGCGTGATCGAAACAATGACGCGCACCAAGTGTGTGCGCTGGTAACGACGAAGCTGTTCCGTAACTGACGAATTGTTTTTACGAAAGAGGTCCCTGAATGACCTTTCAGGTTGGCGAGAAAGTCGTCTATCCGAATCACGGCGTTGGAACGATAGAGAACATAAGTCTGCGTTCTTTTGGAACACAGCACGAGCGATTTTACCTTCTCCGCCTTTTCCCCAATAGCTTGACCGTCATGGTGCCGTTTTCGCACGTAGGCGATGTGGGGCTGCGGAAGGTGACGAAATGCAGCGAGATCACCAGAGTTCTGAGCTACCTTGCGGTCGGTCGTCCTACCAGCGCACAAGATTGGAAGGATCGCTTCAAAGAAAACTCGGAGAAGATGAAGGGTGGCAGTCTGCTTGAGATCGCGGAAGTATTCAAGGCGCTTCTGATCATCCAGACGGCCAAACCGCTTTCCTTCCGCGAGAAGAAGATGCTGGAGCGCGCTCGCTGCATGATGATACTGGAAACTTCCGTGGCGAAATCGTTGAGCGAACCTGAGGCGATCGCGTTATTGACGAAGTCCTTGGCGAAATCGGGCCTGCCGATGCCAGCGGCTTTATAGATCATGCATACACACGGACGAGTGCCGCTGGTGGACGGTTTCGACCGTCCGCTATAATTTTATTGTTGTCTGTGGCGCTATCGTCTAACGGTTAGGACAGAGCCCTCTCAAGGCTTAAATAGGGGTTCGATTCCCCTTAGCGCTACCATCTTTTCAACCTTCCTCCTGTAAAATTCCACTTACCTCGGAGATCTTCTAGAGGGTATGTGGTCATAGGACGCCTACCCCTTTCGCTTTCAGCAGCGCTGCGCCAACATCACCGCATGGCATCGCTTCGGTTGTTAGCGGCTGTCCTTGTCGGTTTCCGTGTCCTCGCGGCCCAGGGTACCGCAGATATCCGCGGAAGTATTCTGGACGCCCGGTCAGGTCAGCCCATGGCGGCGAACGTGCGAGTAATTGGGTCAGAATACCAAGTCGTCTCCGATCCCAGCGGTCGCTTTGTCCTTCATCTCGATCGGGGCGACTATAAGCTTGAGATCTCCGCACCAAACTACGAAACTGCCTCGACAAATTTCCATGTGGCCGGCGATTCTGCTGATCTTGCGATTGCCTTGATGCCACAGGCGAGCCGACGCCGGGATTCTGTCTCCGTCAGATCCTACATATTGTCTCCCGCCGAAGCCGCGGGCGAGCCGTTTGCGTTGGGCCATACCGATATGAAAAGTCTCGCGACGGTACTCGCCGACGACCCGTTTCGAGCCATTCAGGCGTTACCAGGCGTGACGTCAAACGACGACTTTCAAGCTCGGTTTTCATTGCGAGGAGCCGATTTCTCACGGATCGGAATTTACCTCGACGGTATACAACTTCACAACGCCGTTCACAGCCTCGAAGGCACCGATCTTTCGGGGTCTGCGAGTACTTTTAATCCCGAACTAGTGGAGGAGATGGTCTTGCACGCAGGAGCTTTTCCTGAACGTTTTGGCGATAGTTCCGCAGGCGCCGTAGAGGTACATATGCGAGATCCCGATGAGGATCGCTATTCACTCAAGCTCATAGCGAACCTGGGAAGCGCGGGGATTGTTGCAAGCGGGCCTCTCGGAAAATTGAACCGTTGCTCGTGGACGGGGGGATTTCGCAAGAGCTACTTGCAATATCTATTAGCGCATACACTGACCGACCCGTCCATGGCGTTTGGCATAGAAGATGGAGAGGGGCGGGTTGCGTGCCGGATATCCGAAGCGAATAGAGTGAGCGTCGAGATTATCGACAGCTACACGGATCTGAATAGGTCCAGTGTGCGGGATCAACTCGGGGCGAACGCGCTAATGCTTGCCGCCCAGCATTCAACAACAGCCAACGGCGGCTGGATGTATTCCCCGAACGACCGGCTCCTGGTGGAGAGCCATGTGGCAATTTTGCGGGACAGCTTCGATGACGCGAACGCGCGGCGAAACCCAGTGGGAAAAGGACAATACCAAGAATGGGTCGCTAACTCGACGGCCACTTGGATGTGGAACGCTCATGATTCATTCAGCGCGGGAGTGAGCACGCGCCATATAGGGACGTCGGGATTCCAAAACACATTCAACACCTTTCAAGACGTTCGACTTGTAGAGCGCTACCGGGGGGAAGGCTTGCTTTCGGGAGGTTTTTGGGATGAGTCTTGGACTGGCTGGAAGGACAGAATTCATTTGCTAGCCAGCGGCCGCTGGGACCATCATTCGGTGGATAGCGTAAGCGCCTTTTCTCCCCAAGCCTCGATAGCGCTCGATCTAACTGCGTCGATGCGGCTGCAGTTCGGGTGGGGGCAGTACGCGCAGTTTCCAGAGATGTCTCAGTTTGGGTCGAATCTTGGCAAGCGTGGATTGTTGCCGACGCGTACCAATCAAGCGACGGTGGCCTTGGAACAGAGGCTTGGCCAAAGCACCCGCGTGCGCGTTGAGTTGTACGACCGGCAGGACCGAGACCTCCTCTACCAGCCTTTCCTTGACCCTAGAATCGCAAATGGGACTCTGTTTATTCCCCCGCGGAATCCCTTGTACACCAACTCATTGCGCGGCCACGGGCGTGGGATGGAGTTCTTAGTCCAGCGAAGCCTCTCAAAAGGCATCACCGGATGGCTCTCCTACGCGTACGGCCACACGCAGATGCACGACGGCCTGAGCGGGGATTCATTCCCATCGGATTGGGACCAGCGGCACACGATCAATGGATATGCGAGCTACCAAATGCGTCCCAGTGTTACTCTGAGCGGCCGATGGATTTACGGCAGCGGTTTCCCGGCGCCTGGATTTTTTTCGGTCTCCGGGCCAGTGCAGAACGAAGCGTTCTCCTTAAGCGACGAAAAAAACAGGGTCCGCATCGGCCCGTATCAGCGCCTCGACCTGCGGGTAAACAAGACGTGGGACAAAGATAAATGGAAGAAGACGCTGTACGTGGAGGTGACGAATCTCACGAATAAGGCAAATTACCGGTTTGGCAGCCTGGACGGTTACGCGCGGTCGGGGATCGCCTATGTGTCCGTAGACCAGATGTTCCCGATTCTGCCGTCCGTTGGTGTTGTATTTCAAAGGTGATCGCCGGGCCTTCTGTTTCGTTTGCTAATCTCACCATCGTGTACTCTTCCCATTCATCGTCAGGCGGGAAAACGCTGTTACTCTGCCTGATACTCGGCGCTTCCGTACGTATTGAAGCCCAGAATCCGCCGCCGCAACCTCTTCGCACTGTTCCCACCTTCACCGGTTCTTTCATGACGAACGGCAAACACTACTCCTATACGATGGCGGGCCGAAAGCCGGAGTCGGGCGGCACGACGAACATACCGACAGTGATTGTTCCGCTTTCTCTTTCCTTCGAAGCGAGCGGCGGACAAAGTGGACACAAAGCGGTGATGAACGCGGTGGGCGATCTGGCCAAAATTCTGCTTTCGCCTGTCTTTCAAAAGTTCGCCTTTGCGACAGGCGATACGCAGTATGGCGACGCGATGCAGAGGGCCGAGTTTGCTACGGGCGCAAGGGCGCACACCGAATGGCATACATTGCTCGGACAACCGCAGTTTGCGCGTCCTATTCAGATCGACATTCCGGCAGCGGACGGATACGTATTGCGTTCCCGGCGAACCGGAGAGTCACTGGCCGTTGTGGACCTGGATTTCGTTCAGAAACAGCTATTCAAAAACTTGGCGAATACCGGGGCTGGACCGGACAAACTCGTCATCGCGTTAACCAAAAATGTCGTCTTCTATTCGCTCGGTGATGCAACGGTCTGCTGCTCGGTGGGCACGCATGGAGTGCGAGTCGATTCGTTGGGGACGTCGGCGCAAGCCTTTATCATCGGGTCGTATTTCGACAAAGACGTTGTGCCGCGTTATACGGATATACAGGGCATAAGTCAGCAGCTTGCGGAGTGGATGAACGATCCGCTGCACGGTTACCGGACAAATGAGTTTCCCGCGTGGCTCGAGCCTCCGGCGAATATCGGCTGCGGAGGCAGAGGCGAGAGCAGTTCTTATCTTTTGGAACAGCCAACCGATTCTTCACCGGCAACAAATTCGACGGAAGTAAACGCTAATGGCACGGTGTACCACTTGGAGAACATGGCGCTGCTGGGTTGGTTTGCGCAGACCGCCAAAGGTCCTTATAGTTTCCCTGAAACGAAAGTGTTGCCGGCGCCGGCACAGCCCTGTTCAAGTGCCGGGAACCGCAACACCCAGCCGACAGCCTCGCCCGCAGCGGATACCAGTGCGCCGAATGGACACGCGTTGATCGGGTATTGGGAAGGCTACGCTTCGGCGAAGGCGCCGATTCCACTGAGAGATGTATCTCCGCAATGGGATATCGTCATCGCGACGTTCGCCGCCCCGGTAAAAGGTTCGACAAGCCTGCTTCACTTCGAGCCGCCCGCCGGTTTAGACCAGACGCAATTTAAGACCGATATCGCTTACCTGCAACGCAAGGGGAAAAAGGTGTTGATCTCACTCGGCGGCGGTGGTGAGGTGGTGACCCTGAATACGGCGGAAGATCTGCATAACTTCGTCACTTCCGTCTCGGCGATTGTGGAGAAGTACGGCTTCGATGGCGTCGATCTCGATATTGAAACGCCCTCTCTGCTGATCAACCCAGGCGATACGGACTTCCGCAAGCCAACCACTCCCTCCATCGTGAATCTGATCGCGGCAATGCATCGGATGCGGGAGCATTTCGGCCCCAAGTTTATGATCGCCGAAGTTCCGGAAGCGGCGCAGGCACAAGCGGGGATGCAGGCTTACGGCGGCCAGTTCGGAAGTTTCCTGCCGGTTATTTACGGCACGCGGGACATTCTCTCGTTCGTGGATGCGCAAGACTACAACACACCTCCGCTCGAGGGCCTGGACGGGAACTACTATTTTCCTGGAAATGCCGACTACCACGTCGCCATGTCCGAGATGCTGGTGCATGGTTTTCCGGTTGGCGGCGATCCCAAAGAATTCTTTCCGCCGCTCCCACCGGACAAAGTGGCCATGGGACTCCCCGCCACACCCACATCGGCGCGGAATTACACCGAAATACCGGCTATTGAAAATGCCTTAAGCTATCTCGTCGAGGGTAAGCCGTTCGCCGGGGCCGAATATAAACTGCAGCGGCCGTCCGGGTATCCGGCGTTCAAGGGAGCTATGTTCTGGGCCATCAACGAAGACCGGCGGAACAATTACCAAATGTCGAATGCGATTGGGCCATTGTTGCATCGCCTGCCGGTACTCCGCTGACGGTTTATGACGTGTCTTCGGGTTCCCGAGAGATGTTTGACACGGACTGCCGACTACTTCTTGGATGGCGGGATTCAGAAGCTTCATCCAGGGCGGGTTCGAGTGTGCCACCCATAAAAACATTCACAAGACGCGGATCGATGTCACTGAATCGAGCCGGCACGATGAGTTTGTCTCACAGGACTACGCCAGACTCCGGGATATCGGCATCAAGACGGTTCGGGAGGGCGCCCGCTGGCACTTGATTGAAAAACAGCCGGGCCGATACGATTTCACTTCCTTAGGACAACTGTACGAGGCCGCTGCCCAAGAAGGGGTTGAGATAATCCTCGACCTGATGCACTTCGGCTGGCCGGACTTCGTGGATGTGTTCAGCCCTGACTTTATCCCGCAGTTCGCAGACTTCGCTGGAGCGGCGGCGCAGTTTCTGAAGCGCTGGGACTTTCAAGAGCACCTTACCATTCCGATCAATGAAATGTCGTTCCTCGCTTGGGCGGGGGGAGATGAGGGCTTGATCAACCCTCACCAGCGCAGCCGGGGCGGGGAACTCAAACGGCAACTTGCGTCGGCTGCAATTTCCGCCTCGAAGGTTTTCCTGGAGGAGTTGCCTTCCGTGCGTCTGCTTTCGGCGGAGCCGGTGATTCATATCGTGGGCCGGGACGACATGCCCGGTGACTGTCTCGCCGCCGAACGCCATCGCCTCGCAATGTATGAGGCGACGGACATGCTGACGGGCCGGTTGTGTCCTGAACTTGGGGGCAGGCCCGAGTACATCAATGTTGTCGGCGTTAACTTCTACGAGCGCAATCAATGGGTGAACCATTCTCGTCCGCTCACGCGCGCCGACGCAAGGTACAAGCCCTTTCACAAAATCTTGACTGAAGTCTGGGACCGCTACAGGAAGCCGGTCCTGGTTTCAGAGACTGGCACGGAGAATGACGAGCGGCCCTCCTGGTTCGAATACGTTGGCGGCGAAGTAACAACGGCGCTCAGGCTTGGAGTTCCGGTCGAGGGAATCTGCCTTTATCCGATCCTTAATCATCCGGGATGGGACGACGACAGACATTGCTGCAACGGTCTATGGGATTACGCGGATGAAAATGGGGCGCGGGAGATCTATGAACCCTTGGCCCGGGTAATCAGGCGTCGCCAAGAGCTGTGGGAATTGGCTGCCTGATTTCTCCTCTGCGAGAAATGACCTCCACCTCGCACTTCCTATAACGACAAGTGAATTTGCCATGAGATCAGGGAATTGCGTCGGAATCCTCAGAAAAGCCCGGCGGCGGGAAGCGGGCACCGCGATTGTTGAGTTTGCTTTCGTGATCCTGCCGGCCATGGGGCTCCTGTTTTTGTTGATGAACCTGGCCTGGATCCTTTTTGGTTGGGCCTGTGTGCAAGAAGCGGTGCGTGAAGGAGTGCGCTCGGCTGTAACGTGCGCGGCTACCGGCGGTATCACCGCTGCCGCTGACAAAGTCGTGGTGCAATACTCCTTCGGATTTCTCAACACCCAAAACGTTGCTTCATACGCCACGGTCAATTTTTATTCACCTACACTTGTCCCCCTCAAATCGACCGACCTGGTCACCAGCGGAACGGTTGTCAAAGTCTCCGTAAACGCCTTGCCGCTCAATACTTTTGCCGAAATTCTAGTACATAGCCCGATGGCTATCCAGTTGAGCGCCACGTCCGCGGACGTCATGGCGTGTTCAGGTACAGCGAATCAGTAGTATGGACAACATAAAAACTTCAAAGAAACACGAACGCGGAAGCGCTCTCGTCGAGTTCGCCCTCTGTTTTTCCCTCTTCTGGATGCCACTTTTCCTGGGAACTTATGAAATCGGTTTTAGTCTGATGCGCGAGGTCCAACTGACTCAGGTCTGCCGGGATGCCGGTCACATGTACTCTCAAGGAACCGATTTCTCGCAACCAGAACCGCGTGCGCTGCTTACGAGCCTTGCTCCTGCCAATTTCAGGATGTCTCCTGCTACTGCTTCTCCCGCCGGGAACACCGTTCTGTACCTATCAACGGTTCTTTACGTGGACGATAGTGTTTGTCCTAAAGGAGTTCAGCGAGACGGTTCAAAGTGCCCAAACTACAAAACGGTCGTATTTACCCGCCAGATTCCCGTTGGGAACACTTCGCTTCACAAAGGTAACTTCGGTGGACCGAACGCGCCGGGCGCCGTGGATGCGTCCTATAACGTTTTGCATCCGCTCACGGATCCCAACGCGGTAGCAACGGGGTTCCCAAGCGCCATGCTGACGACGGCCGCCATTTCTAGCAATAGCGCATACATGTCGGAAATGTACGTTAACTCACCGGACCTCAGCTTCTGGAGTTATCTCGGTACGCCAGGAGAATACGCCCGATCGATTTTCTGATTTGGCCGAGAGTCTTGATTCCTCTGAGCTTCTCACTACTGGCTCAGACGAAGAATCTGACCGGCCACTTGGGTAAACGCCTGATTAAGCTGGCTAAGATTGGACGCATACGCGAAAAATCCCGGCGTCTTAGTCGGATCATAGATCGGACTCCTTGGATCATTTGCAATGCGTTCCAGCAGGGTTGCGTCAATGGGCATGTCTGGAGCGCCACCCAGGCCGATCGTATAAATGATGGTGTTGTAAGTGGCGTTGTTCCGGATCGTCTGAGCTTGATAATCCACGGCGTTCGTAGCAGCTGCGATTATCCCGTTAAGCTGCTCATCTGGACGAATCTGGTTTACATAAGGTCCGGCAGTGAAGGTATCAACGGATTTGAACGCGTTACTCCCGGTCGTCGGATTTCCCCAACTGTCCGTTTGCGGAATAAATGCCACATCCCCACGCACCACGTAGTTTCCGTAACTACTGACCCAGCAACCAGGAGGGGTCAGCAATTGGGCATCCGCAGAAGGAAGGACTTGGTGTGTCGTGTCATAAAGGCCTCCGGTCATCCCTTGCACAGCCGGAGGAATAGGATCGGTCAGGTAAAGGAGAGCTCCAGTGATAGTGGCGGCGGCACAGCCACTCTTCGGCCACGCATAGGGGGAGTTATAAGAAACTCCGTTTCCAGGGCCAAATCGGTTGTTATCCCCGTCGTCCTGTGGCCTGTTCCTGATGGGAAATGCCGCACTTATTCCGTTCGGTTGACCGTCCGTAAACAGCACGATTACGTTCAGTCCCCCCGCAAGGCCGTGGTCCAGTATGGACTGATATGCAAAGTGCAGGCCTTGCGACATGTTGGTCCCGCCCGTACAGTTGATAGTGTTGATTTTATCCGCCAGACTTGGCGAGCTCGACTTGAACATCAGACTCGGAGGATAATCCGGGGCCGGTCCAGCAGTCGTTGAGTAAGTGACAAGACCCACCGTGTCGAAATCTTCCGTAAACGATTTCACGAAAACGGTGACGGAGTCCTGCTTCATGCTCGCACACGCATTCCCGCCCGCATTGACGTTCATTGAACCGGAACGATCGAGAACTAAAATGACAAAGGAACTGCGTCGAGAGGACTGTGCCGTCGCCGAAACCGTAATACTGTTATATCCAGCGATCCTCATGAAGTACATAGGTACCGAAGCAGACGCCGTCACGGTCACCTGTTGTCTGGAATCGGGCGTTGTTATGTATTGAACGTTCGGACCGCCGTTCAAAACCGTCGTTCCGATCCATCCGGTCGGGAAATTGGCGTAAAACCATTGTTGGGCAACGCTTACCACGGGCCCACTATTCTGGTTTGTGGTCTGTTTCACATTGACTGACCGTCCCGCTGCAAGAGCGGCTGCATCGACCGCCGCCGACAACTTCGCTCTCGCCCAGAAGGCAACCGATCCATCAATGGCAAGTCCGACCATCGGGATAATCACCAGCGCGATCATCATCGTGAAGAGCACCATCGTAGCGCCACGTTCACCCCGCCTGGACTCAGAAGAACCTATTCGCATCAATCCGCCATTCATCACTGGAAGCACCTGGTGAGTTAGTGGCGGCAGTTCGCATCGTTTCTCCGTCGAAATGCAGCACCAGCGCGCATCTATAGGCCGTGAGCGGGCATTCGGCAACGATCTGGATCGGTACTTCCGGCTGGCACTACAAGCACTGGCTCGGGAAATTTTATCCGGAACGTTTCGCCGCCCCCAAGATGCTGCCGTTTTATTGCGAGTGTTTCGATACCGTGGAGCTGAACAATAGCTTCTATCACCTGCCGAAACAAACCGCGCTCGAATGTTGGCGCGGCACAACCCCTGAAGGATTCTGCTTCGCCGCCAAAGGAAGCCGTTTCCTGACGCACATGAAGAAGCTGAAGGATCCGGAGCAGGGGCTTCTCAGATTCTTCGAGGCGATAGAAGTCCTGCAACATAAACTTGGGCCGATCCTCTGGCAATTGACTCCGAATTGGGCGCTCGATTACGAACGGCTGGCGAATTTTATCGCGCTTTTGCCGCCGTATCATCGCTACTCCTTTGAGTTTCGCAATACAACCTGGGATACGCCTGAGATCTACGAATTGCTTCGGCGTAACAACATGGCGCACTGCGCATTTCACCTGGCGGGCGTGCAATCGCCCATTGAGATTACAGCGGACTTCGCGTACGTGCGTCTGCATGGTCCCGGCGGCAAGTATCAGGGCAGCTATGACGACGCGGCTCTGGCTGCCTGGGCCGCCAGGATTCAGATTTGGGCGAAGGACCTGAAAGCAGTCTATGTGTACTTCGATAACGAC
>JALYVD010000070.1 GCA_030853405.1 Acidobacteriota bacterium | reverse complement strand
ACCGAACGCCAGCCGTGCGCGACGGGACGCTTCTTCCGGCATCATGCCAGATCGCACCAAATCCTCTGCATAGGACTCCAGATGAAAGCGGAGTTCCGTATCCATCTCATTCTCCATGCGCGAGCGCCGCAGGGCAGCTTTTGCCCACGATTGAAAGCGGGCGAGGATCGTCATACCTCCTCCGGCGTGGCGCCCAAAATTCCGGCCATTACGTCCGCCATGCGATTCCACTTTGCCGTTTCCGCTTGTAATTGGCGCTTGCCCGCGGACGTAAGGCGGTAGTACTTCGCTTTTCGCTTATTCTCCGATTCGCCCCATTCACTGGCGATCCAGCCTTGGTGCTCGACCCGGTACAAAGCCGGGTATAACGACCCTTGTTGGATCTCGAGCCGGTCCTTCGAAATCTGTTGAATACGCAGCAGAACTCCATAGCCATGCAACGGACCCAATGAAACGGCTTTCAGGATCAGCATGTCGAGAGTCCCTTGCAGAAGGTCGAGTTGTTTGACGGCCATTGCTCTCCTAGACGAGCTAGGAAGATGATAGCTTGTCTTTCCTAGTTCGTCAAGGAGAATTGCGTTCTATAAAAATCTCTCAAACTATGGGTGACGCAACGCTGCGTTCGGATCGACTCGTGTAGCGCGTCGCGCGGGAACGTAGGTCGCGAAAGTCGTCACAATCAAAATTGCCGCGATCACAACCACGTAAAGTCCGGGCGCACCAAAGTGCATACCTTCTAATATCGAATCGAAAAGTCTCGGCAGCGGCAGCGCCATCGCCCCGCCAAGCGCCGATCCGGTCGCGGCCATCTTGAGGCCCTCCCTCAGGATCATCCATTAAGATGTCCGGTCTTCCAGCTCCGAGGGCTATCCGGATACTATTTCGTGGGTACGTCCGCTCACTGAATAGACAACGAGCCCGTAAATTCCGACGGCGGCGAGAATTAGCGCAAGAAAGTGCGAAGGCACCGAGCAAACGAGTGAACAATGAATTTCCATTCCGCTGGCGTTGGATCACGTTACCCATGCTCATCACATTAGCCAGCGGAAGTTCCGCGTCCAACTGCGCAACGGCGTGGCGTAGGGCGGGTATCAAACCATTCGGTTCGACATTAGACCTAAGCATGAGAGAAATAGAGGGGACGGGCCGCTGAAGAAAGGGTTCGTAGACCTCCGGATCGACGTGAGTTTCTTCGGAGTAGCTCTTCACACTACTGACCACTCCCACAATCTGGCCCACAGGGGCTGACTCTGGCTGGATTTGCTTTCCCAGGGGATCCTGATGCTCAGAGTAGCGACGTACAAACTCTTCGTTTACCAATACTACGTGAACCGCTCAAAGTGGTGGGCCGATTGGCTCCGTCGTAGCCGGTTGTCAGAACGCGTCCCGATGGATAGGTCTCGCTCGTCAATGCTCCGGCGAGATTATAGGCTTAAACGTCCGATTCCGTTCGGAGGATTGGCGTTGTCGTAGCTGTACGACACCCCTGCCGTGCCATTGTTGTAAGAGGTGCTGGCCGGTCTGTTCAGCGCATCGAAGCCATAGGTTGCCACCACGCCGCGGGCATCGCTTCGCTGATAAAGATTTCCGGCATTGTCATATGTGTAGGAAGTTGTGCCGCTTTCCGGATTCGTCGCGGACGCCAGCCGCGCCAGTGAATCGTAGGCGAACGTGCGTGTTTCGCCACCCTGCGTGACAACTTGCAAATCATTCAGCGGATCGTAAGTATAGGTGGTGCTGTAGTTCAATCCACGTGGATCTTCGAGGACGCTTTTCCAGTGGGACAGTGCGTCATAAGTGTATTTCTTCCTATGTCCGGCGGGATCCGTAGCGAAGGTGTAATCGGCGCCGGAATCCGCGCTGTAGCTGTTGATTGATTTGGCTCCATCGGGTGTCTGCACTTGAAATAAGTGGCCCAGGGCGTCGAAACTGCGCGTCTTACTTCCCCGCGTTTCCAGCGACTTTTAAGCCGAAGCAATACAAACGCGACTCGTGGTCAACCGCAAACACGCGCCCGCCGCTAACCGCGAGTCCCGTGAAGTGGACCCAACTTTTCATCGCATCTCCGCTTTGATACAGCAGTTTCCCAGTCCTCGCATCCATTGCAATCAAGACTGCCGGATGGGTCCCGGCAGAACGCTCATTTGTGGTCAGCAGGTTATGCTTCCAATCCTCCATGCTCTTGAAATGCGTCACGCCAAGAACGTGGTCCTGCCGCGGATTCTCGCCTGTTGCCAGCGCAAATAGAACGCCATTGGCAATCACTGCCGCGTCGGGTAAGTTCATGTCCGCCGAACGCCAGCCGGGTTCGAGACTCGGCGCTCCGGTTGCGGATGTCACCACTTTGAATGCGAGGATACTTCCGTGCGGCGTCTCCCCGTTAGTAATTGGAAAATGGGGAGCCGAGGTGGTTAGGCTGCCCCAAGCGGGAAAGTAGAGCCAAGTCTCTCGATCGTGTTCACCCGGGGAGGTCCATGCGGCAGGAGAGCCCCACATTCCCTTCTCTTCAAGCACACGGCCTTCGTTCGCCAGAACCGGCGATGTGTAGAGCGCTTGCTGGTGAGTGCCGCCGCCCAGACTGCCGGGATCAAGCAGATACACAACCGATTCCTTGCCTCCACCCGCCAACATCCGTTTGCCCCTGTACGCGAATTCAACGAGGCCGCCCGATGGCAAATCAAGGTCGAGCTTGCTAATGTCCTTCCAGTTCGGTGGAGAAAAGTAATCGCGAACATGGATGAGGTCGGGCGTAGCCGCCAGATAGGTATTGCTGTAATCACCGACGGCCGGATCGAACGCGCCATCGCCCGTCGAGACAAAAACCGTCCCGTCCGGGTCGATAACAGTACCTCCGCGTAGCCACATTCCGCTACCGTAGCCGTGGCGGACCAACAATTCGTGCGATTCGGTTTGCATCGGGTCCGTTACCCGCATCGAATAAATTCCGGATCGATCACCACCGCAGGACTGCGAGGTCGTCGTGTAAATATGGCCATCTTGAAGATTCAAGCTCCAAGCCTTTGCAAACGCCGGAATGAAAGCGAACGGGCCGAATTTCACGGCGCCTGTGGAGAGATCCAGTCCATACAGCCGCCCATCCACGCCGATGGTGTAAACGATTCCGTGCTCCTTATCGATGACGGGCGTGGCGTTAGGAGTATTTGGGCACAGGTAGAACGACTCTTCTTTCGGCGCCGCCAGAGCCGTGAGCGTCCGGGTCCAGACCACTTTCCCGTCGTTTGTATCCACCGCGAAAAACGTGTTCGAGCTACCCGCCACGAACACCAGCGTCTTCGGCCCGGCCACCGTCTCGACATTGTCTGCAACAACGGGAGCCGTGAGAGCGCTAAGAGCAAGCGGCACGTTGTCCAGTTGACTTTCCCACAGGAGGTTCAGGTTGCCGGCGTTTGCTGGCGATAGCTCAACTTCGGACGGGTTGTAGCCCGTACGCTGCGGATCATGACCGTACGTCAGCCAATCGGCGGAACAGGAACCGCAAAGCAACAAGAACAGCTGGAAAAGAGGCCGCATCAGAAGGCGGCGATGAACCGTACGTGTAAGGCTGGGCATGTCTCAGAATTGTATCTTCCGGATCAAAGTAGGCGAGGGTGGAAACCGCTTGCTCACGCGCGCGGCTCGGAAAGGTGTCCATACCTTTGGAGTAACTTACCGAGCCACGACCGCCCGTTCTCCTCCCGCTCCCGGCGCTGCATGCCGCGGGGCGCTCATCAATCCTGAGATCAACAGTGCGACGCAGAAATGAACGACGACCGGAGTACCGAACGCGTGCCGGACAAGTTTAAGTTTGACGCCCGGTTCTCAGACCCACCAAGCGGCGCCGGGTTGCTCGCGGATCATGATCTGGTTCAGGAACTCGGCAGCCTTGCTCAGTCCTTCGTCCGGAGACATGAGCGAATCTTCGTGCTCGATTGAAAGAACGTAATCGTAGCCGTACATGCGGAGTGTTGAGATGAACTCTTTCCACCAGCCGTAGGGGTGGCCGTAGCCGCAGGAACGGAAGATCCAGGCGCGGTTCTTTTCATCCGTGTATTTCTTGGTATCGAGAACGCCGGTCTTGGGCAGATTGTAATCGTAGATCTGCGTGTCTTTGGCATGAACGTGGAAGATGCAATCGCCGAGGACGCGAATCGCTTTGATCGGATCGATGCTTTGCCAGAACATGTGGCTTGGATCGTAGTTGCAACCGACACTATCGCCCGCGATGGCGCGCAACTTCAACATGGTCTCCGGGCTATAGACGACAAAGCCAGGATGCATTTCGATGGCAACCTTAACGCCGTGATCTTTGGCGAATTTGCCGTGCTCAATCCAGTACGGAGTGACTTTCTTTTCCCATTGCCAGTCGAGGACGTCGAGATACTCGGGCGGCCACGGACACGTCACCCAGTTCGGATACTTCGCGCTGTCGCTATCTCCAGGGCATCCGGAGAAATCAACGACCACGGGGACACCGAGTTTAGCGGCCAATTCGATCGTTCGTTTACTGGTATCGGCAAAACCCTTCGCAATTGCTTTGTCGGGATGCAACGGATTTCCGTGCGAACTCAATGCACTGATTGAAAATCCTTGGTCGTCGAGCTTCTTCTTGAACTCCTTGAGTTCTTTCTCGTTCTCGATCATCGAGAGCTTGCAGTGCGGGTCGCCGGGATAGTTTCCCGTACCCAACTCGACGGTCGTGATATTGAGCGCTTTTAGCTTCTCTAGAACTTTATCCAGTGGAAACTGGGTTAGCAGTGGGGTGAAACATCCGACTCTCATCAGCGAAAGCGTATCACAGCATGGTTGGCGGCCTGGCTATTAGGTGCGGGCGCCAGACCAACATCTCCAGAGCAGCCACAGTACGGCAACCAAAAATCCAAGCGTTGCTTTATATTCCTGATTATTTTTGTAGAGCGCACCCGAAAATCGGAGATCGCCGCCATTCCATTTTCTCGCCGGAACGAGGCGGTGAACGCGCGCGGCGTAGGCTCCATACTCGGGGAAGATGTTCCGAAGATGCTGCTCTTCGAGTTCGATAACGGGCAAATATACAAGAAGAAAAACAGCGGCGAAGATGAGGGCGAGAATGGCGCTGCGTGAAGCGATTACGATGCCCAAGGCGGTCAGCAATGTTCCGGCATAGAGAGGATTTCGAATGTACGAATACGGGCCGCTGGTAGCCAGATGGCGGTTTTTCGCCAGGTGCCCGGCAGCCCATGCACGGACGCCAAGTCCGATTACAGACACGGGCAAACCGATTGCCATGAACAGCGGATGGGGTTGCGAGAACCAGGCAAACGTCAGGAGCAGCAGGAAGCCGGAAGCGACGCGCAAGCGCTGCACGAAATCCGCGTAGGATTTCGGGAACCAGTAGCGTGGCGAGTCTTCGAGGGCGCTCACAAAGATTGCACCGATGCCGTGTGATGGCGGTCGATGGACCGCATTAGGGAATTGAAAACCTGTTCAGCGGAGATTTCTTTCATGCTTGGATGGATTCTTGAATGCCGCTGATATGTAGTCGTGACATTACCTGCGCGGAGTACTGAAATACTGTCTCCATAAGGCCCGTTTGCGGCAGGATCAGTGGGACCGAAGATCGCCACGCCTGGTTTCTGGAGCGCAGCGGCCATGTGCAACGGTCCACTATCGACTCCGACGACCGCGACTGCGTTCCTGGTGGCATGAAGTAAGCCCGGAATCGAGGATGCGTGAACATGCAGGTTTTCTAGACCGGTTAGAACTGGCGCCTGGTTTACGGCGGTGTTTGCGACCAGTGCCACGCCTTCTTTTGATAACAATTTAGCTAGTTGCTCGTAATGTTGTAATGGCCATTGTTTGCCTACCCATCCGGCCAAAGGCGATGTGAGAACAAAGGGTCCGGAAGGCAGAACACCTTCGGCGAAACCGACCGGAAGCCATGCTTTATCGGTCAACGTACGGGCGCCCGCAGCTTGCGCCAGTTGGAGATTCCTCTCAACCCGGTGCGGACCCGAAGGCCCTCCCGTGCTGGTGTAAAACAAAGGCGCGGGCCACTCTCGCGCGATCGATTTGTCGAAACCCCAGAACTGGCGCGGGCGCGACAACCTGCCTATCAACGCCGACTGAATCAGGCCTTGAAAGTCGAAGGCGAGAGTGGGTTGGATACCGCGAACCCGCTTGCATGAGGCGATGATCGAGGCAATGCCCTGCTTGTCAAATGGGACTAGCTCATCGATGAAAGGATTACCTTCAAGAAGCGGCATCCACTTCGGTCTGACTACCCAGACCAGCTTGCGGTCCGGGAAGCTCAGTTTCAAGCTAGCAGCCGCCGGCAAAGCGTGGACGATGTCCCCCATGGCGCCTAGCCGCACGATCAGGATCGATTCTTTCTGGATCATGCATTTCCCGAAACTTGTTGGCGGTCGAGAATGAAACGAACGAAATCAGCCGAACGGGCGAATTCACCCGCTGTGTCTTCGATCAGTTCCACCGATGAAGAAAGCGGGAGAATTGAACGGGCGGAATCGGCGATACTAACCGCATCGACGCCCCTAAGCGCCGCAATCAACGCCGCTCTCGCCTCGGCATTCAGCAACGGATTCTCACCGTGTTCGACGATTGCCATCAGTTTGCGTCCAGGCCGCCGAAGACCGGAAAGACGCTTGGCCTGAAGTGCGGTAAGCGGATCGAACAGCCCAGCTATCACGACCCAGGCGCCCTCGCCCAATAAGGCACGAGCCGCTTCGCTAACCACAATTTTCTCTCTAGTATCCATTCTTATCTCTTATCGCTTCTCGGCCGCGATCAAGCTGAGCGCCGATTCCGCTACACGCGCGGCACTGACCCGCGTCATGCAGCGGTGATCGATCGGGCACTCACGCAAGAGACATGGGCTGCATTCGACGGGTTCTCTCACGATACGGCTGCGATCACCTGTGGGGCCAGTTGCTTCATCGTCGGTCGCACCGAAAACGGCTACGGTAGGAACGCCCAGAGCTGAGGCGATATGCATGGGTCCGGAATCGTTTGTGAGATAGACTTCGCAAGCCGCCGCCATTTCGATGAACTGGGCCAGTTCAGTCCTCCCCGCGAAATTGATACAAGTTACGCCGGCGTTCCCGACCGCTTCGCGCACCGTCTCGCAGACTTCTACTTCCTGTCTCGATCCAAAAATTGCCACCGCCGCGTTACGTTCTTGGGCCACCGCTACCGCGGCTTCCGCGAAACGCTCCGGCAGCCAACGTTTTGCTCCGCCATAAGCGGCGCCCGGGCTAACACCGATAACGGGTTTGCATAAACCGGCTGTTCGAAAGTGTTCGACGCCCTGTAGCGCAGCGGCTCCCGCACCGAACAGCCTTATGGACGTTTCGGTGGGATACTCAGGAATCAGCTTCGCGCGTTTTAAGAGTTCCAAATAATAGAAGCGCTGGTGGCGCGGCGTTTCGCCCGGTTTGGGAACGGGAATTGGACGCGTCAGCAGCCATCCACGCGCATCGCGGTTGTAGCCGATCCGCACGGGGACACCGGCTAAAACTGCGATAGCGGCCGCTTCAAAGGCATTTTGCAAGAGAACGGCGCAGTCGAAATCGCGCTTCCGGAGTTCACAAGCTACATCCCATTTTTGGGCGAGGCCATGCCAGCCTTTCGGCGCCTCGTAGGGTATCAATTCGTCGCAGAAGGGCTCGCGGCCATAAAGTCCGCCTACCCACGGGCGCGCCAATATGGCGATGTGAGCGCGCGGAAACTCCTTCCGCAACTGATGGAGGGCGGGTATCGACATCACCGCGTCCCCTACCCAGTTGGTGGCGCGAACTAGTATTCGGCTAAACTCCATTCACGGCTAAGTGCTTGAAGTTTCAGGATACTAGGAACTTGAAATCCCGGACGGAGGGGGATTTAAACCTACCAAGGCTACTCCGACCCAGAGAATCCCGGTTGAGCACGTTCCATAGGTCTTCGTCCGGCTTTTTTGGCACGGAGCGCGCGGCCGACGGTCCACTCGGTTTGACCGATGAATTCATCCGACCCGAGTGGCCGGCCACTCTTCGGCGCGGCGCGGATCTTGATCGGATCGTCGCCGGCGTCTACGTACAGCGTATTCCGCCATTCTTCGACCGTAAATGCGGCCGACCAGAGCCCCATATCCAGCCATGAAGGAACGGTGCGCACGCCCGCATGCACAGCGGCGCTAGAGTACGCGTAGTGCTCGGCTTGAGTAACGAGTCCAGCTCGCACTGGATTCAGTTCGACGTACCGCAAGGCGCGCCAGAGGTGGCCGGTATCAAGCAGACAAGAGTAGTACCGGGTCTGCCAAAGATGGCCATTAATCCGCCCATGTTTGCGATTTACGAAAAGGGCGTATTCACTGTGAGCACGCTGGATAGTCCGCGCCATCCCGCTGGGTGAGCGGGGAATAACGATCCAATGGACGTGGTTTGTCATCAGGCACCAGCCGACGAGATCCAGGTTGTGCTCTCGGGCCGCGCGGGTAAACCGGTCCAGATAGAAACTTCGGTCTTCTGCGTCGAAAAATGTAGCTTGGCCGTAGTTTCCTTTCTGCGTTATATGACACGGCACATCCGGGATTACGACTCGTGCGGCATTCGGCATAAAAATGATCAGTATCGACCGGGGACTATTCGTCTCGGATTTAATCCCCCTCCGTCCTGAGTTTGCTGAGTTTAGTTTGCTGAGTTTGGGTCCCGGATAAAATGGAGTTGGATGGCCGAGCTGCTTACTCGTGAGAACCTCGTTACCCAGCGTGCGCGCTGGAGGTCGGAGGGCAAGAAGGTCGTCTTTACCAACGGCTGCTATGACATCCTGCATCCGGGGCATGTCCGCCTGCTCGAACGCGCCCGCTCGCTCGGGGATGTCTTGATCCTGGCGCTTAATACCGATTCCAGCGTGCAGCGCCTGAAGGGTCCGGCGCGGCCTTTCTTCGATGAGCGGACGCGGGCGGAACTCGCTCTCTATCTCGAAGCCGTTGACGCTGTGACGCTTTTTGACGAAGATACTCCACGCGAATTGATCGCCGCCGTCTTGCCTGACGTTCTCGTCAAGGGAGCCGACTGGGCGCACTTCATTGCCGGACGTGAAGAAGTGGAAGCTGCGGGTGGCGAGGTTTATGCGCTTCCTCTTGAGCCCGGTTTTTCCACCACCGACATTGCCGAGAAAATTAGTTCCCGCCAGTGATACATCCAGCGACTCGTGAACTCCTCCAATCCGCAGGCAGGCAACAATCGTTCCAATCCCTGCTCCATCACCTGACCCGCGGGGAACGCGGCCCATTTTCAGTTAGCGGGCTCGTCACGACCGCTAAAGCTCTCTACACCGTCCTGCTTTATCAAGCGACCGAAAAGCCGCTATTCGTATTGGTCGATGGCAATAAAGAAGCCGAGACACTGCTCGAATCGATTGAGGTGTTTTTTCAACTTCTGTTCGAGGGGCGAGATCTTCCGGCTCCGCAATTGATTCCCGCGCTCGACGTTCTGCCGCAACAACGCCTGTCACCTCACAACGAAATCTCCGAAGCACGCGCCGTCGGACTATGGCGGTTGTCAACTAATAAAAAGATTCCAATCACGGTCGTCCCGATCGCCGCCGCCCTTCTCAAAACGGAATCGGCGGATTTCTATCGCCAACTCGCCCTGAACATCCGCGTCGGAGAAGAACTCCCGTTAGAAGAACTCGTCCAGCACCTCGAATCGATTGGCTACGAGCGCAGAGAACCGGTCGAGATGGTGGGCGAATATTCGCTGCGCGGCGGCATCTTCGATGTGTTTCCGGCGGAAGCGTCTCGACCCGTACGCATTGAGTTTTTTGGCGATGAAATCGAGTCTATTCGGCAGTTCGATGTGGAATCGCAGAGGTCGGTTCTAAAAGTCTCTTCCACCACGCTGCTGCCGCTGGCTGAATATCCGAAATCGCCCGCCCTGTTGCGGCAACTCGCAGAGGCCGCCGAAGCAGCCGACCTCGACCTCTCGAATCCAGGCGAGGTGTTCCCGGGATGGGAGTTCCTTGTTCCGCTCGTGCGTCCGCGCGCTCATAACCTTCTCTCGCTACAATCGGACGCTTTCATCGTATTGGATGAGCCGCAAGCAATCGAATCGGCCGCGGACCGCCTTTGGCAGCGCCTGGAACATCCGGACCGGCCCGCGCCCATCGAACCCGAGAAGAACTTCGCGCGATGGGATGAACTCAAAACGACAATCGCGGAACGGAGTTGCATCGCATTTCAGGAACTTGATGTCGTTACCGCGGCCAACAGAGTGGTTGATTTTCATATCCCCACGCGTCCTTCGCTCACCTTTCAAGGCAACATGCCGGTTGCCGTGGCGGAGGCCCGGAACCTGATTCAGGCGGGCAACCGGGTTGCCTTCTTCGCGCCATCGACGGGAGAAATCGAGCGTCTCGCCGACGTCCTCCAGGAGTACTCTGTCCCGTATCAACTCGGCATGGAAGCGGCGGCGGGTACGCGGCCTTCTCTGGCCGACCGTGCCTATCATGCCGGGTCCGTTTCGAGCACGTATCTCATCAAAGGCTGCGTCCGGCGCGGTGCGGTGCTCGCCGACTCGGGTCTCGCGATTCTCGGCTCCGAGGATCTCTTCGAAACTTCGGATCTCATCGCCCGTCAGCCTACCAAGTCGCAGCTCGCCGCCTTCGCAGCCGATATAGCCGACCTCAAGCCTGGCGATTTCGTCGTCCATACAACGCACGGCGTCGGACAGTTTCTCGGCATCCGCGAAATCGCACAAGGCGACCAGAAGGGTGACTTCATGGTGCTGGAATACGCGGCTGAATCGAAGCTTTATGTTCCACTGACACGCCTGGACCTGGTACAGAAATACCGTGGCGCAGGCGAAGCGAAACCGCACCTGGACCGTCTCGGCGGCGTCACGTGGGAGAAGACCAAGTCGCGCGTTCGAGCCAAAATGCGCGATATGGCGGACGAGCTATTGAGGCTCTACGCACAGCGCCGCGTGGCTCAAGGGTTCGCCTTTTCACCAGACAGCAATTGGCAGCGCGAATTCGAAGATTCCTTCGAATACGGTGCAACGAAGGACCAACTCAGCGCGACGGCGCAAATCAAAGGCGACATGGAGAGCGATCAACCGATGGACCGCCTGCTCTGCGGTGACGTCGGTTTCGGCAAAACGGAAGTGGCCATGCGCGCCGCCTTCAAAGCGCTTGGAGATGGCAAGCAAGTAGCCGTCCTCGCACCCACCACCGTTCTCTCTTTCCAGCACTACGAGACGTTCAAACGGCGCTTTGCCTCATTCCCTGTGCGCATTGAACTGGTCAGCCGTTTCCGGACTACAAAAGAAGTCAAGGCGGCCCTCGAAGAGGTCGCGGCGGGCAAGGTGGATGTCCTCATCGGCACTCATCGCCTGTTGTCGAAGGACGTCGTCTTCAGCGACCTCGGCCTGCTGATCGTCGATGAGGAGCAGCGCTTCGGTGTCGGCCACAAGGAGCGGCTTAAGCAATTACGGCACAACGTAGACGTTCTTACCATGAGCGCAACGCCGATTCCACGCACTCTGCACATGTCCTTGCTTGGGTTGCGTGACATGTCGGTGATCGAGACACCGCCCAAAGACCGCTTATCGATCAACACCGTCGTAGCGCATTTCAATCCCGATCTGATAAAGACCGCTATTGAGCAGGAACTTGCGCGTAACGGTCAGGTCTATTTCGTTCACAATCGCGTGGATACGATCTTCATGCGCGCGGCTTCCATTCAGGAAATGCTGCCGAACTGCCGGATCGGCGTAGGTCACGGGCAAATGGGTGAAGCCGAACTGGAAAAAGTGCTGCTCGGGTTCATGCGCCACGACTACGATGTTTTTGTCTGCACAACTATCGTCGAAAATGGTCTCGATATTCCGGTCGCGAACACCATCATTATCGAGAATGCGGAACGCTATGGTTTAAGCGAACTGTATCAATTGCGAGGCCGGGTGGGCCGTTCGAATCGCCGCGCCTATGCTTATCTTCTTGTACCCGCCGATACGCAACTCAGCGAGGTCGCACGCAAACGTCTCGCCGCATTGAAGGAATTCAGCGATCTCGGCGCGGGTTTCAAAATCGCCGCGCTCGATCTCGAACTGCGCGGCGCTGGCAATCTGCTCGGCGGCGAACAGCATGGCCACATTGAGGCTGTCGGCTACGACACCTACGTTCGGCTGCTTGAGGAAAGCGTCCGTGAACTGAAAGGTGAAGAAGTCCCGCTCGAAATCCACTCCACTTTGAACTTGGGACTGGATATCCGCATTCCGCCCACGTACATATCCGATGAAGCCCAGCGCCTCCGCTCGTACAAACGAATCGCGGACGTCGGCGACGACGACCAGGCAACTCGCACGCTGGACGAACTAGCCGACCGCTATGGGCCTCTGCCTGAGGAAGTCAGAAATCTGGTCCGGTTCTCGCTATTAAAGAGCTTTGCCCAGCGCTCCGGGATCGAATCCATCGACAGACGTCAGGGTTTCGCCAATATCAAATTCCACCAGCAGTCGAAGATCGATCCCTTTAAGCTGATGACGCTTGTTCGCGATACGTCCGGCGCACAGTTCACGCCTGCGGGCGTGCTGAAACTGCCTTTCGCCTCGACGCTTTCGCCCATCCAGCTTCTCGACGGCCTTAAATCGGCTATTCAGGATTTAAGCACGGCCGAGCAGGTTCTCGCCAAAAAATGAACCGCCAAACCGTTCGCCGCCGTCGAAACGAACATCTCTTGTCATAATGGAAGGTTCTATGAGATTTAAATTTTTAGGTGCGTTGGCACTTGCCTCCGTCTGCCTGGGAGCTGACGTTCAGATTGTGGATCAGATCGTCGCGAAAGTGAACGGCGACATCGTCAGACAGGATGAAATCCAGCGCCTGTCTAAGGACCTCGAGCAAGAGCTTAAGGCGCAAAACGAGTCGGGTTCTCAGTTGCAGCACGACTTCGAAACGCGAAGCAAGGATATTCTGCGCGACAGGATCGATGAGCTCCTGCTTGCGCAGAAGGGTAAGGAGCTGAACATCAACGTGGATTCGGACGTAACCAAGTACATGACGAATTTACAGCGTCAGTCCGGGATTACCGACCCTGACAAGTTTCACGAGTACGTCCGGCAGCAGGGCGGGATGACGTACGAAGACTATCTCGCCGAGAGCAAAAGTCAGTTCCTGACACGCGAAGTGGTCTCGCAGGAAGTTTCCCGGCACATCGTCATCACGGATCAGGAAGTCAAGAATTACTACGACAAGCATCAGAAGGACTTCATCAAGGACGAACGCGTATTTCTGAGCGAGATTTTGATTTCTACCCAGGACAAAGACGCCGCAGGGAAAGCCGCTGCGGAGAAGAAGGCGAAACAGGTTGCTTCCGATGCTTCGAAGGGACAGCGGTTCACCGACCTCGCGCGCGATAACTCCGATGCGCCCACCGCTAAATCAGGTGGAGCTTTAGGCGGATACAAGAAAGGCGATCTCGCCAAAGTTTTCGAAGACGCGGTCTGGAATCTACCCAAAGGCAGTGTCACGCAGCCGATCAGCATTCCCACCGGTTTCGAAATCCTGAAAGTGGACGACCACACCAAGGCCGGTCTCGAATCAATCGACGACGCAAAGCCCGAGATTGAGAATATTCTTTACGGCCCCAAGATGCAGCCCGAAGTCCGCAAATACTTGACCGAGTTGCGCAAAACGGCCTTCCTGCAAATCAAACCCGGATATGTGGACACGGGCGCCGCTCCGGGACAAGACACGAAATGGCAGGACCCGGTCACTTTAAAGCCCGAGACGGTAACCAAAGCGGAAGTCGAGCAGAAAACTCGGCACAAGCGCCTTCTTTGGCTGGTTCCCATTCCCGGCACTGAAACCACCGTCACTGGTAAGAGCAGTTCGCGCTAGACGGAAGTATGAAATCTCCTTACGTAGGCACTTTGGTGCCGAATGAGATCGTTACCGCGCAATTTCTCGTACTGACCAAAGAAATCCGGCAGAAAAAGACCGGCGAACCTTACCTGACACTTCATCTTGCGGATCGCACGGGCGAGATCGAAGCGAAGATGTGGGACAACGTCACCGAAGTGATGGACGAATTCGACCGCGACGATTTCGTAAAGGTGAAGGGCCTGGTCCAGGTTTATCAAAACCGGTCTCAATTCACCGTGCATCGCATTCGCCGGGTGGAAGACCATGAAGTTGAATTCGCGGATTTCTTTCCCTGCTCGGAACGCGATTCCGATGAGATGGTTGCCGAACTACAGGCCACCATTGCGGGTATCGGCAATCCGCATCTTCGAGCGTTACTGGAAGCTGTTTTCCGCGATCCCAATATTGCGGCGCGATTCAAGACCGCGCCCGCCGCGAAAAATATTCACCACGCCTGCCGCGGTGGTTTGCTTGAACACGTTCTCTCACTCTGTAAGCTTGCAAGGTTGACGGCATCCCACTATAAGACTGTCGATCTGGATCTGTTGCTGACAGGGGCAATCCTCCACGATATCGGCAAAATAGAAGAGTTGTCTTACGACCGCAGTTTCAGCTACAGCTCCGAAGGGCAACTGCTGGGTCACATTATCATCGGCCTGCGCATTGTCGGCGAGAAGTTCGCGCAAGTGCCCGAGTTTCCCGCCAAACTGCGTACACTCGTCGAGCACATGATTGTCAGCCACCACGGCGAACTGGCGTTTGGTTCTCCGAAAGTGCCGGTTTTCGAAGAAGCTCTGCTCCTTCACCATCTCGACAACCTCGATTCAAAGATGGAAGCGATGAAGCAAGCCATCAAGCGCGACAATCTGGTCGGTAACGAGTTTACCGGGTGGATTAGCTCGCTCGAGCGATCGCTGCTTCGGAAAGACCGCTACATGAAGGAAAATGTGACCGTGCCCGAACCCACGCCCCTTGCTCAGGCGCGCGGCCCAGAAAGCACTTCGGAAGCACGACCGCCAAAGAGTGACGCGAAGCCACCTAGCACGCTGTTCGGTGAAAAACTGCAGGCTGTTCTGGGACCGAAGAACTAGCTGCAGATGCTAAGATTGTGAGTTGTCAGGCTCCGGGCTTCGTGCAATGGGCGGTTGTAAACCCCGCCAGGTCCGGAAGGAAGCAACGGTAGCGGCTTAGCTTGTGTGCCGCGGATCACCCGGGGTCTGGCAAGGATTCTCCCCCTTTTTCGCCGCGCAATTCGTAACCCATGTATCAAGTCATCGCCAGGAAATATCGTCCGCAGAATTTCGGCGAGCTCATTGGGCAGGAACACGTTCAGAAGACGTTAACCAACGCGATTGAGAGTCACCGTATTGCGCACGGCTACATCTTTTCCGGCCAGCGCGGAACGGGTAAAACCACGGTTGCCCGTATCATGGCTCGTTGCCTCAATTGCATTCAGGGCCCGACAGGCACTCCTTGCGGCGTTTGTTCAAGCTGCACGGAGATCGCGGCCAGCAACTCAGTAGACGTAATCGAAATCGACGCAGCTTCTAATCGCGGCATCAACGAAATGCGCGAGATCCGCGAAAATGTTCGCTATCGTCCGGCCAGGGACCGCTACAAAGTTTTTATCATCGACGAAGCGCACCAGATCACGAAAGAAGCTTTCAACGCGCTCTTAAAGACGCTGGAAGAACCGCCTGAATGGGTTGTGTTCATTCTGTGTACAACGGAAGCGGCGGAAATTCCGAATACTATCGCCTCGCGGTGCCAGCATTTCACGTTCCGCTCGGTTGATTTCACGGAACTTGTTAACCGGATGAAGTTCATCGTCGAGCAGGAAGGCATCGAGGCAGATGAAGAAGTGCTCTCGGTTATCGCGCAAGCCGGTGAAGGAAGCGTTCGCGACTCGCTCTCGGCGCTCGATCAGGGTATTGCGTGCTGCGGCCATACGCTGCGCGTTGAAGACATTCGCGCGCTCCTGGGAGTATTCGGCGTAGATTCGCTGCGGGCAGTGGCCGAAGCTGTGAACGAACAGAACGGCGCTCGCATGATCGAAATCGTACAGGAGCTCGAAAATAACGGGCAGAGCTTGCAGCACTTCTGCCGCGAGTTGTCGCGCTATTGGCGCAATCTTCTGGTCGCGAAGATCACCGGGCAATTCACGCGCTTGATCGCGGCCTCAGAAGCCGAGCAGCAGGCTTTCCTCAGAACCGCCGCGCTCTTCAGCGAGGAAGATCTGACGCGTTATTTAAATCTGAACCTGGATTTATACAAGACGCTGCAATCTTCTCTGCAGCCGAGATTGCACCTGGAACTTGGCCTTATCAAGCTGGTGCAAGCCGGGAAGCTGCAGTCGATCGAACAAGCCATTGCTGATTTGGGTAGAGGAACACCGGCACAAGCGGCTTCTTTGAGCGCTTCTCCGATAGCTGCGGGTTCGTTATTAAGTGCTACGTCTCGCGCCGGGCTTCCCCGCCCTGCCACGTTTCAAGCTCCGGCCGCGCAGAAGACCGCACCGCCTCCTATTGAAAAACCCGCGGCGGCGGCGGCGCCGGAAATCAGTGGTGATTTAGCTCAAGACTTGCATAACGCTCTCTGCGCGGCGGGCATGGCCTTCAGTGCGGACGCCATTCAGCAGTCGGAGGTTCGTCTGCAAGGCGGCGATTTGGTCATCAAAGCTCCCAAAGCAATGCTGATGGCTTTACGCGATGCTGGTGTACAACGTATCGCCAATCAGGTTGTCGGTAGACCTGTTAAGTTGCGCGTCGAAGCGGGTGAAAACATGATCGTCTCCGCACCTGTCGCACTTCCTGACAAGCCTGTGGGCGCGGACAGTGACCTACGTGAACGGGCGCTCTCTCATCCGGGTGTGAAGCGGTTTCAAGAGCTATTCCCGGGGGCGCAAATTCGCAACGTGCGAAATTTGAATGAGTAGGAAAAGCGCTTGCTAACGCGCGCAGTTCACAATTGAGCGACATAACTGAACCACGACCGTAAGGAAGTGGTTTCCAAGTACAATCCAGAGAGGCACTCCAGGACAACTTATGAAAATGCCGGGCAACATGCAGAACATGATGAAGCAGGCGCAAGCCATGCAGGCAAAACTGCAGGAGCAGATTGCGGCTATCCGCGTGGAAGCGTCGGCGGGCGGCGGCATGATCTCCGTGAAGATGGACGGCCATAAGAACGTGCTTGGCGTAAAAATCGATCCCGAGGTCGCGGGCGACGTCGAAATGCTGCAGGACATGGTAATGGCGGCGGTCAACGAAGCCGCCAAGAAAGTGGACGAGGAATCGCAGGGCAAAATGGGCGGGATGCTGGGTGGCCTCGGACTGCCTCCCGGTATGTTCTAGAGTTCCCCGCACCAATACTCAATGCCAGAATTTGCCGAGCCGCTTGCCCGGCTCATCCAGGAATGTAAGCGTCTCCCCGGCATCGGGCAGAAGTCGGCCCAGCGTATCGCGTTTCATCTGCTGCGCAACCCGCGCGAAGACGCGCAACAGCTCGCGCAGGCCATTCTCGACATCAAGGACAAGCTTGGCATCTGCGCGCAATGCAATAACATTAGCGATGGCGAACTCTGCCTGTATTGCCGCGATCCAAACCGCGAGCACTCGCAAATCTGCGTTGTAGAAGAACCGCACAACATCCTCGCGATTGAGACCACCCACAATTTCCGCGGGCTTTATCACGTCCTTCATGGGACCATTTCGCCTCTGCGCGGCATCGGTCCGGAGCAGTTACGGATCAAAGGCCTGGTTGACCGCCTGCACAAAACAAAAATCGAGGAGATCATCGTCGCGACGAATCCGACCGTTGAAGGTGAGGCTACGGCAGTCTATCTATCGCGGTTATTGAAACCGTTGGGGCCTCGCGTGACGCGCATCGCCATGGGAATCCCGGTGGGTAGCGATCTGGAGTTCGCGGACGAAGTGACCATGTCGCGGTCACTTGAAAATCGCCGCGAGATGTAACCTGAAATCAGTGCTCGTCTCTATTTCTTCACAGCCTGATCGGCCCAAATGGCTACGTGCTCCGGCGCCCGTCGGCGAAAATTACCGCGAGTTGAAGGAACTTGTCACGCGTCTGCAGTTGCACACCGTTTGCGAGAGCGCGGCCTGTCCGAATGTCGGCGAATGCTGGAACCGCCGCACGGCCACCTTCATGATTCTCGGGAATGTCTGTACGCGCCGCTGTGGTTTTTGCGCTGTGCGGAAAGGTCCGCCGCTCACGGTCGATTACGATGAGCCCCGCCGGGTTGCGGAAGCTTGCGCAATCCTGGGCCTTCGGTATGCAGTAATTACGAGCGTGAATCGAGACGACCGCAAGGACGGCGGCGCGGATCTGTTCGCGCAAACCATCAATGCGATTCGCGGCCGGGTTCCGGGATGCAAAATAGAAGTGCTGGTGCCGGACTTTCAGGGCTCACACCCGGCCATGGACATTGTCATGAACGCGCACCCGGACGTCCTCAATCACAACACCGAAACTGTTCCCCGGCTCTACCGGCAGGTCCGGCTCGGCGCGCGCTACGAGCGTTCTCTCGACATGCTACGTTATGCCAAACAGATCCGGCCGCAGATTCCCGCGAAATCCGGGCTGATGCTGGGTCTCGGGGAAACACAGCCGGAAGTGCTTCAAGTCATGCGCGATCTTCGCGATCACCGCGTCGATATCCTGACCCTGGGTCAATATCTACGCCCGTCACCGAAGCATTTACCGGTATTGCGGTATGTACCGCAGCGGGAGTTCGACGAATATAAGCAAGCCGGCCTCGAGATGGGATTCGCGCACGTCGAAGCAGGTCCTCTCGTTCGCAGCTCTTATCACGCCGACAGTTCCGAAGAATCGGCACTTTCCGCTCGGCTCGCCCCGGCGTTTGTCCGATAATAGTTGAAGAGTGCATCGGTTCTTACTTCACAACGGCGAAATCCGTAATACACAGGAGCCGCTTCTGTCTCCGGGCCAAGTCGGTTTCCTGAACGGCTGGGGAGTTTTCAGTACGCTTCGCGTTGCGAACGGCGTTCTCTTCGCGTACGAGCGCCATTACGAGCGAATGAGGCGCGACGCCGTTCGTCTACGCGTCCCATTCGAACTCTCTGCCCCCGGCTTGCACGCCAGCCTGCTGAGACTTATCGATGCGAACAGTGCGTTCGAGGCTACTCTCCGCGTGAGTATTGTCCGGAACAAAGGCGGTCTCTTCGAATCGCCGGGACTCACTCGCGATAGTGACATCGTCGCTTTCACGGCGGACCTACGGGTCTGGGGCAGCGGCGTAAACCTCAGTTACATTTCGAATGGCAGATACGGCGCCTCACCCTTTGCGGGCGCGAAGGTCACTTCGTGGGCGCAGAATCTCACCTGGTACGAAGAAGCGCACGAGCGCGGTTTTGACGAGGTCATTCTGCTCAACGAGAATGGCCAGGTCAGCGAATGCACATCCGCAAATATCTTTGCGATTCAGAAGGACAGGATTGTGACTCCCCCGCTTAGCACTTCCGGTTGCTTGCCCGGCGTGACTCGGGCTTTGCTGCTTGAAGAAATCACGGTTCCGGGGCTCGAGATTTCAGAACGCGAGTTGACTCCTTCAGAACTCGAAGAGAGCGACCAGGTATTCATCACATCGACTACTCGCGATCTACTGCCGGTTCTGGAGATCGACGGCGCACCGCTACATCAGGATCGCGATGGTCTCCACAGCCTGCAAGACGCGTTCGCCGGTTACCGGGCCGCTTACATTTCCGCTTATACCGGAGCCCACGCGCGGCAGGAGAACCGTATACCCCTATGAGAACTCCCGTCCTCATTTGCCCGAATTGCAGCGGAGTCAGAGTGCGCCGCTCCAAACGGCAGTCGCTTTTTGAAATGACCAGGATGCTGATGGGAATCTACCCGTTTCGCTGCCTGGATTGCGGTAGCCGCTTCTGGTGCAGTGTATGGCTGCTGTCCAAATTAGCGTTTGCGAAGTGCCCTAAATGTCTTAGCCTGGAACTCATGGCGTGGCCTGAAAAATACTTCCGGGCGACATTGCCGCACAATCTTATGACGACCCTCGGGGCTCATCGCTACCGGTGTCCCGGCTGCCGTCATAATTTTCTTAGTTTCCGGCCGCGTAAATACGGCGCTTCGAGCCTTGCCGAAAAACCGGAAATCGCGATGGAAGAGTCCTGACAAGCGAACCCGGTTTGCACGTACCGGTATGAAACTCGCATAGTCTTCGTTCAGAACCGCGGAATCGTTGTTAGACTTTCACTTTCTGGGAAGAATCGCTGTGTACGACTACATCATCGCGGGTGCGGGTTCGGCTGGCTGCGTGTTGGCGAACCGGCTGAGCGCCGATCCCGCTGTTCGCGTCCTTTTGCTTGAAGCGGGCGGCGAAGACCAGGCCGCCGAGATTCATATGCCCGCCGCGTGGCCCGCTCTCCCGGGCAGTAGTTTAGATTGGAACTTCTCGACGGAAGCGAACGACGCGCTTGAGGGACGAACCGTGCTTTGGCCCCGTGGGCGCGTCCTCGGAGGCTCAAGCTCGATCAACGCAATGATTTACATTCGCGGGGATCGTTCCGACTACGATCTCTGGGAAGAAATGGGAAATGCCGGCTGGGGGTACGATCAGGTATTGCCGTTCTTTCGCCGCGCGGAAAACCAGGAGCGTGGCCCGTCTTTATTCCATGGTTCGGGCGGACCTCTGAACGGCGCCGATCCTCGGTGCGTGAGTCCGCTCTCGCGGGCTTTCGTCGATAGTTGTGAACGCGAGGGCATGGCACGCGTGGATGATTTCAACGGCCCATCGCTCCTTGGGGCCGGTCTCTTTCAACTGACCCAAAAAGACGGGCGCCGGTGCAGTGCAGCCGCGGCGGGTGAGGAGATCATCCTGGCGGCAGGTGCAATTGGAAGTCCTCACCTTTTGCTGCTATCGGGAATCGGCCCGGCGGCCCAACTCGCGGCATGTGGCATAGCTACCGTCATCGACCTTCCGGGAGTGGGCCAGAATCTGCAGGGTCATCCGACTATCGGGGTCAGCTACAGCTGCTCTGAACCTGTTTCGATGTATGGCGCTGCGAGCGCTGAGAACGTGGATCTCTTCATGAAACAAGCTTGCGGTCCGCTCAGTTCTAACGCGGTGGAAGCGGGCGCATTTCTGAAAACCCGGCCGGGTCTAAGAGTTCCCGACGTGCAACTTCATTTCATCGCCTATTGCTTCAGCGGCCCTGGCGTGCTCGCGCAACGTCACGGATTCTCCATTGCTCCAACGCTTCTGCATCCGCAAAGCAGGGGCGAACTACGTCTCCGTTCCTCCGACCCAGTGATCCCTGTTGCGATCAATCCGAGGTATCTCTCTGAGCGCGCCGATATCGATCTGTTCACGGCGGCAATCGAGATCTCTCGCCAGATCGGACGCACCGGCGCATTTGATGCGTTCGGATCGAACGAAATCAATCCCGGCCAGGATGTGCAGGGGAACGATGCTTTGGAAACATGGATTCGACGGAACGTGGACACCTGTTTCCACCCGGCGGGTACCTGCAAAATGGGGCACGGCTCCATGGCTGTCGTCAACGCGGCCTTGCGAGTAAACGGTATCGACCGCCTCCGCGTCATTGATGCATCCATCATGCCCGAGATCACCAGCGGCAACACCAACGCGCCCACAATCATGCTCGCCGAACGCGCGGCCGCGATGATCGTGGGTGATGATCGCCGGTAATGGTTTGCGGATGTTTCCCGGCGGTAAGCTTGTCTACGAATGAAGATCCTCAGGCATGTCGCGACTTGGCTACTCGTCTCCGTCACCACCTTCTCAGCCCAGATCCTCTTAGCGCAAGCCCGGCAAACGCAATCTCTTGCGCCTCACACATTGAAGGCTTTCGGAAGCACTCTTATCTTCCAAACTGATCGACCGTGGTCGCCCCGCACCAACATCAACGCCGATACCGTTATGGTCTACGGTATCGACGCGACGGTAGGTCAACGCATCCAGTCCTGGCGCGATCACGGCTATCACGTCGCCGTGATGACGGGAGTCGCCTGGGGCCGTTATGGTTCCTACCTTCGAGGAGACTTCGACGGCAAAGAACACTGGGACGAAACCCAACAGGAGAAAAACGGTAAGCTCCGTCTGCACGGTGGACGAGAGGTCCCTTATATCGCCCCCAGCCTCTCCTATGGCCGTTACCTGGCCCAAGGCGTTGAAGCCGCTCTCGATGCTGGCGCGGAATCCATATACCTCGAAGAACCCGAGTTCTGGGCCAACACCGGTTGGAGCGATAGCTTTAAGCGAGAGTGGCAGGGTTTTTATCACGAGCCATGGCAGGCGCCCGACAGTTCGCCCGATGCCCAGTACCGTGCCTCAAAGCTGAAGTACTTCCTGTACCGCCGAACGCTCGCCCAAGTCTTCGACGCTGTGAAAGCGTACGGAACGGCGCACCATCGCTTGATCCCGTGCTATGTCGCCACGCACTCTCTCATCAACTATGCGCAATGGCGGATTGTCAGTCCCGAGTCGTCATTGCTCAAAGTAGGCGCAGATGGCTATGTCGCACAGGTCTGGACGGGCACCGCGCGAGAGCCGAACGTCTATGAAGGAGTGAGGCGTGAACGCACGTTCGAGACGGCCTTTCTCGAGTATGGAGCGCTTCAAAACATCGCCCGCTCCTCGGGTAAACCCATTTGGTATTTGAACGATCCCATCGAAGACAACCCCAATCATTCGTGGACTGATTACCGGCGGAATTGGGAGAGCACCCTCGTCGCCTCCCTCCTGCAACCGGCGGTGGCACGTTACGAGGTGCTTCCATGGCCCGACCGGATCTTCGGTCCAAAGGCGCTCCGTCCATCGAAAGAGCCTAGCGAGTCTGACCCCACTCCTGCAAAGACTTTCATTCCGAAGACGTATGAGACCGAGTTGCAGACCGTCTTTCACGCGCTCGGCGAAATGCACCAACCGGCCGCGGCAACGCATTGGGAAACGGCAGGCACTCAGGGCATCGGTGTACTGGTGTCCGATACTCTGATGTTCCAACGCGCCGACCCGCAACCTTCCGATAAGAACCTCGGGAACTTCTATGGTCTGGCGCTTCCGCTGCTCATGCGTGGCATCCCGGTTGAGCCCGTTCAAATCGAGAGTGCTTCGGACAGAAACTCGGCGGCGGGTATTCTCAGCCGCTACAAGGTCCTTCTGCTTACTTATGAGGGACAGAAACCACCCTCGCCCGATTTTCACCATGCCCTCGCGGCCTGGGTGAAGGCCGGAGGCGCACTTATCGTTGTAGATGACGACAGCGATCCTTACAATCACGCGACCGATTGGTGGAACTCAGATGGCGATCACTTCGGCACGCCTCGCGAACACTTATTTCAAGTCCTTGGAATGGCGGCGGACGCAACCGGTCTGCAGTCCGCTGGTAAGGGTTTTGTCGTTTACGCCGCGCAGAGCCCATCCGCCCTTACCTACAGCACGTCTGGCGCGGATGTACTGATCAAACTCCTACAGAGTGCGGCCGGAGCCATTCATCTATCCCTGAAAGAAACGAACTCTCTCGTCCTCCGGCGTGGGCCCTTCGTGATTGCCGCGGGACTCGATGCAGAGCCCCAGGATGCTTCGCACCTGACAACTGGGACGCCGCCGCAAACCTCTGTTACCGGCGACCTCATCGACCTCTTCAATCCCGGCTTGGCGGAAAGCCGTACTGTAACGGTTAGCCCGGGCACGCGGGCATTTCTGCTCGATGTTAATTATTTCAAATCGTCCGCGCCTCGTATCCTTGCAGCTTCGGCAAAGATCACAGACGAGCACGTCGCCGGCCATGCGCTCGTCTTCGATGCCGAGGGCATCGATCAGACGGAAGCGGTCGTCCGGATCCTTTCAGCAAAAATCCCGCGCAAGGTGACGATCGACAACAAGCCTCTCGATCCCGATAAATATCGGCACAGTGGGCGAACGCTTCTGCTGCGCTTCCTCAATCTGGCTAAGCCGCAGGAGATACGCGTCAGTTTTTAGAGGCATGGCCAAAGCCGATCCGCCGCAATCTGAGAAATGTTCTGGCAGCCCGTGAAGCCCATAGTCATTTCCAGTTCCGTGCGCAAAATCTCGACTACTCTTGCCACGCCCGCTGCCCCATCCACCGCAAGACCGTATAGATAAGGCCTCCCGATCATCACGGCGCTCGCCCCCAATGCCAGCGCTTTGAACGCATCGGTACCTCTACGTATGCCGCCATCCATGAGTACCGGCACACGGCCGCCAATCCGCTGCACTATTCGCGGCAGAGCATCGACCGCGGCAGGCGCCGTATCGACGCTTCGTCCGCCATGATTCGAGACGATCACCGCATTGCACCCGTACTCGACCGCGCGCACCGCGTCGGCGGGGTTCAGAATCCCTTTGATGGCGATCGGTATAGGCGTCATCGAACGCAGCCACTCCATGTCTTTCCAAGTCACGCTTGGGGATCGCAAAGCGGAATAGAAATTGCGCCCGCTCGCACGGTGCGGAGCTGCCGCCATCTCCGGACTCATGAAGGAAAGATTCGCCCGTTGTGTACCTTCGGGAAGCGCAAAATTGGCGTTCAGTTCACGGTCGCGAGGTCCGTTAACCGGTACGTCCACCGTGACACATAACCACTCACATCCTGCCGCGATCACTCGCTGAACCAGATCGCGCGTACACTCGCGGTCTATTTGAAAATAGAGTTGAAAGGCAAGCGGGTGTTTGGCCGCCGCGCTCATTTCTTCGAACGAAACGGTTGAGAACGAGGCGGCTACAAGCTGCGTTTCGCTTAGGTCCGCCCCTTTCACCGTCTCTATCTCTCCCCGCTCGTGGAACAGCTTGTGATACCCCGTGGGAGCCAGAAGAATGGGGAACGCGTGCCGCCGGCCAAAGAGAGTTATAGATGTATCGATCTCACTGACATCAACCAGCACTGAAGGCACGATTTTGAGGCACCGGAATGCGGCCCGGTTCTCAGCCGCTGTAACTTCATCCGCAACGCCGCTCTGCAAATATTCAAAGGCCATTGCGCTGAGCGACTGCCGGGCGCTGAGTTCGTAATCGTCGAGAGTCAAAAGGGCCACGGTTTGCTCGAAGAATATCACCTCGGCCCATTCCCGATAGAGATTACTGTGTTAATTTCGTTTTATGCCACAGTACGCACATCCTGAAGTTCTCGTGGATACCGAATGGCTTTCCGGTAAGCTCTCCGACCCTTCTATCCGCATCGTGGAAGTTGACGTTGACACCGCGGCGTACGACCTCGGACACATTCCCGGTGCAATCGCCTGGAACTGGGGCACGCAACTTTGTGACCCTGTGCGCCGGGACATTCTTTCGAAGGAGCAGGTGGAATCCCTGCTGTCACAAGCTGGAGTCAAGCCCGAAACCACCATTGTCATCTATGGCGACAGCAATAACTGGTTCGCCGCCTGGGCCCTTTGGCAGCTCAAGATTTACCGTCATGAGGACGTGCGGCTGCTGAACGGGGGCCGCAAGAAATGGATCGCCGAGGGCCGCGAACTGACCAACGATGTTCCCAGTTATCCCGCCACTCAGTACAAAGCGCAGGAACCGGATCTCTCAATACGCGCCTTCCTTGCTGCCGTTCAGGACGCCTTCAAGGCCGGTAACGCAACCATGATCGATGTGCGCGGCCCGCAGGAATTCACGGGCGAAATTCTCGCCCCGCCCGGACTTCCCGAAACTTGCCAGCGCGGCGGGCACATTCCGGGAGCCCGTAACGTGCCCTGGAGCAAGGCTTGCAATGAAGACGGCACTTTCAAGTCATACGACGATTTGAAGGCCTTGTATGGAGCCGCATGTGTTGAGGAATCGAAGCCGGTCATCTCCTACTGCCGCATTGGTGAACGTTCCAGCCACACCTGGTTCGCGCTTAAGTATCTCCTCGGCGTGAAAGACGTCAGAAACTACGACGGCTCGTGGACCGAGTGGGGCAACCTTGTCGGCGCCCCCGTCGAGCGTGGCTCATGACCGCAACAAAGACCACTGAGTACCAGGAACGGCAGATCGAACTCAACGGCTGGCCCGTCAGACTGACCAGTTATCGAATAGGAAACAAGCACGTGGTTCAGGCCGATAACGTGTCGCCCGGAGCCGTTCTTGCGCGCTTCGCGGCGGATACCTTTGAAGAAGCCGAGTCTCAAGCGATCTCAAAGGCCAGGCATTTGTTGAGCAAGACCAAGCGCCACGAGATTTAATTTGGCCCCGTCTTACGGCATAAGCGTGTAGTTGACCGTTACGTCCGTCACGATATCTACTGGTTGCCCGTTTAGTAGAGTCGGCCGGTAGCGCCATTGCCGTACCGCTTCCAAGGCCGATTGCGTCAGATCGTCGCTTGGAGACGAAACAACACGGATGTCCTCGGGTACGCCTTCTTTTGAGATGGTCGTCTCTAGGTGAACAGCACCCTGGATGCGAGCGGTTTTGGCGGAGTCCGGATACGTGGGCTGGACCTTGCGGATCAGATTCGATTCCTCGACCGATCCGCCAACTCTAACTACTCTCGGGTTCTGATCAGAAGGAGCTGCCGTCAAAATCAGGCCGCGCCTTACGTCAGAGTCAGTTTGTACATTGAACTCCCGATAAAGAGAAGCAAAGCCGGGCTTCTCAACGTGCAAGATGTAGGATCCGGCCGCGAGGCTCGTAAACGTGAACTTCCCGTCGGGAGTGGTTGTTGTGTCCTGCTTCGCAGAGGTTTCGGGATTGAACAAGGATGCCTGTGCGTTAGCAAGAGCCGCTCCCGTAGGATCGAAGACCGACCCTCCAATGGTGGCGGCGGAAAGGCCTGCTGAAGCCAGCAGACCGGATATTAGCGTACGTTTCATAGTACGTGTCATGGGATGACCTCCTAAACTACTTTGTTCGGGCAAAACCGTGACCGCCGAAGCAGTCAATGTCAGTGCGGTGAGGGCCGCAATCGCGAGGACTGGCCGCCGTCCCGCACCATTCCGCTCCGGGTCGAGAATGGCGTACAAACGCCCTTCCAACTCGCCCCGCCGAGCCATCGTAAGAGCAGCCGCGGAGGACCATCGCTGCCCCTTGCTGAAGCTGCGTGCAATGTCCAGCAACTCCCTTGCATAATCGGACGGCCGGATGCCAAAGTCCAACACCAGAGCGTCGCAGGCACGCTCGCTCTCCCGGCGCAAATTCCAGCGGTTGAACCAACATAATGGCTGAAACCACCACAATGCCGTCGCGAATGTCGCAACCATCTGCGACCAAAGATCCCGCCGTTTGATATGCGCCAGTTCGTGAAGAAGCACTGCGTGTTTCCGCAGCGGCGCCCAGTCCATACAATCGGCGGGCAACAGGATGCGCGGACGCCATAAGCCAAAAGTGAAAGGCACGACCGGGCCCGAATAGATCAGCAGTTCTGGAATGGCCGTAAGGTCCAGCGACGCACACGTCCGTTCGAGCAAATCGCGCCAACCTGCATCGGCCAACGGTATCGCGCGGCGGATCAGTCTCCGCACGGCCACGTAGTCGAGAATCACAGGCACAAGCGAAAGAAGAACGCCAACAAGCCAAATCGTGAGGGGCCAATTCACGGCAATCGTTTGTGGAAGCGCCTTGTCGAACGAGACAATCGTCTGCGTAAACGTGACAGTGCCATTCGTTGAAGTGCGAGGCCACAACGGGACGTGTATCTGCGGCAAAACGGCGGAGAATAAGGGCCAAGAGAGCAGCAGGGCAAAGGCGGCCAGAAGAATTCGATGCCGGTATTTGCCAGAGTCTTGACGGGCGAACCGGCGCAACACGTCCGCCGCTATCAGGATTAGCCCCGAGCGGATTAGCAAACTGGCCCACGCCCAAAACATTAGCGCCCCTCTTTCCTAGCCTTCTCGACCAATGCGGCCATACGGTCAAGCTCTTCATCCGACAAGTCGCGAGCCGAGACATCCAGTAATGTGGCGACTGCCTGCTCCGGCGAGCCATCAAAGAATGTGTCGAGCAAATGCTGCAGCGCCGATCGCCTGGCGTTCTCCCGGGTAACAATTGGGATGAATATGTAACGAAGATCCTTCTCTTCGTGCCGGACGTGCTTCTTCTCTTCCAAAACCCGCAACATCGCACGCACGGCCGAGTAACTGGGCGGGTTCGGAATAGTTTCGTGGACCTCAGCCGTTGTCGCTCGTCCCAACCGGTAGAGGACGTCCATAATTTGTCTCTCGCGCCGGCTGAGTGCGTGCTGTTTCTTTAGCACCATGCTAGAAAAGTAGCACCTTGCGGCAAAGCTGTCAAGAGTGGGAGCGCAAAGTTGCAAAACAGGAGAGAATCGAAGCATGGTCATCACGAAAGATCCTGAAATCATGAGTGGCGCGCCGTGCTTTTCCTGTACTCGCGACCGGTCCAAACACTCTTTGACTACCTCGAAGATGGCGCGGATTTGAATGAGTTCCTGGAAGATTTCGGTGGTTCCGTCTCTCACGAAATGGCTAGTGCCGCGCTCGAAGAAGCGAAGACAGCTGCATTCGCCACGCTTTCGTGAAAAGAGTCTTGCTCGATGAGTGCGTGCCTAAACGCTTGTGTCGTCATCTGATCAGTCATCATTGCCAAACCTCGAAACAAGCCGGTCTTTCGGTAAGAAAAACGGCGAGTTGCTGCGATTGGCGGAAGAGCTTGGGTATGACGTACTTCTGACAGTAGATCGCAACTTGCCGTAGCAACAGCGAATCGCTAGACGACGCATAGCTGTGTTAATCCTGTGCGCTCGAGCAATCGCGTGATCACCTGCCACACGGAGGCCCTGGCCATCAGCCTACGTTTAGATAGGTGCTGTAACGCTCGTCATCAATGGCGAAAAATGGCCGGAACGGCAACGGTCCAGAGGCTGTATCAGCGCGCCAAGTTCTCTGATCGGGTAGCCGCGTCAGCGACAGCAGCTGTTGCCGCGTGACGGTGGGAACATTGTCCGATATCGCAGAAAGAACGAGCGGCCCTCGAACGACCGCGACAGTATCAGAATGTGCGGGGTCAATGGCCTCCAGGCGCACCGGTAATGCGAGCTCAAGCTCGATGCGATCGCCATCTTTCCACGTGCGTTGAAGCGTGGCGAAGCCAGTGTTTATGCGCGCTGAAACGCGGTGACCGTTTATGCGAATGAGCGGTTCGACTTGCGCGGACCAGGCGGGAATCCGCAGACGCAGGGCAAAGTTTGAGGAACGCGGGGCGCGCAACTGCATGGTGATCTTACCGTCAAGGGGATAGGTTCCGTTCTGAGTCAACACGAGCTGCGCCCCGTCCTGGGTCGTCCAACGCAAGGCGGAAGGCAGATAGAGATTCACGAACAAACCTCTGGCATCGTGAAAGTAAGCAAGGACGCGGTAGTCAGCGGCAACTTGCGGCAAAGTGCCGGAGCAGCAGGGCCACGCATCGGAGAAGTAGACCTTGCGTCCCGCGGAATGGTAGTCGGAGTAGTAGAAGGCGCGGCCATCGGGCTGTAGCCGCTTCGCGCCGAGCACCGTGTTGTAGAAAACCCGCTCCATGCTGTCCCCATAACGGCCATCTCGTGTGACGCGCAGCAGATAGCGTGTCAGTTTGAAGTGCGCATAACCGCCACACGGCGTCTCAAATCCGTGATGCGTGCCCTTAAGGCTGTCGTAGAGCCCGCTGCCGTCTGGAGCGACGAAACTTTCGTTGGGTCCCCATCCGCCCGTCGCAAAACTCTGCGTGTCCGTGATCATTTGGAACGCGTTGCCGGCGGCCCGAAGATGTTTTTGGCTTCCTTCAGCGAGATAGGCCTGCATTGCCGAACTGAGAGCATTGCAAAAGCTGTAGGCGTGGTGATGGGGAAGAACATTCTTGCCCTCCGACAGAGGATCGAAATAAGTCTTATTAAACAAAAACCGGGCAGCTAATTTCCGGTATTTTTCGCCGGCCCCGCGTTCCCACGCCAGGTACAGGTTTTCGGGCAGTGTATAGGACTCATCCCACGTGTAATCGTCTGCCGTGTTGTCGCCCACCGATTTCCGCCATATGCGCTGCGGCTCGTCGCGATCTAGTGCGTGCGGCGGTAGATGCGGCTCCGCTGCATCCGTAGTCTTGTCAAGCAGTCGAAACGCCTGAGTTGAATCGGCGAACGCGTGGGCGTCTATCATGCCGATGACCATCTTGTCGTAGTTGTAGGCCGGAAAACGAAAATTCGTGTAGAACCGCCCGGAAATGGTTGGTTCGTAGAGAGCGAGCAGCCGTTCCAGTTTGGCTCGGGTGGCCGGGTCGTGGGTGATGGCATATCCCCGCGCGAGCGCGGAAATCCATTGGCCGAAACAGTGTCCAGGCGCGAAGCCGTGACCTCCGCTGTCCGTTTTGTTGAGCGGCACTTCGTCATACCATCCGCCAAGCTCGGGACCCGGTGCGGGAAGTTCTGCGCGCAGACGCCATGGCTTCAGCAAGCTATCCTCATTCAGTCCGAGGAGGACAGCTTGCGTCTGTTCGAATTGCGTTTGAGCGAGCCCGGGCGCGAGTTCTACGTCTTGATAGCCGAACTCTTGCAGCGGCGCCGGAGCTTTGTCACGGTCCGATGCGCGAAGAAAAAGGGCGGTTGCCGACACCCCAGCGGATTGCAAGAAAAGACGGCGAGAGGTCATAGAATGCCTGTTGTGATCTTATAAGTTTGCTTGAGTGACGCCAACTCTTGCGGAGTATCTATGTCTGTCGCGGCCTCGGGTAGAGGGAACGCGGCAATTTTCAGGATTGGATCGGTGAGGACGCTCTTCGCTCCCGCGTGGGCTGGTATCGAAAGAAGCCTGCTGGTCAAGTTGCGTCTGAAAAGCGCGGGTACGCCGAGAGTGCCGCCGTATTCTGCCGCAACCACGGCGGCTCTTCCCGTGTTGAGCAGTTTCCGCATCTCCTTCAGATGCGCGGGGGTAACCAGCGGCTGATCGCCGACTAGAATTGCGATAGCCGCCGAGTCCAGTCCGAGTTCCTGAAAGCGGTGAACGCCAGCCTGGATGGATGATCCCATTCCGGTCTTCCAATCGGGATTTCGAACAATTTCGACCGGCTTAGAGGCGATAGAAGACTGGACGGCTTCTGCATCTGCCCCAACCACCACGAGAATGGGCGAGAAGCCAGCTTCTCCCGCCACATCAATGGCGTGTCCCAGCAGCGTTCCGTGTCCGAACGGCAGCAGTTGTTTTAGCGTGCCCATGCGGCTCGCCTCGCCTGCCGCAAGGATGACAGCGGCAGTTGAGAAACAAGGCAGGCTCAAGTCTTCTCGCTCGCAATTTGCAGTTTCGAGAGCATCGGGCGGCTTCCCTTCAAAACCGTAACCGATTCTATTTTGGCGAGTTCGCGCCGGGCTATGTGAGCCCAGGTGCTGCTGCTGTCCAGCTTGAGGTAAGCGCGCCAGTGACGGACGGCGCTCATCATATCGCGCAGACCCTGGTGAAGCAGCGCCAGATTGTAATGGGCGTCCGCGTAAGAAGGGTTCAGCTTCAACGCTTCCTGATAGTGGTGCAAGGCGCTCGGCGTGTCGCCGCGTTCGTCGTACAAGTTTCCCAAATTGAAGTGCGCCAGCGGGTAGTTTGGATCGATTACAAGAGCCCTCTTATAATGCTCTTCGGCATCTGCCCAAGCGTGGCCGTTAAAGTAAACGGTACCGAGGTTCACGAGCGCCCCGGCAGACAGCGGATCGAGCTCGGCCGCTTTCCGATAGGCCTCTAAGATTTGATCGAGGGGCGCTCCGGTCTGTTCGAGATCCAGCCCGCGATCGAACCAGCGGTCGGCTTCGAGCTTGTTCCGGACTTTTTGCGCGACGGCGGCGGAACTTTTCTGCGAAACGGGCAATTGCAAAATCTTGCTGATTTCGTCGTCGGAGAAATCGAAGAGAAGCTGGCCGGAGAGCGGCTCCATTTTGTGTTTCCCGATCTGAATGCGCACCCGGCGGCCCTCTTTATAGACACGGACGCTGGCGGGGTCGGCTAGATCGTTCAGACGAGTCCGCAGGGCATCTATAGCCTGCCGGATGGCGCGGGGATGCGCGTTTTCCGCCCGCAAGGCAATCAGTCTTTTAAGGGGAAGAAGATCGGAAAAGCGGTACTCAGCGCGTTCTGGAACCAACTGCTGGCGCTCCCAACTTCGGAGCTGCCTCAAGTCGATCTTCAGCAGGCGACAAACTTCTTTACGAGTGTAGGATCCGCTCGATTCGCGCTCCAAAGAGGGCGCCGAATGTGGCGAGGAGTCTCGCAGCACACGTTGATAATACCACTGATCGCAGGGTCCGGTCAGAGGCGAAAAACTGCCATTTGGCCGCGAAGTATCCCCTTATGCGCCAGCCATTTGACAGCAGCAGCGAGCATGTCATACTGAAGTGGTCGTATATTATGGGTTCCCGAAAGAGGACCGCTCCTGGTCCCTCAAAAAATCCAAGTCCATTGACGCTGGCCGATCTGCCGACCGGGCAACGTTGCGTGATCGACCGCCTGGATCTTCCGGAAGATATCGCAAGGCGCTTAATGGAATTGGGATTTCTCCCCGGAAACGAAGTAGTTCCGGGAAGACGGGCGCCTGGAGGGGGACCGCGAGTGTTCCGGGTGGACGGCTCTGAGGTGGCATTGCGCAGAGATACGGCGGCGCGCCTTTATATTCGCCGCGATCCGGAATCCGACTTGGTTGTACTTTCATGAGTAGCTGCCACGGGGATGGGCCTCGCGCCGGTCTTCTGCCCAATCCTTCGATCCCAATACCGCGTGCGGCGCACGACAGGCCCATTATCGTTGCTATTGTGGGACCGCCCAACGCTGGTAAATCCACCCTATTCAACAGATTGACGGGATTGCGCCAAAAGGTGGCGAATTTCCCCGGCGTCACGGTTGAACACCGGATGGGCAAGGCCAAACTAAACGGCCAGCATGAGGTCTTCCTGGTGGACCTGCCGGGTGTTTACAGCCTGAACCCGCGGGCGGAAGATGAGCAAGTCACCCATGATGTCCTGAAAGGCGAACGGCCGGATTTTCCTAAGCCGGACGCCGTCGTGCTGATTCTAGACTCGACGAATTTAGGCCGTCATTTGGTGTTGGCTGCGCCGATCCTGAGCCTCGGCCTGCCCATGTTGATTCTGTTGAACATGGCGGATGATTTGGCGGTTCGCGGCGGCAAAGTGGATGTGTCTGCGCTGGCGGCGGAACTCGATTGCCCGGTGTCCCTGATCAGTGCGGTCAAAGGCACAGGGCTGGATGGCATCAAGCAATTTCTGATTGGGACGGCAGTAAGGCTGAACAGTCCACCACCCAAGGTGGAGCTTCCGGTCTTGCAGGACATTCCGAAATGCCGGCAGTGGGCGGCTGGGATTGGCGCACGTGCCTCCTATCGGGCTCCGGCTCCTCCGCTATGGACGCGGCGGCTGGATTCAGTTTTCCTGCACCCGGTAGGCGGCCCTCTTGTTTTTCTTGCCGTTGTGATCGCAGTTTTCCAAACGATTTTCTCGTGGGCTCAGCCGATTATGAACGGCTTGCAGAAGGTGGTGCTGGTTTCCGGTCATTGGGTACAGGGCGTTCTGCCTGATACGGCGTGGCGGTCGCTGTTGATCGACGGAATCTGGAGCGGTGTCGGATCGGTGATCGTTTTCCTGCCGCAAATTTTGCTGCTGTTTTTGTTTATCGGAATTCTGGAAGACTCGGGTTACCTTGCGCGCGCGGCTTTGATCGCTGATCGCACGATGGCGAAGTTCGGGCTGCAGGGCAAGTCTTTTATTCCATTGCTGTCCGCTTACGCTTGTGCGGTGCCGGCCATCATGGCGACTCGCGTAATAGAGAACAAGCGCGATCGCACCGCGACGATCATGATTGCGCCACTGATGACGTGCTCGGCGCGATTGCCCGTCTATACGCTGATCATTGCGGCGTTTGTGCCGAATATCCCGGTCATTCACGGCGTGCTTTATCTGCCTGCGGCGACGATGCTGGGCATGTATGTTCTGGGCTTCGTTGTCGCCATCGTCATTGCTCGCCTGCTAAAGAGCACCATTCTGAAGAGCCGCGGTTCTTCCTTCATTTTGGAGATGCCCCCGTATCGCTGGCCTACCGTTCGGTCGTTGAGCCTGCGGCTGGTGGACAGAGGCAAAGTCTTCTTGCACCGCGCGGGAACTGTGATTCTGCTGGTGACGGTGGGCTTATGGGTACTGGAGCATTTGCCGCTGCACCATGGACAGGCCCCAGTGCTGGAGCAAAGCTACGCGGGGATGGTAGGACACGCGATTGAGCCTGCTATTAGGCCGCTCGGCTTCAACTGGAAGATCGGTATTGGCCTGATTACATCTCTGGTTGCACGCGAGGTGATTGTAGGAACACTCGGGACGATTTACGGAATTGCGGGAGACGAGCAGTCGCAAGGTCTGCAACAAGCCGTCCACCACGATCTAAGTGCGGCGGGGGCGGTTGCGCTTCTGGTCTTCTTTGCCTTTGCGATGCAATGCTTTTCCACTCTGGCGGTGGTGAAGCGCGAGACCGGAGGATGGCGCTGGCCCATCTTCCAGTTCTCTTACATGTTGGCGTTAGCGTACTCTGGTTCGTGGATCGCGTTCCACATTACTAAACATTTCCTCGGATGAGCGACATATTGAACGTAGTGATTCTCGGCTCGGGTTGCGCCGGGAATACCGCTGCTATCTACACAGCAAGAGCCAACCTGAAACCGCTTGTTCTGGAGGGGCATGAACCTGGAGGCCAGCTTTCGATAACGACGGAGGTGGAGAACTTTCCGGGCTTTCCAGAAGGCATCCACGGCCCCGTGCTCGTGCAGAACATGAAGCAGCAGGCGGAGCGTTTTGGTGCGACTTTCCGGCACGGCCGGGTCGTCAAGTCGGACCTGTCGGCGAAGCCTATCGCGCTTGAACTGGAAGATGGCGAGAAGATTGAAACCCTGACCCTGATCATCGCAACGGGCGCATCGGCACGCTGGTTGAACCTTCCGAACGAGCAGAAGCTGATTGGGCATGGCGTAAGTTCCTGCGCGACGTGCGATGGATTCTTTTTTCGCGGCAAGAAGATCATGGTGATCGGCGGTGGCGATTCAGCGATGGAAGAAGCGAATTTCCTCAGCCGTTTCGGGACTGAAGTGGCGCTGGTGCATCGGAGCGAGAGTTTCCGGGCTTCGAAGATCATGTACGAACGCGCGCAAGCCAATCCGAAGATTCAATTCGTTATGAACACGGTCGTGAAGGACATTTACGACGTGACTAAGGGCGAAGTGACTGGTGTAAGGCTTCAGAATCTTGCCACCAAAGAGAGCTATGACCGCGAAGTCGATGGCTTTTTTGTGGCTATCGGGCACATTCCGAATACCAATCCATTCGCGGGCCAGCTTGATCTAGATCCGGACGGCTATATCATCACGCACGGCGGCGCGCGGACGAACATTTCGGGCGTGTTTCATGCCGGCGATGTTCAGGACCGTACTTACAGACAGGCGATCACCGCGTCGGGGGCCGGCTGCATGGCGGCGATCGAAGTGGAACGTCTTCTCGAAGCTGAGGGGCACTGACGCTTTTCAAAAGCCGCTAGATGAAGCATAGCGGCAACGATTTCTCGCAAACGGGCTCATGATGGAAGAAGCGCCGCCTTGAGCACGGCGAACTAGGCTGCTGCATCCCGATCATTCGTACAGATGCGCAGAGCCGACGAACATTGAACAATCCTATCGCCATCGATTTCGTTGTGCGTTACAGTTCTGCAACACGGAAATCCGCGGAAAGCCGTGATTACGGTTCTGTTGCATAAACCCTCGTTTGCGCACGGCCATCGAATGTCTAAAGGCGGGATTGTTCAGAGCTAACGATCATCAACCCACAACAAGATTTCAAGGTCTCCCTCATTGCTCGGCGGTTTCGCGTTGAAGCCCACACGGTGGTGAGAGCGATGCGGTTTCCGCTGGGAAGTTGGATTCGAGCGAGAATTCAAGGAGAGAGTTGCTGATGCAAAATAAAAAAACCAGGAGAGATGTCTACGCAGCGCACGGAAGCTCCGTGGCTCAGCGTGTTGCTATGACAACGGCGGTTGGATTGGATCTGCTGGAGCGTGGTTTGGATGGACATGGAATCCTGGCGATGAAGGACGGCGTCTGGGCCTCGCGGTAACGCTCTCCATTTATTTCGTCCGCCTGCTTTTCACTCAATTCGTGTTTCTGAAAAGAGCCGTGAGCTGGAGCGAGGCATGCATGATCGCGCCGTGGGTCCTGTGCATTTATGTACTGCTCGCCATAGCCGGAGGTACAAACCTTGCTCCCCTGGGTGTACCGAGCGCGGCCGGAGCAGTTCTTTTTGTTTTGGGTTCCTGGATGAACTCGTATGCGGAGTACGCACGTCACGCGTGGAAACGGCGCCCAGAAAGTCGGGGACGCCTATACACGCTCGGCCTCTTCCGATATTCAAGGCATCCCAACTATCTAGGCGATCTGATTTCATTCTCCGGCCTTTCCTTGATCTCAGGTCGCTGGGTAACAATCGTCATTCCATTGATAATGCTGGCCGGATTCGTATTTGGCAATATTCCCATGCTCGATTCGCATCTGCATGATCATTACGGCCGAGCATTCGATGAGTACGCATCGCGAACACGCAAACTGATTCCGTTTGTGTATTGATTCCGGCTGCGGAAATCGCGGCGCCATCAGGTGTAACTGCCATTCCATTCAAAGGTCCTTGCACAAACCTTCGTTTGTGCAAGGACCTTGCTCGGAGCCACTGCGGAGCTGACTCGCTACTTCGGTACCGAAACGGGCGGCGCGGCAAGTGGTCCCCACGTTTGGCCATTGAGCGACGGCGCCAAGATCTTGTTGGCTCTGTTGCAATGGCTGACCGGAGTGAATGGACGCACTTATGAGAGCGGTGCGGCGCGAGCACGCCTGCGCCGACGCGAATCAATCAAAACCGGCACTTGACTTTCGTCAAACAGAAAGGACGTTTTGCGCGACTTAGAAGCCGCTGAAACGAACCCAAAAACTTTCCTGCCAGCTTGCACCCGGAGCTACCATTTCCAACCCGGGATACTTACCGTCGTGCGCGAGATTGATGCCGTCTGTGATAGCCGCCATGGGCTCGAAACAGACGTAGTTCTGAGCGGGCGGCGCATAGACCACAGCCACCTGGTATTTGGGCCCATAGATCACCTCGATTTTTTTTCTTCCCGCTTGGACCGAAAAGATTGCGCGTCCATCTTTGCCGCGCACAAGATCGGTGAACCCATCATCGAAAGTGTGATCTTTCAGAGAGACTTGGTCCGGCAAGGTATTCGGCGTCAGTTCACCGGTGGCGACCAGGTGCGCATCAGTCTCGACATGTTTGCGTGCCGCAAGGTGGACCGTCGATTCAGCGCGCGGCACATCGGGGATGTTGAAGTACGGATGATATCCAAGCACAATCGGCATTGGTTCAGCGCCCACGTTTCTCACTGTCGTAATCACCTGCAGGATGCCGTCCGCGAGACTGTAAGTCATCTCGTATTCGTGAGCGAAAGGCCAGTTCGCCATCAGTTCCGGATATTTCCAAAAGGCAAGGCGGCTGGTGACATGCGCCGATTTTTCATCTGCCTTTACATCGGTTACTTCCCAAAGCGGCGATGCCGTCAACATTCCGTGCATCGCGATTCCGTCCGAGCCCACGTGTACCGAACCCAGGTCTGAGTTGAACAAATATCTTTTGCCATTGGCCCAGAAACCTCCTCCAGCAATACGATTCGCCCAAGGCGCTAAGAACGGGATGCCGCTGAAGCTTGGCCGCGCACTGTTCTTGAAAGCTGCAATGTCCGAGGGCGGGAAGTAGAGGAGATTCTTGCCGTGTACCTTCAGCTCGTAAGCACGATTACCGACTGACGGCACGATCGAGACCTCGACACCGCCCTGCGCATCCATCAGATGGACGACCTCGACGCCGTGATCCGTCGTTTTCTCGGCGGTGTATCTGGTTGCTGCGAGAGTGATGACCGGCAGCGCAAGTAGGATCAGAAAGCGTCTCATGAGGCTCTCTCTATTCTGCACGGCTCGTCATCGAGCGCTTAACGACTGCGGTGCAGTTCGATCACAACAAGTTCGGGTGGGCAGTTGAAGCGTATCGGCAGCATGGAACATCCCACGCCCGAACTCGTGTAGCCTTGCATCTCCCCGTGACGCCAATACCCGTGCGTGTAGGCGCGTGGCGCACTGGAGTTCTGGATCACGGAGCCTATCCAGGGCAGCCGTACCTGCCCGGCGTGCGTGTGGCCGGAAAGGTAAAGATCTATTCCGCTGGCCGAGGCGTCGCCGTAAAGGTCAGGCGCGTGAGCTAGCAGGATCTTGAAGGCAGCGGAGGGTACATGCTGGAGAGCGACAGGCAACTCATCGCAGCGGTAGTCGTACGGGTCATCGACTCCAAGGAGCCAGAGTGAATCCTCTCCTCTTCGCAGTTCTACGGCGTCGTTGATGAGCATTGAGACTTCCATGTCATCCAGCGCCTCGGCCATTTCGGCGGGGTCGTGATTGCCGAGGATCGCGAAAATTCCATCTTCGGCCGAGATACTTGAAACGACTTTTCGCATTCCTGAGCGGGTTTTGCCGCAAGAGCCCTGGGTCTGGAAACGGTAGTCGCCCGTCATCAGGCAAACGTCGGCTTGGATGCCGCCCAGTACAGCGGCGACTGCGGCGGGGAGCAAATCAAGGCAGTCGATGTGCAAATCCGAGAGATGCAAGATGCGGTACCCGTCGAATGCCGCGGGCAGATTCGGAAATTCCAGCGAAAGATGATGCACGACGGGTCTCAACGCGTTTTGGACACCCTTTGCGTACAGTCCTGTGGCTTGTAACGCAGCTTTTAGAAATGGCTTTATGAAGAGACGCTCGGCCAGCACACGCTCCGGGTGGCGGCGGGAAGTTTTGCCCGTACGTTCCGCTTCTTCTTCAATCTGACGTCTGCGGGCAAGACTCTCCGCGAAAGGCCGCCGTTCAAAGGCACAGGCCGTCATTTGCTTTTGGAAGAGTCGTTGCATTAGCAGAAGGCTCAAAACTTAAGTGTAAGAAAGCGCGTCAGGCTCTCGATACTAAGCACGATCACAGGTCTACGAAAAATTTCTGAAAATCTGGCAAGCTCTTTACTTCCGCTGGTTTACCTCTCTTCGCCAGCGATAAAAGGACACGAGTAAAAGCCGATAACTTGTTTCCTCATGTTTGACTGAAGTCGCCCGTAGGATTACGGCCACTCTGACGCGAGGCAACATGGGTAAACTCCGCCATCTCTTATCAACTCTTCTAATAACTGCAACAATTCTGACGACCTGCGCTCCGGCGCAGAACAACCTTACACAAATTCGCGACACAATTTACAACGCGAACGGCACGCCTTTCAATGGCACGGTGGTGATTACCTGGAACGGTTACTCCACCACGGTGAGCGGCACGATCTCACCACTCAGTACATCGGCCCGCATCTATAATGGGGCGCTTTCCGTTCTTTTGGTTCCGACGACAACCGCCGCCGCCGGTTCCTATTATCAAGTTGTTTATGCAAGCAGCGATGGAACGGCGATGTGGACTGAGACATGGCAGGTTCCGCCGAGCGGAAACGCCCTTAGCGTAGCTGGCGTGCGCACCTCGTCCACAACCGGCACTGGAAGCGGCTCTGGCGCCGGAAGCGGTTCTGGATCGGGAACCGGCGCCGGGAGCACTCAATACGCAACTCTGCCTATAGCCATCAGCCAGGTGACAGGACTGACGGCGGGGCTGAATGCGATCAACACCGCAGCTACTACTCTTACCACTGATCTGAACACGTTGACGACGACGGTGACCGGGAACAGTGCCACGCTCTCGACTCTTAGCGCGACGGTGACGAACCTGAGCAATACCGTGGCGGCCCTTCCATCGGGTTCATCGGGCTCGATCAGTGTCGCGTTCGTGGATGGCGAGGTCCCAAGCGGCATTCTGAATGGAACTAATACGAATTTCACATTGAGCGCCACGCCCGTACCGGCCGCCAGCCTCGAAGTCTACCGGAATGGCATTGTACAGGCATCCGGGACAGATTACAGCCTTTCAAGCCATACGATCACATTTCTGGCAGCGGGAGTGCCGCGTGCGGGCGACGTGCTTGAGGCCTACTATCGGGTAACCGGCACGACAACTCCGATACCGAGCTTTGCCGACAGTGAAATACCGGGTGGGACTATCAACGGCACGAACATAAATTTCACATTGGCAAATTCGCCCACTCCAGTACTTAGCCTGAGGCTGTACAAAAACGGAATGCTGCTTCAGCAGAACGCCGATTACACTCTTAGCGGTACCAATATCACTTTCGCTAACGGGGCCGTTCCTCAAAACGGCGATTCGCTTCTGGCCTCTTACAGGCATTAGCCAGGAGCCGAGAAACTTTTCAGATCGGGACGAAGTTAAGCCTGGACGTCAGGGGTGTTGAGATTGATAGCGTCAACGAGTCTAGGAGGGAGAAGGATTTCCTTCGGCATCTTCTCCCTCTCTATGGCCTTCACCGCCTGTTCGCCTGCCGTCTTATCCATCTTGAATGGATCCTGAATAACCAGCGAGTCGAGCCAACCCGTTCTGAGCATGTCGAGCAGCATCTGGCTTGAGTCCCAGCCCAAGCGAAACGGCGAGACTTGCCAAGCCGAATTCCCAATAGATATTGGCAGTCCAAAGTGACTCTGCCTCCGTTTTCCGGTTTTTGAACGGGAAAAGTTCAGGCCGTCCCAATTCCCCTTATTGCGGCGGCACGCTGGGAACGGGAGCCGCAGGCGCCGGTGAAGTCTGCCCTGGAGCGGTCTCAGGACCTTGAAACGTCAGCGTGGACTCAGCCCCAAAGCGCTTGTAATTCAAGTAATGTATGACTACCCGTATGCGCTGTGGCCAGTCCCGGAAAAACAGCGTATCGTCCGCATACGTCTCTACCGGGAACATCCATTTCCCATCTACTTCCTTCCACAGCGTCGTGAAATGCGGGAACAAATTTTGTTTGTGCAAAGTATCGATCTCAGGAACCGCCTGCCCCTCGCTGCGCACCACCCCAAAGTCCGTCTCCCGAATCCATAGCGTTCCTTGAAAGTACCGCTGCCCGGAAAGAATCTGCTTCGGTTCCACCGACTCTACGAAACATTGCACGCCATCCATCGTCTCCTCGCCTTTATACTTGCCCGAGTATTGCCAAACACTCTCCGTCGTCAAAAAGAACGGCTGGATGTTCCGGATGTCCGCAAAATCCTGTGGGGTCAATTCAATCTGCGCCAGCGTATTTTGCGGCTGCCCTACCGGTTGCTCGTAGCGCGACCCGGTAGGCGAAAAAGTGATGTCTCGAATTTCCCGGTACTCCCCCGAAACCATGTCGTGATTATTGAACTCCTGCACCGTAACCGATTGCCTGTACGTGTAGTTCTCACGGCTCCGTGCTGCCTCCGTCGCCGTAGCGGCAATCTTCTTCAGAAGGTCGGCTGGCGGTTCCGCGCCCAGCGTCCTTGAACTTAGCAAAACAGACCCCGATGCTACGATGAGGGCGATGTTTCGGACCATGCGCCCCTTCTTCATAGCGCTCGCGTGCTCGTGGGCGGCGTTGTTCGTGACAGCGTTTTTTTATTCAACAGGACATTCTCCTTCTCGTTGGATCTGGACAGCGGCCGTGCCCGCCTTCTTGTTTGAGACGCTTTTTTACCTGAGTTCCGTTTTCGAAAATACTAGACTCCGGTTCGCGAGGGCTTCTTCCGCCCACGCCAAGGCCGGCCTTCTATGGATCAGCGCCTTAGTTCCCTACCTGATCTTCTCTTTAAGCACCGGGACATTTCAGCGCAACGCCTTCTACGTTCTGGCGCTCTTGGCGGGCGCTCTCGCTTTCTGGCACGCGATTCTGCCTCGCCGTCTCGCCTACGACATCGGATTTCTCGTGATTGCCGCCGCTCCGTTTATCACCAGGGTGTTTCCTCGCATCTATCTGTCGCCCAATCCCCACGTCCTGCGGATCGACATATTGGGTCATCTAATGTGGATACGAGTCGGCCTCGTCGCGATTCTAGTGCTCCGCGAATGGGATCCCGGCCCCGTTAGCCTGTGGCCCACCCGCCGCGAATGGCGTACCGGTGCACTGTGGTTCGCTATTGGAATCATCCCCATAGCCCTAGTGTCTTTGCTCGTACACGACACGCGCCTTCAACTCCACGCAGGCCCTTGGTGGTTGCTCCTGGCTTTGGCAGTGGGAACGTTCTTCGGATTTTTGTGGGTTGTCGCTTTGGGCGAGGAACTGTTCTTTCGAGGTGTTATCGAACGTGGACTGCTGAAGAGTTGGCGCTCACCGGTTGCCGCCGTTCTAGTTTCATCCCTGCTCTTCGGTGCCGCTCACCTATGGTTTCGCCCGTTTCCAGACGGGCGGCGAGCTACTGTCGCTCTCATTCTGGGAATATTCTGTGGACTCGCCTGTCTGAAAAGCGGGAGCATCCGGGCATCCATGGTCACGCACAGCCTCGTCGTCGTGACTTGGCGCATTTTATTTAAATAAGAGCGTTTACGATAAAAGGAATTTTGGTTTTTACTGAAGCGGCGAGAAAAGCCCTTGCGGGCGCCAGGGAGGTGTTGCTTCAGGGGTCTTTCTGTGAGGTTAGTCTCGCTTTGGTGGGAGTTGCCTCCCTGGCTTACTTCCAATATTAGAATATGATTTTACGGAGTGCAAGCTTTTTCTCTACAAAAAAGTAAATTCTTTGTACTGCTAAAATTGCTAGCATTAGGAAAGGGTGGGTCAGTATCCCCCAAAGATGACGATAACCGTATTAGGTTCAACGGGTTCCATCGGCGTTAACACTCTCGATGTGGTCCGCCAGCATGGGGATCGTTTCAAGATCCATGCTTTGGTAGCCGGTAGAAACCTGGATGTACTTTGCTCCCAAATTCTGGAATTCCGGCCTGCGGTAGTAGTCGTAGCGGATGACGGGACGTTAAGCCAACTGAATGTTCGCCTGAAAGATCTTGCGCTACCTGCCCAAGACCGGCCGGAACTGGCTGCCGGAGCCCGTGCAAGAGTCCTTGTCTCTGTTGCGCCCGAGGTCGGATTCGTCATGTCGGCCATCGTCGGAGTCGCCGGTCTGGAAGCCACTTACCAGGCCATCAAAGCGAAAAAGCGGATCGGGCTTGCTAATAAGGAGGTCCTGGTCGCAAGCGGACGATTGGTGATGCAGGCCGTTCAGGAGGCCAGGACCGAACTCCTTCCGGTCGATAGTGAACACAACGGCGCTCACCAGTGCTTCCGCGCAGGCAGGCGAAATGAGGTAACACGGCTCATTCTGACAGCCTCCGGCGGGCCGTTCCGTGACACTCCCGCCCCGGCTCTGTGGGATGTTACTCCCGAACAGGCGCTAAATCATCCGACCTGGAAAATGGGTCGGCGAATCACCATCGATTCCGCCACATTGATGAACAAAGGCTTTGAGGTGATCGAGGCCTGTTGGCTGTTCGACCTACCGCCCTCCCAGGTGGATGTCGTTGTCCACCCCCAATCCTCTATTCACGCTATGGTCGAGTACAACGACGGAAGCGTCATCGCCCAAATTTCCGCTACCGATATGCGAATGCCCATTCAATACGCCATGACCTATCCGGACCGGGAGCGCGCACCCGTTCCCCTTCTCGACTGGCGTCAGGCAAGAACCTGGAACTTCTCAGCGCCGGATATGGACAAGTTCCGGCTATTGAAATTGGCCTACCAGGCCCAGGAGCAAGGGGGCTCTGCCACCTGTACGCTTAACGCGGCGGACGAAGTTGCCGTCGAAGCGTTCCTGTTCGGCCGAATTCCCTTCCCGGCCATCGCGCAAACGGTCGAAGAGACTCTTTCCAAGCAGCCGGGCCGGGAACCAGCGACAATAGAAGAAGTTATTTCGATTGATGCGGAATCTAGAGAAGTAGCGAGGCAGATAGTCGCCGGAATGAGCTTGCAAGAAGGGAAGAACTGAAAACGTGGGCTGGGTAGATCTTTGGCCGGTAGTGATTCTCCTGGGAATCATGATTTTGATTCATGAACTGGGGCACTACTGGGCGGCCATTTCGGTCGGTGTCCGGGTGGACACCTTCAGCATAGGGTTCGGACCCCGGCTGTTCGGCTTTCGCCGCGGCGACACCGATTTTCGCGTCTCCGCGATTCCATTGGGTGGTTACGTACGGATGTACGGCGAACTGCCCGGTGAGGAAGCGGCGGCAGATCCAAGATCGTTCGTCGCCAAAGCGAGATGGCAGCGCGCCATTGTGGTCGTCGCCGGTCCGCTCATGAACGTGCTGCTTGCGATTGCCATTGTCACCGGGCTCTACATGCACGCGTTCCCCAAGGAAGCCGATCCGGTTGACCCTGTAATCACCAGCGTCCCGCCAAATTCACCCGCCGCACGCGCCGGAGTACTCCCTGGCGACCGGATCGTTCAGATAGGCGGTCACCAGCATCCGAATTGGGAGGACGTTATCAACGAGGCCGCCCTGAACGGCAATCACGCCATTCCAGTGGCCGTCAATCGAAAAGGGCGGCGATTGAATCTCACCGTAACTCCTGAGATGGACGCCAAACAAGGAATCGGCATCGCGGGCTGGAACGCCGATCCAGACGTCGAACTCGGCAAGGTCATGCCAGGATCTCCCTCCGAAGCCGCGGGCCTCCGCCAGGGCGACCTGATTATCAGCATTAACCGCCAGCCCGTCATCTCAACCGAAACTGTTGTCCAGCAAGTGACAAAGTCGGCCGGCAAACCCGTCGAAATCATCTTCATGCGCGACGGTCAGATTCAGAAAGTACCTGTCACACCCCGGGCCACGGGCGACTCGAAGCAGCCTTGGCTTATAGGTGTAATGGTCAAGTTCCACGGCGAGATCGTGAAGCTCAACTTCTCCTCGGCCTTAGCCGAATCTATCCATTGGAATGAGCGGAACGCTACGCTGATCTTCGACGCCGTCCGCAGCCTCATCCAGCGGCGCGTCTCCCCTAAGTCGCTGCAAGGACCCATCGGCATCGCGCGCCTGTCCACCGAAGCCGTCCAGGAAGGCGCAATCAGCTATTTGGGGCTTATGGCGATCGTCAGCCTCAACTTGGCGATCATCAATCTCCTGCCCATTCCAATCCTCGACGGCGGAACGCTACTGATGTTGCTAGTCGAAATGCTCATCCAGCGCGAAGTCAGTATGCAGGTTAAGGAAACAGTGTTCAAGCTTGGCTTCGTGTTCCTGATGATGCTGGTCGTGTTCGTGATTTACAACGACATCAGCCGCATTCTGACCAAGAGTTAAAACCGGGATCTGACAGCCCTGCATAAAGAGAGATCAGAAATCAATACGGCCGCTGAATTGCACCCGCCGCATCTCATACTGCGACGTTAGTCCGGTGATTTGACCCGCCGCTGGATCGCCGATATTCGCGTTAGGCAATCCGGGATTCGTGTGATTGAACGCGTTTACGGCATCTGCCCGCAAAGTGAATCGGAACCGCTCAGTAAACGCGAAGCTCTTGGCTAGTGAGATGTCCTGGTTGATGAAGTGCGGACCGAATAGCGAATTGACCGGGTAATTGCCGAACGTATTAGCCGCTGGAGCCAGGAAAGCCCCGCCGAGTCCGCCAACGAACCACTGATTGCGATTGCCTTGCGCGCCTGCGTACGGGCTGACCGTTCCGTTGTCCGGACGGTCGTTGGGGCCGACGCTGGGCCTGGTATAGCCGGTGAATGACGGCGTGAAGGGCAAGCCGCTATAGAACGTTGTAATACCGCTTACGTTCCATCCACCGAGAGTCCAATCCACCACCCGGTTGCTGTTGGCGCCGAACTTGCGTCCACGGCCAAACGGAATATCCAGGTTTTGTGCCAGAGTGAGTTGATTGTGCGCGATGTAGTCCTCGTTTCCGTAACCAAGCGCGCGGTCGTAAAGGAACGTATACGAGTTCGCACTTCCGTAGCCGTCGCCTTTCGCCACTTGATACGTGTAACTGCCATTCAAGGTATAGCCGCCGAGGTTCTGCACTTTTACATTAGTTTGGAAAGAGTTGTATTGATTGTTCGCACAGTTGCAGTAATAGTCGATGTTCTGCGTCCAGCCGTACCGGGCATAATATGGGCGTCCGTCGTTGACGTTCGGATCTCCAGGGATGAATGCAGGCGTGTTGATGTCGTTCGAAGGCGTGCTAGCGAGTAACTGGTGCCTACCCTGGTTTCCCACATAGCCTGCCGATACAGCCACCTTGTGTGTGAGTTGACGCTCGACCGTTGCATTGAAAGACCAAACCTCCGGAAGCGTCATCGTCGCGGGCCGGACCTTCGCTTCAACGCCGTTCGGCAACGGGATCATTCCGTTCGCATCGGGCGTCGGGAAGTTCGCCGGAACCGGCCTTGCGCTAAATTGAAAACGCCAGAGAACGCCTGCGACGCGTTCAGGGACTGAATCGCCAGAACGGGTAAGTTTTGCGTGACGTTATGCCCGAAGATGGAACCGAAAGTTCCCATGCTGTACGAAACACCTGTTCCCATACGGACGACCGTTTTTGGAGTCAGTTGGTAGGCTATACCGAGGCGCGGGGCGAAAATGTGCCAGTTCATATTCTGAATGCCGTGATCCGAAATCTTCCCCTTGCCAAACACATCCAGGTCGCCTGTCGATAAATCAAGCGTCGAACCGTGCCCGGGAGCGTTCACAGTTTCCGGAAAGGCCATTTCCCAGCGAAGGCCGTAGGTGATCGTCAGCTTGGGGGACGCACGCCAGGCATCCTGACCATAGAAGGCCCAGCACTTCTGTCTTTCTTGAGCATCCGTGTTGGAACTCACATAGCGCCGGAAAGCGGTTGTCTCCCCTAAGAGGAAACTCGCCAGACCGTATCCCTGCGTTACTCCGGTTCCGGTAACCAGGCCCGTGTAGCTGGGTCCAAAGGTAAGTTCACCGGCCCGGTGTGCATCGCTTGGAACACGGAGATTCAGGGCGTAGCGAATATCGGCGCCGACTTTGATGTTGTGATTGCCCAGCATTTTCGAAAGATTGTCAACCACCTGATACTGCTGTTCGCGCTGGGCCAGGGGGCAATTGCACGAGTTAATATTCAGCGCATAACCCAGGCTCGAATTCCCGTTTCCGTTCTGATCGCCATTGATGAAAAAGGCCGGCATGCCTGAAGTGAAGTAGCTGTCTAAAGTGAGGCCCGGAATACCGGCGTCCTTAGCCGGCGAAGTGCCGACGCCGTTAGGTACCGCATTCACCCGGTATCGCATGTACCCGAAGCGCAGTTCGTTCACGAGCGTGGGATTCACGGTGTGCGTCCAACCTGCGGCGAGGCTTTGGTTCAAGACATCGGAACTCCCGGCATAGCCGATGTTGTTGAACGAGGGGCCACCCGCCAGCAATCCGAACGCACCCGGCGCTTGGATAGTAAACCCGGTGTAGCTATAGCGCCCGAAGAAAGTGTTCTTCTCGTCCAAATAGTAATCCCAGCGAGTGTCCCACTGATTGGTATTGAAAGCCCCGCCGCCGCCGTTGGTACCGTCGTAAGAACGGATTCGCTGTCGATGCGGCGAGTAAGTTGCGCGTCGCCGAAGAAGAACAATTTGTCCTTGATGACTTTCCCGCCTATGGACCCGCCGAACTGATTCCAATGGACCGTGGGTTCCGCGCAAAGTCCTGAAAGCCGGGCGTATTTAAATATGGGTACTCAAAAGCGGAGCCGTGAAATACATTTGAGCCCGACTTAGTCGAATAAGTCAACATACCGCCGCTGACACAGCCAAACTCCGCGTCGTAGTCCTGGGAGGCCTGCTTCACTTCTGCAATGGCATCGATAGGCGGATTGATCAGGATCTCTCCAAGAATGGGATCCTGATCTGACGTCCCATCCAGTTCGAACCCGGTGGCGCTGAAGGCCTGCCCGTTAACCTGGATCTGCTTGCCGCCCTGCGGATCTTCGGCTGAATTCTGATTCCAGCCAAATTGCGAGGTCCCGGGCGTCAGCAGCTCAAACGTTTGTACATTGCGCCCAGAGTTAGGGAGCTCCGAACCTCTTTTGAGGTGTAAAGCGGGCGGCCTGATCCACCGTCACGACTAAGTTCGCGGAAACGACTTTGCTGAATCCCGGCGCTTCAATTTCGACCTGATAAGACCCAGGAATGAGTTGTCCTTTGTTGTAGTTACCCGATTCATTTGTCAAAACTTCGGATTTTGTGTTCTTGTTTTGATCCGTAATGATGACTTTGGCGTTCGCCACCGCGCCGCCGGACTGATCGGTTACCGTTCCGTAGATACTGCCGAAGACCTCCTGGCCGTAAAGCAGCCCGCTTGCAACCAACGACATCGCTATGAACAGCGCACATAGCCCGTGTACCAACTTACCCATGGAAATCTCTCCTTGAAACAACCGTTACCAGAAGCATAGGCTTCCGTTCGGCTTAAAAGAAGTGAAATCCTATGTTGTATCGCGTTTAATCTGCCGTTTTCCACAGCCGTGCCGCTACTGAACACGAATAGAAAGCAGACCGCTCAATTGTAAATACGCTTCAACCCAGGCCTTTGCCTTCGTATCGCCGCGTTGCGCTCTGCGCCGCGTCCGCTGATAAAGGCCGCCCTGAACTCCATAAACATGGTTCTGGGTGGCCCACACATTCACCGGAAACGGCATCTGCTTTACAATGTTCAGGGCTCCCCGCAGCTCTTCCAACTTATCCAAATTAGAAGGATCGGCGGAGAATCGCGCGGAAAGGGTTTCGATCTTTCGCCTCAACGAGAACTCGAGCGTCGTTCTATCCAGGCTTACGTTGCTCACCTGCGCCTCTCGCAAAAGGCTTTGGATACGTTCGCCGTCCAGCTCATCGCTCGAACAGGCACGCCGCAGCAGACTGTTGATCGCATATTCAATGGCTGCCGTGAATTCGCGCGGCATCGGTGTCCCAAGTCTCGTGATGAAACGCATCAATGCGGCGTGGTGTTCGTAGAGCGAAAGATAAGCCGATTCCGCCTCCGCAACGGTCGCCGACAGAATCGACCGGACGATACGCCTCTGTTCGTCCCTAAATAGAGACCGCAGCGAATAGGTCTTTCCAAACCGTCTGTCCAACAATCGAACTACTTCGGGAATGTCAACCCGCGCGAACGCGTCGTTCATCTTTTCCAATAAGTCCTGGTAATCTACCGACTCATCGACGGCCTGCACTCCACCTGACACATTGTGGTCTCCGAAGTGAACTACCCAGAAGGTCTGAGTTTCAGATTCCCGGGTGACCTTCGATGTGAATCGCGCCTTCCCCAATGCCATGCGCATCTTGCCCGCTTCACGCGTATGATAGTCGAGCCGCTTTACGGTGTACGAGAAAATATCGGTCCGCTCGCCGTAAGGCGCGAAGAGTGAACTGATGGAATAGTGGGCGCCCACCTTTTCCAGATCGACAATCGACGGCTTGACGTAGTTCTTGTAAATATTCGCTCCGTCCCCGTATTCAGGCAGATTGCTTCTGGCCGCGGACAATTTCGCCAGGAATGCTTCTTCGAACGGCACCCCGAAGACTTGCTCCGCCAACTGCAGCACACGGCCCGCGTATTGAATGACCTGCACTGTTTCAATTCCAGACAGGTCGTCGAAAAACCAGCCGCAGCTCGTATACATCAGCATGGCGTGCCGCTGAAGCTCCATTAACTTCCAGACCGTCACCTGTTCCTCGGGGTCCAGGTCGCGGCGGAAGTAATCCCGCCCAAATCGCTGCCGCGCTTCGGCCGAGCGATCGAGCACCACGCTAATGTAAGCGTCACGCGCAGCCCATGGGTCGTTCAATAGAGTTGCCCCAATTCTTTCAAAATGCGGGTTCACGGAATCTCGCAGCCAGTCGAGGGCCTCGCGTAAAGGCCGACGCCCCTCCTGTGTCCAGCCAAGCCGTCCCGAGTTACAGCCGCAGTTGCTACGCCAGCGCTCAATTCCATGAACGCAGCTCCAGGCGGTATTCTCGTAGATTTGAACTTCACACCTTGGCGCATTGTGTTCCAGGAATTCGCCATAGTTCGTGAGGCGCGCTAGCTTTTGCGACTCGATGTAATCAAGCGCATAGGCAAGCGCCATCTCGCCATGCCGGTGATGATGCCCGTACGTCTCGCCATCGGTCGCGATATGCATCAGTTGCGGCCAGGTGCGGGTTTCAGAGAATGCGCCCAGCAAACGCGCAGCGAATTTTTCGCCATTATCGAGCAGCTTCTCGATCGCCACCGCCTGTGAGACTGGCCAGTCATAGAAGAACAAATTGATTGAGCGCCCGCTCGATGTTTTGCAGACATAAGCGCGGGTTGGATCGATCTTGGCGCCCGTAACGTCTTCCCAGGGCTCGTCGCTATTCAGCCCGCGGACTGCCTTCGCCTGATGCGGAGCGAGGATGGCAAACGACAAACCCGCCTCCGCCATTAGATCCAGCGATTCCATATCGACGGCAGTCTCGGGAAGCCACATGCCCTCCGGCAATCGTCCGAAGCGGCTCACGAAATCTTCGAAGCCCCAACGGATTTGCGTCTTCTTGTCGCGGCTGTTCGCGAGCGGCAGGATCATGTGGTTATAAACCTGCGCCATCGCGGAACCGTGACCGGAAAAGTTCTTCTGACTCTGTTTATCGGCTTCAATCAACCCGCGATAAGCTTCCGGCGTATGTTCCGCGGCCCAGGACAGCAGAGTCGGACCGAAGTTGAAGCTAATCTTCGAATAATTGTTGATGATCTTGGTGATGTGTTGGTGCTCATCGAGAATACGCGCCGCAAGATTTGGCGCGTAGCATTCGGCTGAGATCCGCTCGTTCCAGTCGTGGTACGGGTAGGCTGAATCCTGCAGCTCGATCTGCTCAAGCCACGGATTCTCGCGCGGCGGCTGATAGAAGTGGGAGTGGATACAAAGATATTTCATTAGAACTCGCCGTCATCTTCGACGGGCGCAAACGCTTACTGTCATAGTAAACGAGATGATAACGTCTACCTGGAGCCGCTGCCCAGACCGATGAAAGACTTCCAAAGACACTCGCATTTTGTAGTTACCGTAGCGCTATTTTTTTGCGGTCTCTTTTCGGTCTCCGCCCAAACCACGCCGCCGGCGTCGGACGACTATCCTGTGGGACGTGAATCACTCCCGCAGGCGGGAGTACCAGCGGGAAAGACCTTCACGTTCGAGATGAAGAGTTCAAGAGTTTTCCCGGACTCCGTTCACACCATTACGGTTTACATTCCGGCCGAGTATACGGGTGAAAAACCGGCCTGTCTGTATGTCGGTTTGGACGGTCTTGGCTTTCACGCCTCTACTGTTTTCGACAACCTTATCGCAGAGCATGCGATCCCTATTACAATTGGCGTCGGCGTGTCGCCGGGCATTGTTGAGTCGGGCAAACAGCCTGAGAATCCGCGCTTCGACAGGAGCTTCGAATTCGACAGTCTCAACGACCGGCTCGCCCGTTTCCTGCTCGAAGAGGTAATGCCGGAGGTCGAGAAACACTCAACGCCCGATGGACATCCAATCTTAATTTCGGCGAACGGCAACGACCGGGCCATCGGTGGCGCAAGCACAGGCGCTATTGCGGCCTTCACTGTGGCTTGGCAGCGTCCCGATGCGTTTAGCCGGGTGTTCAGCGCCATCGGAACCTACGTCGGAATGCGAGGCGGCGAAAGCTATTATGTCCTGGTGCGCAAGACCGAGCCGAAGCCGTTGCGCATCTTCATCCAAGACGGCTTGCACGACGAATGGAATGGCGGTCCCGAGATGGGTGACTGGTGGATGTCGAACCAGACCATGGAACGCGCTCTCGAATTCGCCGGCTACGATGTCCGCCATGTGTGGGGAGTTGGAACACACAACGACCAGCAAGCCGCAATGCTCTTTCCCGAGGCCATGCGATGGCTTTGGAAGGATTGGCCGGCTCCCGTTGCGACTGGAGAATTTGGCAATCCCGTGCTGAAGGCAATTCTGCAGCCGGATGAGCAGTGGCAGATCGCGACCGCGAATTGCCCGGGTGTGACGCATCTCGCTTCCAACCCACAGGGCGAAGTGTTCCCAATGGAATGCACCTCCGCTGATACTTCGGCCGCTCGCGCTTTTGGGGCCGATGGGAAGCTCTTTCGTGGCGATACCGTCGCGAAGGGCCTTCGAGTCAAGGACTTCACGGTTCGCGGCAACGGGAACATATATGCTACGACGGACGGCGAATTGTGGCTCGTTCGCCCGAACGGAAATAGAACGCGGATAGACACAGGACTGAAGGGACCCTCTGGAATCGCCTTTTCACCAGATGGACTCTGGCTGTTTGTCGCACAGAATCTTTCGAGAACGGGGATGAGCTACCGAGTCCAGACAGATGGAACGGTTGATTCTCGGGAGCCCTTTTACGACTTCTACGTCCCTACCTGGGCTGACGATAGCGGAGCGGGGGAACTCGCGATGGACAAGGATGGCCGGGCCTATGCCGCAACACGCATGGGAGTGCAGGTCTTCGACCGGAACGGGCGTGTCACGGCTATCCTGCCGCTTCCGGGCAACCATCCGGTAACGGGAATCTGCTTCGGCGGCAAAGAGTTCGATACGCTCTACGCCGCGAGTGACGGGAAGATATACAAACGTAAGCTTCGGATCACGGGAGCGTTGCCCTGGGGACCCGCTATTGCGCTGCCTCCGTGGGGTGCGGGCTGAGTCCGAAAAATTTCAAGATCAAGGCTGTAACGTCTCGAATCCTCCGCTTCCGCGCGTCCATGTGCGAACTGGAAAACAGGACGCCAGGGACGTCGGCGGGATTGATGCAGTGGTCGGCGATCCAGGCGTCGGTATTGTCCTCGATCTCGAGCGAAGGCGTGCCGCCCAGGGCCGTCTGCCAGGAGGCTCGATAGCCGCGGCCGTAGCCGACGATGAAATCGGGCGCGATGGCGACGTTCCCCGGAGACGGTGTTTCTTGATATACAGATTCAACGATTTGGCGTCCGGTAGCCGGATCGCGCCAGGCGAGAAGTTGCTCGCGGAGGTTCGCCGTCAGCGCGAGGGCTTGTTCGCCGGGCATGACAATCCCATGCGCTTCCCTGCCCTTGCGATTCAGATAAAGACCGTTCAAGCCGATTGCATAGGCTTCGGTCGAAGGCCAATCCACGCTGTCGAGGCTGGTGTCGTCGTTCCCAGATGGTCCCGTGAGCCCGAGAAAGCCTCGATTCTTCAGCCAGGTATTGAGATGAACAGCACGGTCAAAGGTGGCGAAGCCATGATCGGAGAGGATGATCAACTGCGTGGATGGGAAGGCGCGGCGCACTTCACCGATACACTCGTCTACCTCGCGGTAGACGTCGAGTAGTTCCGCGTCGTGACGCCCCCACAGCATGTGAGAGTTCTGGTCAATAGAAGAGAAGTAGAAAAAGAGCAGCCCGCTTTTGAAGTGCCGCAGCGAGTAGCGGAGGAGATTGCGCTCTTCTTCAAAGACGAGCCGAGTCTGTGACTGGAACTCGGGGAGATCGAGGACGTGCTGGCGTAAAGCAGAGGTGTCCTCCGGAATACCGAGAGTGAAGAAACGGCCGGTCTCGCGCGCGATGGTGCGGGCGTAATGCGATGGAGCGGAAACGGGAAGAGCCGGTGAGACAGGATCGATATTGACCGGAGAGACGTAGAGTTCGAAGCGGGGATGAAGTTGCTTCACAAAAATGCGGATTGTTCCGCGGACCGAGGAGAGATGCGGAATAAGCGGAAAGTCGGCGACCATCCAGTCGGACCACTCGCCTTGCTTCAGGATTGTCAGATCTTCGCCTATTGCGAAACGCGCGACTGGGGCCTCGCGATCCACGTCGGCGACTAGGTTGACGGAAGTATACGGTTCATCTTTGCGAAGAGAGTTTGGCGGCCCTTCGACAGGCAGCACGGCGTGGCCGTTCTCGATGCGAACTTTGATGATGCGGCCGCCTGAGACCGAATGCGAAAGCTCCTCTGGATCATCGGTGTAAAAGCTGAAGGTACCGAGCGTGCCGCGCAGGTCCGGTGTCCCCATTCCCGAGAGTGCGTTGCCAGCCGCAACGGGCGGGTAGTTGGTGGGCATGTGCAGAACCGTTACGGGTATGCCGCGGTCCGACAACGATTGCCAGAATGGCGTGCCCTTACGGAGCGAGATCACGTGCGAGGCGGACAACGGCAGGACATACGGCCCAAACGGGAAAGTCCAGCGCGGTCCTTCGGTCCGGGACATGGAAGAAAACGGTTGTAGAGTTTTTGGATCGCGGTGGACGAAATCGAACAGGCCATGCTGGGCGGGTTCAAGGCCCGTGATGAACGTAGACCAGGCGACGGGGCTCTGGGGCGGCGTAGTAGTTTCGAGGCGGCCGAAATACCCTTTGTCACGAAGTCTGGAGAGGTTAGGCAAGGCGCTCCAGTGGCGTTCGACGAAGCCGGGGTCCATTCCATCAATGCCGAGGACGATCAGCTTCGGAACTGGACGTGAACGGCAGGCAGCTAGACTGATGGCGAGAGCGAAGACCAGAGCAGCCGCCGATCCGAGCCGCCCGCTCACGGACCACCGATGTAGCCGAGGCTGCGCAACCGCTCAAGCGTTCGTTCGTCCAATTGCGATGTGCCGGTATGGCCGACGATAGCGCGGAGTTTGTTCTGAGCGTCGATCCACTCGACGAGCGTTGCGATATCTTTTTCGACTTCGTCCGGATGCTGGTCCGCGACGTCGTGCTTCTCGGCGCGGTCCGTCGTGCGGTCATAGAGTTGGACCTTCTTTATGCCGGCTTTAGCAGCGTTCTTGCGGTAGATGAACTTCCAATGGGAATCGATAAGACCGAAGCTGTCCGTCGAGTTTTCGGGGACTGGTCCTTGGGCGCCGGGAAGGGCGAGACGAGAACAAACGACGAGACCACGGCGCTTGAACGCCCGGCCTCGCGCTAAGGGAACTAAGCTCTGGCCCTCGGCCACAGAGGGGGTTTTGAGCGACAGCAGATCGAGCACGGTTGGCATGACGTCGATTAACTGCACGGGTTCACTGACACGTCGCGGCTTCGGGAAAAGCGTGGGGTTCCACATCAGGAGCAGAGTGTGGCTCAGTTCCTGGTAGACGGACTGACCGTGAGCGGTCCAGCCATGATCCCAAAATTCTTCACCATGATCGGAGAGCACGATAACGATCGTATTGTCGAGCACCCCGAGTTGTCTGAGCTTTTCTATCAGCAGCTCAAAGCTGTGATCGTTATGAAGAATTTCTCCGTCGTAGCGATCTTCGGCTTGATGAATGAAACGGTCTGGATCGAGTCCGGCTTTCTTACACATCTCACGATTGATGACAGCGCCTCCACCGTGTTCCTGGTTCGTGCGAAAACCAGAATAATCGTGTTCGAAAGCCGAATTTTCGGAAGGTTTAGCAAAGGCGGAGTCAAAGGGCGGCGGCGGATCGTAGGGCGCGTGGGGATCTGTTGCGTGCGCGTAAAGAAAGAACGACTCATCGTGGTGCCGGTCGAGCCAAGGGAAGACGACTTTATTGAGCGCGGCGGAATCGGTTGCGCGGTCGGTCCGCGGATTCTTCCGCCGCTGGACGACCGGGTATTCGAGCATATAATCGAAGCCCCGGTCGAGGCCGGTGTCGCGGCCGACAAAAGGCGTGGAAACAATGCTGGCCGTCACATATCCGGAGTTGCGGACCTGGCCGGCGAGCGTCGCCGAACCGGCGGGAATGGTGTCGCTATTCGCGATGATGCCGTGAGTGAAGGAATAGAGCGACGTCATCAACGACGCGATGGAGGGCTTTGTCCATGTTGCCTGGGCCTGACAATCTTCAAAGACAATACCCGAAGCGCCGAGTTTCTTAAGAAACGGAGTGGTGTTGCGGGCATAACCGTAGACGCTCGAATGATCGGCGCGGAGCGTATCTATGGTGTAAATCAAAACGTTGGGGCGGCTCTTCTTAGCGGCTATGACTATGAGCGGATTTGTCCAGAGAGCCACATCGCCCTGGTGTGCCGATTCGGTTTGGAACCGCAATTTCACGGCGCGGCCGCTCCAGCGCGAGAGGTCTACGTCCGCGTCGTCCCAGGTGTCCGATTGCTGGATTGTTTTAGAAAAGGCATCAGCCACTTCTCCTTCAATGGAGACACGGAATTTCACGGCTTGGTCCTTCGTAGTGGTTCCCATTCCGAAGTGCAGCCGCGCACCCGGGGGAACAGAAACCGGAAAGATCACCGTGGACGGTGAGTGGACGTAGACGGCGCGCCGGTATTCATCTTGTTTGCCCAGTTCGGCTGTTCCCAAAGCTTTGACGAACTCGGCGGATTTCGGGATCAGCTTGATGGAATGAATTGCAACGACGCCGTTCTGAGCGTCGGTCGGCATGATCTCAAGAAGACTGCCTAGCTTGGGAGAACCGAAGGCCAGGGTGAAGCGATATAAATTGTACTCGCCGGGAGGACCGAGTTGCTGCGTAGCTTCGAAACCGTCGATTTTTATTTTGATTTCACGACCGCTCTGAGCGGACATCCTGATCTCGATGGCCTGGTACTCGCTCCAATCGATGGCGGGTTGCTCGGGAGCGCCAATGACGGGAGTGGAATTTTCCGCTTTAACAATAAGATCGCCATTGCGTACGCCGATGCGGCCACGTAGCAACCGCCAAGCGATGTCGGATGTGGAAGAGAAATTTTGCCAGATCAGCGGCTCGGCGATGGTGGCGCTGCTCTCTGCGTTTGACGACCGGACGGTTGCCGAGGCAAGTTGGTCATCCAGCCGAATCACTGGCGGAGTGGTGGCGTGAAGCTGGCCTGGCATAGAAAGCCAGGCCAGAAGAAAGGTAAGAGAAAACCGCAGGTGCACTATCTTAATGTGAGGCCCTCGTGACCACTCCCTGACGGTCGTGGCTCCGCAGGGCTGTTAGAACTCAAGCCTTGCCCCAATCTGAATGATACGCGGACTATTCGGTTGTGAGCTGAGGTTGATCAGACCGGTGCCGCTATCGGGGTTGTTTAGCCACGGGTGGTTGAAGACGTTGAAGAAGTCACCGCTCATTCGTAGGCGAACTCTTTCGGTGAAAGAAAAATATTTGAACAGGGTTGCATCCTGGTTCCAGTTACCGGGGCCAAGCATAAAATTCCGCGCATTCAAACTCAAGTTGCCACTCAGAAAATTGTTCGATACGACCTTTCCATTCGCCAGCGTTTGCGTGAGATTGTTATCGAAATTCGCGCCGAGCGGGTGAACCGCACGATTCGCCGGGTTAACGGGTACAAGCTGCTCCAGCGTGTTGAGATTTACTCCAGTGGCCTTTGTCGGGTCGAAATACCCCGCGAACCAGAGCTTGCTATTGGTACCTCCATAAACCAGGTTCAGACGCTGGTTGGATTTCAGGCTCGGATTTCGGAACTGAATATTAGCCGGGTTGTTCCCTTCCCAGAAGCCGCCCTCCCAGGTTCCGATGAACGAGATCTGCCATCCGCCCAGGAGACTATCGACCGCACGATTCGAATTGCCCAGGAATTTCTTTCCTTTTCCAACCGGAAGCTGGTACACACCGTTCCAAATGATACGTTGGGGCGGCACTTGACTGGAATTGGTGTAGAGCAGGCGGAGGCGTTGCGAATCCGTGAGATTGGGATTGCCCAGGATTTCGTTGCCAGCGGGAACGGAGCCGGTGCTTCCCGCCGAGGTATTGCCCTGTGAGACGGCGTTGATGCCATCACCACCACTGGTTGAGAAGCCATTGGGATCGTTCGTCCCCATGGCGTGAGTGTAGACGTAGGAGAAGTTGAAGGAGAGGCCGTTCGAGAATCGTTTTTCGAGGACGGCTTGCACGCTGTTGCTGTTTGAGTATCCGTTATGCTCCAGCACTCCATTTAAGCCGGACAGGTTCCAGTTCGGGTCTAGCCGCCGCAATTGCGAATTCGGCGGTGCGGCTAAGCCGGTTTTAAGCTGATAGTTGTATACGGATAACGGGGCGTTTTCATCCCAGCTCTGTTGCAGATTGCTGCCATGATTCCCGATATAGGAGAGCTTCAGGATCATGTTCATCGGAAGCTCGCGCTCGACCGTGAACGTCCACTCCTGATAATGGTCGTCATTCCAATGATGGACATCCATGGCCAGGAAATTCTGTGCGCCGCTACTAACGGTAGTGGGGCTGACGGTAGCCGTACCTCCAATACCCGGCAGCTTGTCGCTCTGGGCGGGAGCGACACTCATGGTATAGACGTAATTCGCTCCGTTGTTTGAATCCAGGATATTTTCATAGCGCAAATTGAGTGGAGCGTTGAGGCGCATCGATTGGAGAATGTCCGACAACGGCATGGGGTAATAGAAGCTGTTATAGCCGCCGCGCACCACCCATTTGTCGGTCAACCGGTAAGCCAAGGCGATATGCGGTGAGAAGTCCGTCGAGACGTTCGGCGTAAGGGCGCCGGGGAAACCGATGGAGTTAGCGGAAACGGCCGTTAGTCCGCGAGCGGTGAAAGCGTTAATCACTCCCGCCGGCAAACCGGGGATGGTACTCAAGGTCGTGTTGTGGGGAAGCACGATCTGCATGGAAGTGGGACTCAGCGAATTGAGGTTAAGATTTTCCAGGCGGTTGTATTTCTCTTTGTAGGGAGTCCAGTAGTTCCAGCGCAGACCGGCGCTTACCGTCAGCTTGGGTGTAAGTTTCCAGGTGTCTTCACCGAAGAAAGCAATCTCCTTCTGCTGGAAGTAGAAGAATCCGCGGTTGTAGACGTTTGAAAGGTAACCCGGCAGCCCGAGTTCCAGGTCGGCCAGACCCGAGCCGGTAAAAGGCACGGCAGCCTGATTGGCGGAACTGTACAGGGAAGTCCACGTGCCATCGAAGCTGTTCGAGCCTTGCGGCTGCTGCAACTCCTCCACATTGTTGTATTCGCTTCTGCCTTTAAACCCGAACTTGAAGCTGTGCTTGCCCTTGACCCAAGTGACGTTGTCGTCGATTTCGTAATGGGTCAGATCCTGCGCTTTGTGATTGTCCGCATCCTGATAGCCGCCTTCGAAAATATTGTTGTTATAAACGCCAAGAGTAGGCCAGCCGTTAGCGCCAAATGGATTCTGCAAACCGAGCTTGGCGTCCCAATTGACGTTATCGGCGCCCGTACCCTGGTTGTTCGCGGAGCGCATCGCCGCAAGTTGGAGATCGTTCAGCAAGGAAGGACTGAAGATGTGTGAATAATGCGCGACCATGTTGTAAACGTTGGAACTTCGCAAAGAACTCCCCGTGCCATTGCCGACATTCGGGGGAGGAAGACCGGCATTGCCGCCAGTTTGGAGAAAATTGAATTTCGATTGCGTGTAGCGCGCGTAAAACAAATTCTTCTCCGAGAAGGCCTCGTCAAAGCGGCCTGTGATCGAGTTGGTGTCGGTGTTCTGCGGGTAATAGCCCTCGAAGTTAGGTCCTATGAAGGGATTCTGTCCCGCAGTGGGCCCGGACGGTACAGCGGTTACACTTCGGAGCGCGTTGATCAGCTGCGTATCCAGAAGGTTTTGCGGAATCTTATTGTTCGGGAAGGCTGTACGAATTCCATTCGCATTCGTGGTGTACGGGTTGTAGAGCGTGTATTGATCGTTATTCGGATCAGTCAAGCCGCTTAGGTCGCCGCCCCACATAGCCGCCGTCGGTACACCACCCTCGGCGAAAGCCTCCTGACGCTGGCGCAGGAGTTCCTGATCGTAGAAGAAGAATGCCTTGTTCCTGACGATCGGGCCACCGACAAAACTGCCGAATTCGTTTCGAATCAGCTTGGATGGCGTATTTCCATCCTGAACCGCACGCGCCGCCAACCCGCCGTAATTGTTACGGAGGGTCTCAAAAAGGCCCCCGTGAAACTGGTTGGTACCACTCCTGGTAACTAGCTCGACGGTTGCCGGAGTGTCAAAGGCAGCACCCGAACCCGCCGTTTCGACGCGGTACTCCTGGATTGTGTCGAGGCCCGGCTGAACGCGTGAGATGCCTCCGCCGAAACGGTCCAGATACGACATGCCGTCGAGCAAAATGTCAGTTGAACCGACTTGCATGCCATTCGTGCGAGGACTCGGGGCGCCCTCCGTATTCTGGCCGCCTTCCACGCCCGGCGTGAGAGAGAAAAGATTACTGATCTGCCGTCCATTCAGTGGAAGGTCATGTATATCCTTAGCGGTTTTGATGTCGCTGATCTGCGATCCCTCGGTTGAAATCTGAGACGCGGCTCCAACCACATCAACCTTTGATTGCACCGCGCCGACGGTAACGGAGGGATCAACTGTAATGGTTTGGCCAGCTTCGAGGGTGAAATCCGTTTCCCATGTAGTGAAGCCGGGAGCCTCCACGCTGAGGTGATACGGACCGACTGGCATGCTGGCGAAGTAATAGATTCCAGCCTCGTTGGCAGCCGAAGTGCGCACCAGTCCGGTAGCTCCGCTCGTCAACGTGACGTTCGCTTTCGGGACGGCAGCTTTGGACGGGTCCGTAACCGTACCCGTGACGACTCCACGGCCGGTTTGAGCAAACACCGGAGCCGAAAAGATTAACACCGCGATCAGGTACTTTCTAACACTGGACAAGTAAGTCATGATACCGAGCCTCTTTTTAAAGATCACCTGGAATTGGCTGCAGAATACCAGATTTCAAAAATCGATGCAAACAGAATCTATTCACGGACAAGATTTGGTACCAGAAGCGAGGATTTGGGAAACGAAGCCACGCCGGTTTTTAGTCCTCTTCCCCGTACATATAGACGAAGTCGGCAGCGAGGAGGTCTTTTACTTCGTAGTCGTCGGCCTCCACGTCGCCGTATTTGACGGATTCGGCCCAACGCGCTTCGACCCGGGCGGAATATTTGCGGGGTTCGGGTTTTTGAGGGGAGTCCGGTTGTGGAACGAAGCCAACTCCGGCGGAAGCAGCTGTTTCGGTTTTCTCTTCGGTTTCTTCGGCTGCGTTGTTGTTTGCGGAAAAGTGAGGAACGAAGCCACGGTCCTTTTGGAGCTGCCGGAGAGAGGAGAGCGATTTGTGGAAACCGCGTTCGGCGGCCGACATGAAGCGCTGAAGAACTGGCAGGATTTTTGTGACGGCGGCTAGACCACCATCGGAATTCTCGACGGAAAGGAAGCGGCATTTATATTCTCGCCAGCGCCGGATATGCCAGAACTGCTCGGCTAATTCGTTGACCAGGATCTCCTCGGTGGTGTTGGCGGGTTGGTGCTCGGCACGGAGGTCGGCTTTGAGGGCGTCGAGTTCGGCGGGATTTTCGCCTGGGTAGACGAGCGCTTTCGAGTAGAGGCCGTGCTTGAAGGAGTTGCGGCTGCTGGCGGCCCTGCCTTCCGGAGTACGCGGACCGGTACTGTGTTGCGAATTTTCGCGGTTGATTTCGGTTCGGGAGGTGGGCTCGGGAACTGGCGTGGTCTGGGGTTTGCGGGCTTCTTTGAACGCTTGTTTGAGCGCTTGACGTTCGGCGGCGCGACGGA
>JALYVD010000062.1 GCA_030853405.1 Acidobacteriota bacterium | reverse complement strand
CCACCTCAACGTCAATCCACTGCTCCTCAAGAGCTGGGGCATTCTTCAACCAGGGCCGTTTCAGCTCCAAGTGAACACTAGCGAGGCCGGGATTTTCGGCATGGATGAGTAGCAACTGTGTCCCGCCACTTGCCTTGGGCGCATTGGGTGTCCCACTCTCTTCGGCAGCAGGTTTTCCGGAGACAGATAGACTGATTGCCTCCGTCGATCCGTCCAAAGAACGGCACCAGGTATAACCATTCGATCCGCTCACGGGGAGCGAGAACGTCGTCTCCTCCCCGATCGCAAGCGTCACGCGAGTTCGCATGAATCCAGTGTGACTTAGTGTATTGAGCCGATCACGACACCTTCATGCCAGCCCGCTCCGTCGCGCCAGTAGTGCTGAAGCTCGCCATCCGTACGCAGGACAATTACTTCCAAATTGAATCCGAAGCTGCCTTCGATCAACGAGACCACCGCCTGCACGTTGTGCCCAAAGGTTGCGCTCATTGCCCAGGGAATCGAAGGCGCCTGATTATTGCGCCACCAATGCTGAACGGTCCCCGCCGGCGTTGCCACGCAAAGTTCAAAATTGCCGGTTCCATTCTCCGTTGCCATGCCGTATTGACCCTGAATCATACAAGGCGGACTTGCCAGGCCGGAACCAAAGGTCACGCCGGGGGTCCACGCCAAATTGCCATCGTCGTGCCGCCAGAAGTGCTGCATCTGCCCGCTCTGCAAAACGCATACCAGTTCGAGATTGCCGGGAAGTCCGTAGCTGCCCTGAATCAGACTCGCGCCGCTGTACGAGACATTCGCGCCAAAGCGGACGCCCTCGTGCCACGCGAACGCGGTGTCACGCCACCAGTGCGCGAGTTTGTTGTCAGCCGTCCGCACGACCACTTCGAAATTGCCCGGCCCGTAACTGCTCTCGATAAAGCCTGGTATGCCCGCCGCGTCCGCGGGTCCGAAAATGCCGCCGTCGTTCCAGTTCTTAGCGGTCTGGTTCCACCACCAGTGGTGCAGGCGGTGTCCCGTCGTTAAATGAACGGATTCAAAGTTGCGATTGTAGGTCGTAGCCGTAAGCGTCGGGCACGCAGCCGCATCGTTGCCGAAGACCTCCGCCCGCGCCCACGGGAGGCTGTTCGCCGTATTGTCACGCCAGTAATGTGCAATCTGGTTGCCCTTGGTTGCGAGCAACTCGAAATTCCTGTGTGTCGCTCCATCGCCGCTCTCAATCATGGCTCCGCTGTGCATGCGCCGCTTTGCCCATGGATCCGGATTCGCCCCCTGCAGGCCATACTTCGCATAGCTGTCGATGCTGCATTGGCCATACGCAATCAGCCCCCATCCGCTATTTCCCCATCCAGTGCCCCACGAATTCTTCACAATCCAGCACTGCAGATTGTCGTCGAATCCGACCGCCGTCATGATGTGTCCGCCCGCGTACGAGGCTGAACTAGCTTTCTTGTACGGCGCCGATCCGGACCAGCCGAAGAAGTCGTCGTAAACGTCAAAACCCACGACCAGCGGACCGATTTGCTGTATCCAGTTCTTTTGATTCGCGATGCTCCCGAGAGTTGTGTACCCACCGATTCTGACTGTGCGCCCGGATCGATCCTTTGTGGGCGTGTAGACCGGAGCAATCATGGAACCGCCCCCGCAGGTGCTCGGCCCTGGCACAAAGTAATTGCTATTCCGGCTGCCGGGCGCGGGCCACGGGAAGCAACCTGGATCGGCAACGCCATTAGCCGCCATCCAGTTCAACGCGTTTGTGGGATCGCCGCATTGTCCGCATTTCGTTCCCATCCCGCCCAAAACGTCGCCTTCCGAGCGGATGCACCATAGTGAGTGCTCAATGCGAACCATGCTTTCAGCCAACGCCACCGGTGCGAACGTCCAGCAGTGTTCGCACGGGTCTTGGTCGCGTATCCCCGTCACCCACGACGTGCCCCATCGATTGCGCCAATCAACCACCGTCCGTGTCCCGTGCGGTGTTGCCACCGCCGACGGCGTCAGAGCTTGGTGTGGCAGGCTCCCAATCTTCAATTCGACTGGCAACTCTGTGATGATGCCAATCGACAGCAGCTCATTCAGCAAAAATGGATTCGCCGGCAGGAATTGCCGCACCTTCTCAGCGACATCCACGGGGGGACATTCACCGCCTTAACCAGGTTTTCTGTTACCGCGCCCAAACTCCTTCGGACAATGGGCGTTTCATCACTAAACTGCGGACTGACGGTCCAGTCCAATTTGTCAGCCGTCACCGCTTTTCGGATGTCTCCGTAAGTTTCTAATGGCATTTCTGTGTTTCCCTTTCGTTCACTTGCCCGTCGTGGCTATCTCGCACTTACCGACAGGCGGGAGGACAGAAGCAGATGCTGGGCCATCATCGGCGAAATACCTAAGGGACTGATTTCATTCGACGCCGTTTCTCGACTGCCGTCCTTGACCTGCTGTCCCGTTCACGTTTCGGATAAAACCTTTAACAAGAGAACAACCCACCCCGTTCGCACTAACAACTTGTAGGTCTTTCGTCAGCGCCTTGGACTGCGTGAGGAGGGCGACGCCTGAATTTGACATGCTCTCGCTGCGAAAGCTGATAGATCAAAAAAACGAGGGATTCGTGCGCTACCTGAAGCCTTTGCTTCTGGGTATATCTCGACACGCCGTTGAATCGGACCCGGAAGACCTGAACCAGTTCCGCAAGAGCGTCGAAGATGTTGCGTTGGGCCTGACGGACAACTGCAGCCCGGAAGATGTCCTCATTAAAGTCGGGGTAGTCCTGCACGCTCTGGAGGAGTACAACCGGCGCGCAAGCCGGACCTCACTGTCCTTCAGAAATGAGTTTCGCGGCATTCTTTCCGTCATGACCGAGACTATCGCGTCGGTCAGCGCTTCGAGCCGCACCAGCGTGGAGCAGCTCCAATCTATCGAGAAGAATCTTCAAAGCG
>JALYVD010000055.1 GCA_030853405.1 Acidobacteriota bacterium | reverse complement strand
CCGATGTTGAAAGGGTGAGCCGGATAGAAGCGGTTCCCACGATCCTGGAAGTTGTGTGCCGCACGACCGGGATGGGGTTCGCGGCGGTCGCCCGTGTGACCGAGGACCGCTGGATTGCCTGCAGTGTGCGTGATGAAATCGACTTCGGTCTCAGGCCAGGGGGCGAACTGAGTATCGAGACAACGATCTGTTACGAAATCCGGCAGAGCCGGGAGCCCGTCGTGATCGATAACGTTGCGGAAGACAACGCCTGGTGCAGACATCCAACGCCCGCGATGTATGGCTTTCAAAGTTATATCTCGGTGCCTATCATCCTGGCGGACGGATCCTTCTTCGGTACCTTGTGCGCTATCGATCCGCGCCCCGCCCGCGTTAAGACGCCCGAAACACTGGGCATGTTTCGGCTGTTTGCCGAACTCATCGCTAAACACCTTGATGCCGGCCGGAAACTGGCTGTAACTGAATCGGCTCTTGTGGAGGAACGCTCGCTCTCGGAATTGCACGAACAGTTCGTTGCCGTACTTGGACATGATCTGCGCACCCCGATGCGCGCTATCACATGCTTCGCGGACCTGTTGCTGAAGACTCCTCTCGATGAGCGTGCGGTCAAAATGGCCGGCATCATACGAGACAGTGCCTCGCGAATGCAGGCGCTGATCGATAACCTGCTGGATCTCGCGCGTGGCCGGCTGGGAGGCGGTCTGAATTTGAGCCGCGACGCAAACGAACCTTTGGAACCGGTGCTTCGGGCGGTCATCGCCGAACTGAAGGCCAGCTGGCCGGACCGGGTTGTGGAAACAGCGTTCAAACTGGCCGAGCCAATCAATTGCGACCGGGGCCGCATGGCTCAACTCTTCTCCAATCTGCTGAGCAACGCACTTACTTATGGTTCCGTGGATCAGCCGGTCCGAGTCCAGGCCCTGAGCGGAGCGGACGGCTTTGAACTCTCGGTCGCCAACGCCGGAAAGCCTATTCCACCGGCGGCTTTGGAGCGTCTGTTCCAGCCCTTTTATCGCAGCGCGGTGCTACAAGACCGGGAGGGGCTGGGCCTGGGGCTCTATATAGCGCACGAGATTGCCGTGGCTCATGCCGGCACGCTAGGGGTTCAGTCAAACGACGAGGAGACTCGTTTCACGTTTCGCATGCCGGGCATCTGATCGAGGAGGGAAGCGCCTTTTCAGGCGAAGAAACTGCGTAACTCTGAGCTGCCTGGATGAGTCGAACGTGCAGGAGCGTATAAATGCCGGCAGTCGAACAACTCCAGCGAGACGAAATGATGAAGCACCTAATGGATGCCTTGGACCAGGGCCAAGACATTGGGCATTACGGGCGCTTGGTATTCATCATGGGCGCGCGTCACTTTCTCGAGAATGACGAACTTGTGGCGTGGATGACGAAGGACAAAGACTGTGATGAGGCAAAAGCGCGTTCGCTAATCCAGCAAGTAGAACAACGTAACTACAATCCGCCGCGCCGCGAGAGGGTAATGGAATGGATGCAAAAGCAGGGATTTCCGATTTGCCCCAATCCCGAGAACCCGGATTCCTGCAATCTCTACAAAGACTTGGAATTTCCGCACGAAGTCTACGAGCACATCGGCCAGTATCGAGAGCAGAAAGTGGAAGCGGAGAACTAAAGCGGGCAATCATGCCGATGAAACAGGCGGGCACGGAAACAGAACGCATCGCGCGCCAACTCCGCCTCTTTTATGAGGGGCCTTCCTGGCTTGGGCCGCCCTTGAAGGAACTCCTTAGCGATATCGGCGAAGAGCATGCGCGAAGGCGCGGCTTGACGGACGCACACACGATCTGGGATTTGGTTTTACATATCGCCGGTTGGCTTCGGATCGCTAGGGAACGCCTTTCGGCAACGCACACCCGCGATATGGATGCAGCGGAAGATTGGCCGCCGATGGCCGATTCCTGGAACGATGCGCTGTCCTCTCTCGAGACCGAGACCGATGCTCTTGAACAGGCGATTCTCAAGTTTCCTGAAGAGCGGTTGCAGGAGAGCGCTCCAGCCACGGAAGCCCAGACCTTCTACGTTTTACTTCATGGCGTTATTCAACACTCGGCCTATCACGCCGGGCAGATCGCTCTGCTGAAAAAGCTTAAGTAGAGCCAAGTAAGATTTGGCTTACGAGCGCCATAACCGCTCAGAAGGGCGCCGGGTGGGCTTTGTACTCGTTCGGGGCAAGCCCCTCCGGTGACCACGCCTCGACAATCGCCTTTGCAAGTTTAGCGATCGTAATCTCACCTTCGTTATCGGATTGCCAGCTTTGACTTTTGTTGTCGAAAGTGAACGCCGAGATCACGATTGGCCCGCGTTTTGAAGCGGCCAGCGCCACGTCGTTCCGCACCTCGTCGAGCGAGCCGCTCTTGTTTCCTACAGCCGTGCCGGAGCCGGTTCCCGGAGCATCCCATCCGTCAAGGTAGCGCGGTATGGATCCGCGGTAGAACTGGTTCCCAAGCATTGTCATTGCCGTCGCGCAGAGCGCAACATCCCCGGGCTGCGCGGGCTCGCCGGGTGCGGCAAGTTGGCACCGGTAAATGCGTTCCATCACCTTCGCCATTTCGCGCGCGGTGGTTTTTCCAAGTCCGAATTTCTTCTGTTCTTCCCGCAACGGCGATGGCAGCGACTCAGTAGCGGGCACAAAGACTTTTTTGTAAAGATACGTGTCCCGTAAACCCATCCAGCGGATGCAATCATCGATGTTCTTAAGGCCGAGGTGGTCGATGACGAGGTTCGTTGCCGTGTTATCGCTCATGACGACCATCAGTGTCAGCACATCTTTGAGCGTGAGTTCCAGCGGTGTATCCATAAACAGCAGCAGGCCCGATCCGCCCACTTGATCTGTTTTCTGGAGAGTGATGTGGTCGTCAAACTTCACCTTGCCGGATCGAACCTGTTCCAGAGCATCGAACAGAATCGCAAGCTTGATCACGCTAGCCGTCGTAACCGGCTTGTCGGGTTGGATCGCGACAGTCCTGCCGGTATTCAGATCTTCGGCGAACAGAGAAACGCCGCCGTGATGCTGCGATGCAATCGCCTGTACTTGTTGCTGTAAGTCCGCCCCGGATGCGTACGAAGCAATTGCAATCAGCGCGGCCAGCGAGATACTTCGAAATCGTGCTTTCATCTGGAAAGGTGTTTCCTGTCTAATGTAGGATGCAAAAGGAGCAAAGTAGAAACATGAGCAAAACAAACAGAAGAGGTTTCATCGGCAAGGGAGCGGTTGCCGCCGTCGCGGCTTCCACGGTGGTTGCGGGAACTGCGGCCGCGCAAAGCGGTCCTACAAAGAAGGTCTGGTGGGAAAACGGTAAAGCACCGGAAAAAGCGCCACTTTTCAGTCCCGCCGTTTCGCTCGGAAATCTGTTGTTCCTCTCGGGCGTTGGCGCTCATTTCGAAGGCGATATCAAGGCGCATACAAAACACGTTCTCGACGAAATTCAAAAACAACTAGAAGCCTGCGGCTCATCCATGGACAAGGTCTTGAAAGCTCAGGTGTATCTCGCCGATCTGAAAGACTATCAGGGAATGAACGAAGTCTTCAAAGGCCGGTTTGGCGCGGAGCCGCCCGTCAGAACCACTGTCTCGGTAGCAGGCGTGCCCGGCAAATCGCTGGTCGAAATCGACGTCATCGCTTATATCTGACAAACTCCGCTGCCGCTCCCACTGCTATCAATGGGAGGAGGGAGACTCTTCCTCGTTATGGCCGCGATGGGCCGGATTCAGCCCGTCCCACCTTGGATCGCCGATCTCCGTGTAGTTCGCCGGCAGCGTCTTCCAGTCCGGGCGGCTGATGCCGTTCAGATCGTAGACTACCTTTCCCGTGCGTACGGTCATCTCGCACACGAACTTCTTGTTTCCACGCATCCGCGCGCCATACATATCCGTAAAGCCAAAATCGCCGTCCGAAACGCGCAACACCGCAACATCGGCCGGCGATCCAACGGACAGATTTCCCAGTTCATCGTGATGTATTTCGTGCGCCGGATTCCAGGTTGACCGTACAATCACGTCATCCACCGAGAGCCCAAGAGCCAGAAATTTGTCCATTACGTTCAGCATGTCCTTCATGCCTGCGTTCATGCTTCCGATATGAAGATCCGTCGAGATCGAATCGGGCAAAAAGCCCTGATGAATCGCGGGGACGGCGACTCGCCACGCGAAACTTCCGCCGCCATGTCCCACGTCGAAAATAACTCCGCGTTTTCTGCCTTCCCACATCCCCGGATTCAGTTTGCCGTTGGGTTCCAGTTCATTTCTTAAACCGGAGAAGCAGTGTGTGTAAATGTCCCCGGGACGCAACTTCTGAGTGAGTAAAACCGAGATGGGCCGCTCTGGCCTGTTAGCTCCGAAATCGACCATCACCGGAATGTTCGCCATGGTTCCGGCCTGGACCGCGTGCTCCACGGGCGTCCATTCGGGACCTTCGTAATGGGCCGTCTTAATTCCGATAATCAGTCCTGGATACTTCTTCGCCATCGCCGCGGCGGGTTCCGCCTCCATGTCCGCCAGATTGTTCTCATACTTCGGGCCGCGCATACCGGCTCCAACGATATTCAGAAAGGCCAGCACGCGCGTCTTGGACCGATTGATGATGTGCTCTTTAAAATCTTCGAAATTTTTGTATCCGGATGAGCCGGCGTCGGCTACAGTCGTGACCCCATTTCTGAATGTGAAGCCGTCCGGCCAAACGCCATTGTCGCCCGCATAGGATTTGGCCTCGCCTGTGCTCGCATAAACGTGGACGTGAATGTCGATCAGCCCGGGTGTCACATACAGGCCTTTTACGTCAACTGTCTTTAGCGCTTTGGACGGATCGATGTGGGCTTGGACGGCCGCAATCGTTCCGTCTTTAATCGCGACGTCGCGAACCTCGCTGATATGGTTCTTCGCGTCAATGACGTGCCCGCCTTGTAACAGCAGGTCATATTGAGTTTGGGCGCTCATGGAAAAAACTCCAAGACTTATCACTAGCGCAGTAACTGATGAAACAAGGATTTGAGATCTCATCTTATTGATTAAATTATGCTAGCCTGACCTGCTTCACATTAATTTTGTCATCGTCGAACCGGCCGAGGCCCATCATTCCGGCTATCTCAATGTGCTCCACCTGGCAGTTCAGAAAGTGACTCGCTCCATCCGGTTTTGAAAGCGCGACAGACGCCATTCCCACATCTTTCCGTTTCGCGTCGATAACTTTCCAACCCGTCTTATCCAAAGCCACCGGATCTGTTCCGAAATAAATCGTCTTAGGCTCCCAAACATACTGTGGTTTGTACTGAGGGCCGCCGTGATAAGACGCCCTCACGGCATCTACTATATGCAAAACCACCTTCTGGCGAATAATGGGCAAGCTCACAACCGACGGTATGAACATCCCGCAGGCATTCGCGGTGGGCGTCATGTGAGACCGGTTTACATTGTTCACGAAACCATGCGATATATTCTTCAGAGTGATCGTGACGCCCGCCGATTGGTGATGCTTCAGCACTGGAAGATTGATGACTTTGTTCACCTGGGTGCTGACAACCTTTGCCAAATAAGAACGCCGTGAGCGCGGGTCCTTCGGATCGTCGCCCGCCTTCACGATTGGCATTTCCATGTAATGGTTCTCGTCATAGCCGCCCATGTCCAGTTGGATTTCGTCGTACCTTGGTGAAGCAGCCTCGAATCGGACTCCTGTTGGAAGCCACTTATCCATCCCCGCAACCATCGCCTCCTCTCTGTAGCGGTTGAACACGATGATGTTGCTATTCGAGACACCTGCCGCATTCAGTCCATCAATGATCGAGTGCAGAACGGAAGCGTCGGAACATAGCTTGGGACCGCCCACGGGACTTACTTTGATGCCGACGACATCGCCTTTTTCAAACAGGGAACGCCACGCATCTTGCCACCCGGGCGCGCCTGTGAGTTCTTGCATTCCTCGCTGCATCATCTGACTGACCGGCTCCGGTTGATACATTCCGGCGACAATGCAGCCGGGATGTTCAACCGCGATTACTTGTCCCGGATAAGGACCCGGAATGCCGAGTGCCTTTGCTTCCGAAGCATTGCTCTTCGATTGCGCCAAGGCGGTTGCGGCGCCCAGAAATGCGCCCTGTACGAACTTTCTGCGATCACTTTGCATATGTCCTCCCGTCCAATCACAGCAAAATCACTTCAAGTTTGGCATGAATCCATGCACCTTGGTCTGAATTTTGTAGACCGAGGTGGCCGCAGTGATGTATAGCGTCGAATAATCCTTTTCACCCCAGGCCAGATTTGCAGGTTGTTCTGGAACCACAATGGTGCCGATGTGATTCCCTTGTGCATCCCACGCCCAAATCCCCTTCGGCCCTACCACGTAAAGGTATCCCGCCTGGTCCACTCTCATCCCGTCGGGCACGCCGCCGGGCTCATTCTCGTCGCCGAAGCGCCGTTCGTTGGTGACCGTGGCATCGGGGGCGAAATCGAAAACACGAATATCTTTTCGCTCACTGTCGTCTACGTACAGATGTCTGCCATCGGGCGAAAACGCCAGACCATTCGGCTGCGCCATGTCCTTAATTAACAAACGCACGGCGCCGTTCGTGTCCAACCGGTACACTCCCTGGAACGGAAGTTCTTGTTTCTCCCCTTTGGGCAAATCGAGAGTGGGATCTGTGAAATAGATGGCGCCATCTGGACCGGCAACCACGTCGTTCGGGCTGTTAAAGCGATGCCCTTCAAAACGGTCGGCCAGAATTGTATATTGCCCGGCCGCGTTCACCCGAATTATCGCGCGTAAGATACTGGCGCAATCGAGGAGATGCTGTTTCCGGTCGAACGTATTGCCGTCGGGATCTTGCAAAGCAATAGCAGTTTCTCGCCGCCCGTCGGGATAAACGCGATAGATCTTGTTCTGTTCCTCGTCGCTGACATAGAGAAATCCAGATCGGTCCCAGACCGGTCCTTCAGTAAAACCGAAGCCGGTAGCTACTCGCGTGAGCTTTGCATTTGAATCGATAAGTCTCCAGAATGCAGCCGACTTCGCTTCCAGCTTGAACTCTCTCCCAGGTTGATCCGCTGTTTTGAAGCTGGACGAAACACCAATGATAGTTACTGTTGCTAAGAACGCTATCAGCACGCTTTGTCTAGACTGTTTACT
>JALYVD010000050.1 GCA_030853405.1 Acidobacteriota bacterium | reverse complement strand
GGTAAACCTTGCCCGCGATTCCGCCTGGCGCGCGAAGCTGTGCTGGAGCCGCCTCGGAGAGGTCATCGATTCTCACACCCGCTTGCACGTACTGCGTCCGCCGTGCCGCAAATTCGTCCGCCCCCGAATAACATTCGGGATTAACGGTCAAAACAGAATGCTCAAAGCGCTCGCGATCGAATCCCCGGCTCATGCTCAAGATACGGCTTTCGCCACCCGCAAACCCGAGCCCGTCGATCACCGTAAGCACTCTTATGCGCTTCATCGGAAAATCATTCCGTTGCTCGTGCAAGCGCCGCCGGCACGTTTCAAATTCGCTCGCGTGTTCGAGGTAATACTAACTCCAGATCGGTCCGGCGAAAATCCCGATCCAGCGTCAAGAGCGCGATACCTTCCTCTTTCGCTAGCGCATACGCGAAACAGTCGCCCAGATTTAGCGGGTACCGCAACCTGGCATCCGCTGCAATTTCGGCCTGCTCCTGGCTGGGCGGCACGATCCGAATCGGTGACAGCACGATCCGCTCGCGCAAGTTCTCGAACAGTTCTGGCTGACGATCTTTTATGAGTATCAATGTCTCTGCGTAATTTACGCTACTCATTCGCAGAGCGGTTTTGGATTGCGTCAAGCGGTCTACTACCCACGGCCCATGGAATTCGTTGAAAAAAACAGCCAGCAGGGCTGAAGTGTCTACGACCAAAGCTCATCCTCGCCCGCAAACTTTCTCTTTTTCCTCATTGGAGCTTTCAATCCGAGCCCTAGCCATTCACGGAAGTCCAACTGCTGAGATGGCGCCTCGCGCTCGAGCGCCTTTTTCACTGCTAGCCGTATAGCTTCAGACTTCTGCTTCAGTCCGGTTATCCGCATGTAGGATTGCAAATCGTTCTCGAACTCAGGAGTGACATTAATATTGATCTGCTGCATACAGACCATCATACAGATGGAACCTGTACTCCTTGCTACTGCCCGACCCGCTTACCGTTATGGAAAACCATGTGAATTCCGCGTGTGTTCGTAATCTGCACCGCCGGATCCGCGTCGAGCACAATCAGATCGGCTTGCTTCCCCTTCTCGATGGTGCCTGTTTTGCCTCCAATATTCAGCATTTCGGCGTTTACGGCTGTGGCGCTTTGTATCGCCTGCAGCGGAGTCATCCCGGCCTCCACCATTAACTCCAGCTCGCGATGCTCAGCCCACCCCTGAATGCGATAGGGATTCGCACCTGAATCCGTGCCGAAGCTAATCCGGGCGCCGGCATTCATGAGCGTCTTGAGATTCGCCATGGCCGTTTGAAACGCCTGTTTGTGCACGGCTGTAGCCGGATCCGACTCGACCTTCGAGCGGTATTCCGCTGATGCGAGCTGCGCGGCCAGCGCCGGGCTGAGAGCGCTCTTGAAGAAAGCCGCGTCCATCCAGGCCGGATGATCCGCGTAAGCGTAAAAGGATTCCTCAAGCTGCAAGGTGGGAATGTAGTACACGGCCTTGCTCTTGATCGCAGTGACCGTACCGGCGTCGATCGCTTCGTCGCGGATGCTATGTGCAAGAATATCGACGCCATCTTCGACAAGCCCCTTCGCGTCTGCCTGATAGTAAACATGGGCCGCAATGCGCAGCCCCTTCTTATGCGTCTCGTCGATGGCAGCCGCGTAAACCTCGGGCGTTTGCTTCGGGAGCTTCCCGAGACTATCGTCTACCCAAATTTTGATCAGATCCGGGTGCCGCTCCGCCATTTCATCTACGTCCTTGCGCGCTTCCTCGGCGGTTCCCGGACGATATAGTTGATCCGGACCAACCTTAACCGGCGGCATCCCGCCCGGCGAGCCGAGCCCCCTGTCCGCAGTTAGAATGGCCGCCCCGCCTAGTTGCCCTTCTCCCTGTTCTCTTTTGAGGCGATAGAGAAGGTCCTTATTCATCCCGAGCGAAATCATGGTGGTCACGCCATAGCGCTCGTACTGGTTGAGTTGGCTTTCGATGTTCTCCGGAGTATAATTCTCCGGGCTGACTGAAATCCCCTTCACGAGCCCCAGGTGTCCGTGCCCATCGATAATCCCGGGCATCACTGTTTTCCCTTCCAAATTGAGGATCTTGGCGTTCGGCGGAAATGCAATTCGTAATAGCGCGGACCGGATTTCCGTGATTTTGGATCCCTCAATCGTGATCTGCATGTGGTCGCGCGGCGGCTGGCCGGTACCGTCGATCATGCGTACGTCTTGCAGCACGATTGGCTGCACCGCCGTCTGCGGCCATGCCAGGAGCGAACTGACCGTGAATACACCGCCGAATTTCAAAAGAGAATTAAAGCCCATTGGCGCCTTCAGGTACAGACGCTAGCGCCGGTCATATTGAGGCAGGAGGCGCTCGGGATTCTGCAGCGCGCTTGTTTTCCGGCTATACGTGAAATAAACGACCAGGCCGATCGCCATCCAGATCAGAAATGCACTCCATGTAATGATCCCGAGTCCTGCCATCAGGCCGAGATTGACGATGATTCCCATGATCGGCAGCCACGGAACAAAAGGAGTCCGAAAGGGCCGCGGCAAATCCGGCTGCGTCTTTCGCATAATTATGATCCCGATGCAGACGACCACAAATGCAAACAGCGTCCCGATACTGGTGAGATTCCCGAGGCGGTCGATAGGCGTGAATGCAGCTCCCACCGAAACAAATATCAGCAACACCAGATTCGACTTCCAGGGTGTTTTGAACCGGGAATGAACTTCGGAGAAAAGCTTCGGCAGAAGTCCGTCGTTCGACATGGAATAGAAAACGCGGGATTGGCCGAGCAGCATCACGAGCATCACGGAGGTAAGCCCGCAAAGGGAACCCAGCTTCATCAGGAATCCAACCCAGGGCAGGTTCTTCATCCGATCGACCGCGACTGCCAGCGGGGCAGGTACGTCGAGTTCCCGGTAATTTACGATTCCGGTGAGCACGAGTGAGTAAAGGATGTACAACACGGTGCAGATGAGAAGAGATCCAATAATGCCGATCGGCATATCGCGCTTGGGATTCTTGGCTTCCTGCGCGGCGGTAGACACGGCATCGAAGCCGATATAAGCGAAGAAGATTTGCCCGGCTCCCGCTAGTATTCCCGACCACCCAAAGGCTCCGAAGTGCCCGGTATTGGGGGGAAGAAAAGGATGATAGTTCCGATAATTAATGAAGAAGTAGCCGATTCCTATGAAGAAGATCACTACAGCGACCTTGAGAATCACGATTATGTCGTTAAAGCGGGCCGATTCGCTGATGCCTCGGATCAGGATGGCCG
>JALYVD010000454.1 GCA_030853405.1 Acidobacteriota bacterium | reverse complement strand
GGGCGACAGCCCTCTTGTGGGGGGAGCCGATGGCAGCGACGCCAGCCAGCGTTTTTAGCTGGCCAGCGGCGTGCGTGCGGCGTGGGGGGAACCTTCCCGCCCCGGCTTTCCCCGTTAGGGGAAACGGGAAAGGGGATTCAATTCCTCGCTGCCGCAGGCTGGTTTCCGGGAGCGGTCTCATCAGTGCCATCGCCAGGGATATCGTCACGCAACGATTGCTGCTTCATGCCGCCCGAGCCTGTTCGATGCGCTCCGGCCAGCGGATCGCAAATTGACGGAGCGCCTCGCGCCAGCCCTGGACCGTGTGCCACTTCTTCGACACGTTCTGCAGGGCTAAATACAGCAGCTTGATCGCCGCCTCCTGGGTCGGGAACGAGCCTCGGTTTTTCGTTACCTTGCGCAGCGTCATGTGCAGCGACTCCACCGCGTTGGTCGTATAAATGATCTTCCGAATCTCTTGCGGAAAATCAAAAAACGGTATCACTCGCTGCCAGCTCCGTTCCCACACGTCGGCCACCACCTGGTGCTTGGGATACTTGCGCCGGAACTCGGCCAATTCCGCTTCGGCCCGCTCCACCGTCGGGGCGCGGTAGATCATCTTCAGATCAGCGGCCAGGCTCTTGCGTTCCTTCCAGTTCACAAATTGCAAACTCGCGCGGATCAAATGCACAATGCAGGTCTGCACCAGCGTACTCGGAAAGATCGCCTCAATCGCTTCCGGAAAGCCTTTCAGGCCATCGGTGCAAATCACGAAGGCATCCTTCCTGCCGCGGTTCTTCAGGTTCATCAGCACCGACATCCAGTACTTGGCGCCCTCGCTGCCGTTGGCCCATAACCCCAGCACCGACTTCTGCCCTTCCAGGTTGATGCCGATGGCCGTGTAAACCGCCCGGTTTTCCACCTTGCCGTCCTGGCGCATGCGCACCATCAGCGCGTCCAGGTACACGATCGGGTACAGCGCGCCTCCAGCGGCCGGTCCTGCCACGCCTTAACCTCTTCCATGATGCTGTCGGTCACCTCCGAGATCAGCGCCGCGCTCACTTCCACGCCGTACATCTCCTGCAGATGCCCTTGAATATCGCGTACCGTCATGCCCAGCGCATACATCGACAGAATCTTCGCATCGAAGCCCTCAAAGCGCGTCTGGTGCTTCTCGATCAGCGCTGTTCCAACTTCGCGCCGCTTCCCACTAGCCCACGATAGCCTTGGCATCGTCCCATTCCCAGCTACCGCTACTTTGACGGCGAAAGCGCTTCTGCAACGTCCCCGAGCAGAAGATGGGACAATCGCAACGCTTATGGCCCTTCTTACGCTCCTCGAATTCGCCTGTGCGGGACTCTTCAGGATGGCCAGATTTGCAGTCGCGGCGATAGAGGTTGAGCGCCATACCTCGTTTTACATCGGGTTGTCCGATATTGCCCGACGAATGCGCCCGTTTCTTCATAAGCTATTGGATTATCTATGGTGCTGGAGGTGGGGGTCGAACCTCAGCTCCTCTTTTTGATTCTGTAAGTTGTAGATTCTACGTTGCCTGGAATCCCAAAATTGCCATCGTTGCCATGCACCATTACACGCCGGAGCGGAAATGCACAAGACGGCGAGCCTCTTTCTGCGGGAGCTTGCCGGTGTTTCCGGTATACGGGAAAACCTCCCGGTACGGCCTCGGTAGGAGGGAACGAGACAGCGGATACGCGACGCTTCCCTGCGTAAAACATTTCTTCACTTTTTCGTGGCAGCCTGAAAATTGTTCCTCCGCAAAGCAATTTGGAGGTAGCCCAGCAATGGCGAAGGCAATACCGGCGCTGAAGACCGCGCCAAGGTAAGGTTACGCGTTATCGAGTTCGAGCTTGATGGTCTTCAACTGGGCCAGCACGGCTGCTTTCTCGCGGGCCGCCGTGTGGTTCAGGATATTGCGCACAAAGTGCACCTGGCAACGCTGCCAGGCCACGCCTTGAAAATGCTGTTCGATGGCGCGCAGCATGCCCTGATGATCGTCCGACACCACGTAGCGCACACCACGTAGCCCACGCCGGCTCAGGTCGCTGAATACCTCGCCTCAGCTGGCCTCACTTTCCGAATCGGCCACCCACACGCCGAGCACTTCCCGGTAACCGTCTTCGCTGACACCGACCGCCAGCAACACGCCTTGGCTGATTACCTCACCCCCACGCCGCACTTTCTCGTACCGCGCATCGATCATCAGGTACGGAAACACTTTCTCGATCGGCCGCTCGCGCCATTGCTCCACTTCGCCATCCAGCTTCTGCGCCAGCGCTGTTCGAGCGCTATCAGCGCAGTGAGAAAGCGCTGGTGCTGGCGATCACGCAGATGTACGTGGAAGGGGTGTCGACACGCAAGGTGCGTGACATCACCGAAGCGTTGTGCGGTCTGGAGATCAGCAAGAGCCAGGTGTCGGCGGTGCCCAAGGATCGCGACGGGGAGTTCCAGACGGAGACGCCTCGTCGAGAAATTCATCCACGCTGCTGTACCGACCGGAACTTAGGGCCTCCTGAACAAGCTGCTCATGAACAGGTTTTAGGTGCGTCATCGGAATCTCCCTTATATTGTCTCAATTTAGGAATTTGCCCGATAACTGTCAACGCTTTCAACAGCTTGATCAATTGATTGTGAGAACGTACCCTTAGCGTCCTGGAAGTGCGATTTTCGCGGGATATCGAATCGCGCTCTCGATGGAGGATTTTCTCAGTAAAGGTGGCGAAGACGCTGTGGGATTGCATTTCGCTAGGCTTTTGAACATCGTGCAGGTCACGAAAGAAACCCCGTTCCACCCCATTGAAGCAGCGTGAATCAACGAATGGCCACCACCTTCGCCGTGGCTTTGTCTGCGAACGCCTGCTTGAGAATATTCGTGAGTCGTGCTTGGCGCTCCGGCACCCAGCGGGCATAGTGCCGCCTCACCATTTCCTCCGTATCACCGATAAGCTCGGCTACATCGGCCACAGGGACGCCCTTTTCTAATCTAAAAGGACGCGGACAAAGGTGTGGCGAAAGAGGTGGGGCGTCGGGCGCTCCTCAAATGGCCCGGCAAGCGCGAATACCTTGGCAATCTTGACGCGCCATAACTCTGCCATCGTTCGCATGACCAGGCTGTTACCGTTGCGAAAAATCAGCGGCCCGTGGCTTCTCTCCCGTTCGCGCAACCGCGCCACAAGCCAGTCCCGTAACCAGGTATAAAGCTCCTTGCGGGTTTTATGCATTCGCAAAAAAACATCATTGCCTTTCAGGCGCTTTGTGATGTCGAACGTCGCCACGTCCGAGATGCGCAGGCCGGTGTAAATGGAGAGCAGAATGAAATCGTTCACATCGTCGCCGCTCCACTCCCGGTGACCGGGGGCCGGGCGGCAACGGGCGTAGTTGGTCGCAAACCGAAAATATACGCTCCAGCTCGGCGTCGGTGAAGGGCGACTTATGCGCTGGAATAGAGGAGCCCTCTGGCGCTTCCAGATCTTCCCCAATATCTTTGCTCAGCCACTCGCGTTTCAGGCAAAACTGCACGAAGGATTTCAGCCGCTCCAACTTCTTGGCTTTCGCCCGCTTGCGGTCTTTCAATAAAGCATAGAAACGGTCCATATCGGCAATGCCAAGCTGATCGATGAAGACGTAACCGCGCGCGTCGCAATAGGCGCGGAGCTGCTTGATAAAGGTCAGATACTTGTTAAGTGTCGCCGGTTGGATGCCGCGATTCCGACATTTAGCGACGTAGCTTCGGCCGCTTCCGCGATGGTCACGCCGGATGGTGCGGCGGTGGCTGTGGTGGTTGCATGGAGCCATCCCACTGGCCAAACGCTTCCCATTGCGCCGCGAGGACGCGCGCTTCGTCCCATTTGAAACACCCGGTTCGCTTACGGTTAAATTTTCCCGCGAGTGTCCCCGAGGCGTGAATGACGCAGGAGCAGCGTTTAGCGCCTCTGCGGCTCTCCTCAAACTCTCCTGTAAAGGACCCTTCCGGCCGTGAGGCTTCGCAGCCCGTGCGATGACGACGATAAAGCGTGGGCGGCATGCACGCATCGATGCGCGTTACACGCCATTACACGCCAAAGATCGAAAAAATATCTAAGTACTTGAAAACAAGGTGGTGCTGGAGGTGGGGGTCGAACCCACATGAGAAGTGAATCCCGCGGGATTTTGAGTCCCGTGCGTCTGCCAGTTCCGCCACTCCAGCGAGAAATTGTGTTCCTCCGAGTATACCCGAACGTCTTGGCCCGACAGTGATCCGGCCCACTTCGGCGCGGGGAACTGCGCTATCTTAGTGGTTTGGAGCGTCAATTTCTTGGCGCTTTCAGTACGAGCGTCTTTTCATTTCGAGACTATTGTCTTTGGCCCGATTCCGAACGGGCAAAGCTGCCAATTCCAGCCATCGATCATGGAAGGATTAAATTAGGCCAACTATGGTTGCAGAAAAGAAATCAAGTAATCGGATATTGAGCCAAACTCTTTTCAATACGACACGCGTTCCGTCGCCTTCGTGGCGCAGTTATGTGACAAGCAGCGTTGTACATGGCTTCCTGATTTTGGCGTTGCTTTTAATTACATTCCCGGCCCTTCGGAATCAAATGAAGCATCCCGCCAGCGATATCGCTCTTATTGCTCCTCAGATTCCGCAATTGCAGTCAAAAATACCACAGATCCAGCATATTTCTCCTTCGCAAGTTACCACAAAAACCGAACTGAAACCGCGACCCCTTCCGGCTATCAAGCCTCCCGAAGTCAAACCGGTAGAGGTGAAACGGCCAGTTTTGGCCGCCGCGGCGGAGATCAAGAATATTAGTCCGGTGACCCCGGTCAAACCTGTGTTGCAACCCGAAGTCGAGCCGCCGGCTCCGAAACCGCCGGTTCGAACTGGAACGTTTGAAAGTGTTGAGGCGGCCAAGGCGCAGCCCGCGCCCAAAGAATTGAAGGTGGGCGGCTTCGGCGATCCGAATGGAATCCGTGCCTCACAAAATGCGTCGCAGGCAGGTGTCATGATGGCGAAGGTTGGTTCATTCGATTCCCCGAAAGGGAGTGGTACTGCGGGAGGCCGAGGACATGGCAGTCTGGGCGAAGTGCGCCAGACTTCATTTGGCAATGGGGGAGAAACCGGCGGAAGCTCAGGCGGGACAGCACGCGGCGGTGGAAATGTTTATACTGGCGCATTCGGCGAGTCAATCGTAGCCGCTTCCCAATCTCCTGCAATGGCGCGTCAGGCGGCAGCGACGCCCGTCTTTGCACCCGTCGAGATCCTCTACAAACCTAAGCCGAACTATACCGATGAAGCGCGCAATTTGAAGCTTGAGGGGCAAGTTTCTTTGGAAGTGGTTTTTCTCTCTACTGGCTCAGTCCGTATTGTACGGGTAATTCATGGCCTGGGTCACGGCCTCGATCAAGCCGCTCAGCAAGCAGCGCTGCAGGTCCGGTTCCGTCCGGCTACTCGTGACGGCGTGCCCGTGGATAGCAACGCCACCATTCACATCACTTTCCAACTGACATAAGCATTTGCAGTTTTTCACCGAATCCAGCTTTGAGACATATGTTCTTTCCGAATCGAACGGCATTGTGTAGATTGAGTTACCTGGCGCTACTCGTCTTAGTAGGGCTAAGCGCGAGCGCGCAAACTCCGCCATTGCAAGATCGAACAATAGGACCTGCGGATCCCAGCCAGGACATGAACGACGCGCTTTCGCGATCCAATTCCACTCCCGCCAGAAGTCTCGACGAAGTAATTAACCGTGCCATCAACACAGAGCACATCTTAGTCGACCAATTACGCACTAAGGAACCTGTTATAGAAACTTACATTCAGGAGGTGAAGAAAGATTCCGATTTGGGCTATGTTCCCGAGCACGATTTCTACTTCCTAGGCAAGCTCGACATCGTCGATGGTGTCTTCGACGATTCTTATCTGCCTCGGAGGAACGTCATCAAAGCCGTTCCCCACTTCTTCAGCCAGTTTTTTACGACGCAATATTACCCGGGCGGTTTCGCCGACGAAATGTTTCTGGATACTACGGGCTTCGACCGGGCGCATTATCGCTTTGAGTACGTAAAACGTGAGTTCTTAGGTAATGTTCGCTGCTTCGTGCTGGATATCCAACCGCAAAAGAAAGCGGGGAAAGGGCGTTTCGAAGGGCGGATTTGGATCGAGGACCAGAACTACAACATTGTTCGATTCAGCGGCCGCTACATTCCTTCGCCAAACGACGAGTTCACGCATTTTGAGTCTTGGCGGGTAAATGCCGGGGGACTATGGCTGCCGACGTACATTTACGCCCAGGATGAAGGATATCGCTGGGGTCCCGTACACACCGCTCCAATGAGAGCTCAGACGCGGCTTTGGGATTACCAAACATCGAAGGACAGGGCCCAGCAGGCATTCACCGAACTCACGGTCGACAGCCCGCAGGGCGTGCGCGATGAGAGTCAATCGAGCGCCAATGGTTACTCGCCAGTTCAATCCCAGCGAATGTTCCAAAACCAAGCCGAAGAGAACATCATGGATCGCCTGCAAAAGGCCGGCTTGGTCGCTCCTGCCGGCGAAGTGGACCAGGTGCTGGATACGGTACTGACGATTTAGAGGTCACTAACAACATCAATCTCGATCCGCCGGTGCATGCGCGCATTCTGCTTACTACGCCGCTCGAATCGGTTGCCCTCAATCACGTCATTCTGATCAGCCGCGGCCTGGTAGATGTGTTGCCGGATGAGGCCTCACTCGCCGCAGTGCTTGCCCATGAGCTTGCACACATCATTCTTGGTCACTCGGTGAACACCAAGTACGCTTTCGCCGATCGCCTGTTATTCGACGATCCTGAGACGCTAAAGCAAATCTCGATAAGCCGGTCACGGGAGGAAGAGGATTCGGCGGATGCAAAGGCGATAGGGATTCTCAAGAATTCACCTTATAAAGACCAATTGCCGCGCATCGGTTTATTTCTCAGGATGTTGTCCGCCCGCAGCGACGAGGTTCCTCATCTCATAAAGCCGCTTCTGGGCAATCGCATGGCAGATACCAAAAAAGACCTGCGTCTTTCAGGATTGATGGAAATGGCGCCGGAACTCCAAGTTCGAAATAAGGATCAGATTGCAGCGTTGCCACTCGGCTCCCGCATCATTGTCGACCCCTGGTCGGATCGCTTGCGGCTCCTCAAAGCTCAACCTTCGACCCTGGCCTCGGTGAAAGAAAAAATGCCTTTCCAAGTCACTCCATTCATGATTTACCTGACGCGCGAGGGAGACAAGAGCGCAATTCAGCAATCGAGCCAGCCGACAAACTCTCCTAGTCCGAATGTGGGCCAGAACGCGACGCCGCCTTCGAAGTGATTGGCGGCCAAGCCAGCCTCCTAAAGCGTAAACTCCGCTCCGATTTCCTGAAGGCAGATTCGTTCCGGCGCTGTCCCTGCTGCTGTGAGCAGGCGCTCGAGCGGTTCCAACCTAGGCTCACGGCTTAGTTGAAAGGTCTGATGATGGACCGGCAGAATGTACTCGGCTCCTGCTTCATTCGCCATGGCCATCGCCTGCTCGGGATTGCAGTGGACGTGAATCCAGGGATCGTAGGCGCCGATCGGCATAATCGCGAGGTCGATCGGACGCGATGAACGTAGAGATTTGAAGTGAGTAGTGTAGGCCGTGTCGCCACCAAATAAGATCTGCCTTCTCCCGATATTTAGCAGATAACCATTAAAGCCCCGGTAGACGTCGCTGCGCATGCGCGCTCCCCAGTGAGCAACTTGGAACGCCTTTACCTCGACGGGTCCGACCCGAACACCTTCCGCCCAACGCAGCTCATGAACCTGTGCGTAATGCTTAACCCTCAGCAAATCCGAGGTGCGATGCGCCGTGACCACCTGGGTACGTGGATTTTCCAAGTGACGCAAGCTGGGCAGATCGAAATGGTCCATGTGCGCATGGGATAGCAGGACCAGATCGATGGGCGGCAGATCCGGAATTTCGGCCGCCGCATCGACCAGTCTCTTAATTCCCAGCGTTACGGGACCGAAGTTCAAACCGACTCGCAAGCTGAACACGGGGTCCGTGAGGATGGTAAAGCCATCTACCTTCAGCAGAACAGTGCTATGGCCGAGCCATGCAGCGTGGAGGCCGTGCTCCGGCCAGAGATCAGGTCGAGGGATTTTAGGTGACGAGATAGTTTCGCGCTTGTATTCCTTGGAGAGCTCCTTGAGAAAAGCAGGAGCTGCCCGACGAAGAAATCTCGCGGTCTCCGGAGCCCGGGCAACGCGTCTTGAAAATGTGGCTTTAGGCGTGTGCCCGGGACGCCGGAACTTTGTACGGTCTTCCACTACGTATTGGATGCTCTAATGGACGGAAGATTCATCCCGAAAAACAGCATGGCTAAACTGCAACTCCCTTCGAGCACTCAGAAATCATCAGGGTCGGACGCCCGGATCGATCGCCGCGACCTACTGAATTCTACCCTGCTGGCCGCGGGCGGCCTGCTGCTCACCTCTGTTACTCCGCTGCAGTTACTTGCCGAGGAAGACTGGACCGGCTACGGCGGCATCGGCGACTACGCGTCATCGAACGGCAACACGTACGAAGTCATGACCGCAGGCCACCGGATTCGAGACCACGCCTTTGAGGGCCGCTCGCCCGGCCCAACCGATACCCGGGAAGAATACGATTTAGTCGTGGTAGGAGGAGGGATCAGCGGGCTCGCCGCGGCTCTCTTCTTCGCACGTGAATCGAAGGGCGCGAAAACGTGTCTCGTGCTCGATAATCATCCAATCTTCGGGGGAGAAGCCAAGCGCAACGAATTCAAAGTCGATGGGCAGCGCCTCATGGTTCACCAAGGTTCGGCTGCCTGCTTCCCTCCCCTCCCTAACTCGTTTCTCGCCGGATTTTACGATTCATTGGGTATCCGCTGGCAAGACTTTCGCTATCAGCAATGGTCCGGTTCAAGACCTGAGATGCAGCTCGAAACAGCGCCTTACCCCAACGGCGGCAAAACGTCCGGCTTTTTCTTCGGCGCTAAGTTTGGGCATTCCGAAGGCTTGTGGCTAATCGATCCCTGGGGCAAGCGCTTGGAAGGCGCGCCGATTTCGGAAACGGCCCGGCGCGAGCTGCTTCAGATGCGTGAAAACGATCGCAAGCCATTCTCCACCCATCGTTACCAACCGAAGATTCACGGC
>JALYVD010000453.1 GCA_030853405.1 Acidobacteriota bacterium | reverse complement strand
TCCCAGGATCATTCACGCATGGTTCTCCCAATCACCATCTGCCGCATCCATCCATTCCCGTAAGGATGCTGCTTGCAGCCCACGCAGCTTTTATCGAGGCATTCGCCATGCTGCGCGCTTCGCCGCCTCCCGGGTTCGTCCTCGCCACTGCTCTGGAAAGAGATCACTCGGCAGTTGAAAGATATTCTCGCCAACGATCTCCTGCATCACGGCAGGGTTCCAGGATTTAGCAAAATCTATTTCTCGTACGTCGTGAGAGATGCTGAACTCACGAGTTTTGACGGAAAACACCCTGACAAGAAGCCAGACATAGTGATTGGCGTGCAGCGGCCCGACGGTGCCCGAGTTATTGCTGATCAAGATGCTGTATTCGTAGAGTGTAAGCCCATTGACGTGGATCACCCACTGACGCCAGAATATGGCGCAGAAGGCATTCGGCGCTTCGTGGAAGGGGAATACGCTTGGGCAATGAAGAGTGCTTTTATGGTGGGATACGTACGGGGCAATTACACCATTGCCCAACACCTCAGGGCTAATTTGAAAAAGAACCACGACGACCCTCGCTTCGGTAGCCCCACCCTGCCACAAAGGATTCGAGGCAGCGCCAAAGGAGAAAAATACGAGGGCTTAAGTTGCAGTGAGCACCGTCGCGCTTTCAGATGGCCTGCTACAGGGAAGCGTGCAGTGCCAATCATGCTAGTCCACTCTTGGCACGATCGCTCCTGAGAAAGAGACTCACAGCGCGTGTTTAGAACGGGAAACACCGTTACTGGAAAAACGAAACTGATTAGGAACGCTAAGTCGGCTTATGGCTGCCTAATTTGTGCTTACGGGAGCGGTTATTTACAGTGATAGGGTGGGACAGCATTGATTTCCGTTTCGGGGATCATCTCCGGTCAGCACATACTTTCCGCTAGGGGACGGTAGACGCGTCAGCTGTCCGGAGGGCAGTTCCAACCGTGCTTGCCCGGCCAGAGTTGGCGTCTCAACGAATAGAAATGGAAGTACCAGGACTGCCACCGGGGAGAAGCCCTTTATTCGCCACCCTCGTCTGGAATTGTACAAAGATAGCGACATTTAGCGTCTCATCCGGTAGTCTGTAATCACATCGAAATTCTAGAACGAAAGGCGAGAACAATGACACTCATTATCATCATCATTTTGATCCTGCTCCTGGGCGGGGGTGGCGGATATTACGGTTATGGGCGCTACGGTTATGGCGGTGGCGCGGGAATCGGTCTCGGAACCATCCTGATCATCATTTTGATCGCCTATTTCCTTGGATTCTTCCGCTGAGAAGCAAGTTAGCGTTACGTTCACCCGCCTGACAGATCAAGCCTCCGGCGATCTCCAGCGCGGGTGAGTTCGGGTACTGTCGGCCGCCTCGAAACTTAGGAGTGCATTGTGAAAAGCTTTCCGATCATTGTGCTGTTATCGCTCAGCGCTGTCTATGGCCAGCAGCCAGTACCTGAAATTCCGTTTGACTCAGTGGACAACTTCCTGAAACTGCCGTCCAACTTGTACTTGGGTGAGGCCGCGGGTGTGGCAGTCAATTCGAAAGGGCACGTTTTCGTTCTTTCGCGCGGGAGTACAACGGGCCCTGCGTATGGTGCGGCTGCAGCGCAACTACTCGAGTTTGGTCCCAGCGGCAACTACATCCGCGAAATCGGCAAGAATCTGTACGCCTGGTCGTTCGCTCACGCAGTCCGCATCGATAAGAACGACAATATCTGGGCGATCGATAAAGGGTCGGACATGATCGTGAAGTTCAACGCTCAAGGCCGCGTTGTCATGGTGTTTGGCCGTAAGAAGGAAGCTGCGGACGAAAATGACGAACCGTGGACGCATGTCAACCCGCCGCGCCCGGCCATCGACGGCGAGTTTCGCCAGCCGACCGATGTCACGTGGGATCGACAAGGGAACATTTTCATCAGCGACGGCTACATCAACTCAAGAGTGGCCAAATACGATGAGAACGGCGACTGGGTGAAGGAATGGGGCAAACCGGGAAGCGGTCCAGGCGAGTTCAACACACCCCACAACATCGCGGCGGATTCACAGGGGAATATCTACGTCGCCGATCGCGGGAACCGGCGCATCCAGGTATTCGACCATGACGGGAAGTTCCTTCGTGAAATGAAGATTGACGTGCCAGTGCCGCCGGACGCCCAACCGTGGATGGGCCCGCGCCCCGGACCCGATGCATCGGCGACCATGCAATCAGGTTCCCCCTGGGCGATCTGCATTACTCCGGGTCCAACGCAATACCTCTATAGTTCGGACGCGTTTCCGGGACGCGTTTACAAGCTAACGCTCGATGGGAAAGTGGTGGGAATGTTCGGGCGTACCGGGCGGCAGCCCAAACAGTTTGGCTGGATTCATGAGATGGCGTGTCCATCGGAAAACGAAATCTATGTTGCCGAGCTTCTGAATTGGCGAGTTCAGAAGCTGATTCTCCATCCAACGAAGAGCGCGCCAGAGACCGCGAACAAGTAACTCCGCTCCTGCAGTATTGGCCCTTACAGCCGTGGTTCACGAAGTACAGATCACCTTTGTACTGCTCCTCGTATTCATCATTGGATTCGGGACGCTGGCTCAACGTCTTAAAACTCCCTACCCGATTGTTCTCGTAATCGGCGGGCTGCTCCTCAGCTTCATACCAGGACTCCCCCGGGTCTCTTTGAATCCAGATTTCATCTTCTTAGCCGTGCTCCCGCCGCTTCTTTTCGCCAGCGCTACTCAGACGTCCTGGCGCGACTTCAAGTACAACCTGGTCAGCATCCTGTTTCTCGCATTCGGACTGGTCGGCTTTACAGTTCTCGGCGTGTCGTTAGCGGCGAATCTGTTGATCCCTGGTTTTGATTGGCGGTTGGGGCTCGTTCTCGGCGCGGCGGTAGCGCCAACTGACGCAATCGCCGCCACAGCCATCGCTAAGCGGGTCGGCCTGCCGCAGCATTTGGTGGACCTGCTCGAAGGGGAAAGCCTGGTGAATGACGCCAGTGGATTGCTTGCGCTCGAGTTCTCAACAGCCTTGATCGTCAGCGGAACCGTGCCATCGATCGGCGAGGGCGTGCTGCGGCTGATTTACCTGGTGGTTGGCGGCATTGTAATCGGAGTAGTTGTCGCCAAAATCGTCCAGTTCATCGAATCGCGTGTCGATGATGCCCCTCTCGAGATCACGATCAGTCTTGTTACTCCGTACATCGCCTATATGAGCGCCGAGGCTCTGACTGCTTCGGGTGTGCTTGCAACCGTAGCCGCCGGTCTCTATCTAGGACGGCAAACTTCCTACGTGATGTCATCCCGGGTGCGTATCGAAGCACACTCTTTCTGGAACACGTTTTCCTTTCTTCTCAACGCAATCGTATTTCTTCTCATTGGGCTGCAATTGCCGTACATTCTTGATGGAATCCGTTCCCTTACCGTCAAGGAACTTCTCACAAGCGCCGTGGAATTATCGGCGGCGGTTATCCTGCTGCGTCTGATATGGAGTTTCCCTGGCTCCTATGCCGCTTATGCGGTCAGACGTTACCTTCTGCGTCAGCCGGCGGAACCCCCTGGCATGGGAAGCGCTCTCGTCGTAGGTTGGACAGGTATGCGCGGCGTAGTGTCACTGGCTGCGGCGATTGCGATACCCGCAACGCTTGCCAGCGGACAACCGTTCCCGCTGCGGAGCGTCCTTATATTTCTCACGTTCTCGGTGATTCTCGTCACGCTGCTGCTGCAAGGACTCACGCTGCCGGGGTTGATTCGCGCGCTTCATCTTTCCGAAAGCTCCGGGCCAGATCCGGGTGAACAGAAAGCTCGCCGGGCCATGTTGGAGGCAGCGCTGAACTGCTTGCAGCAACTGCGATCGGAAGACCGGCCCGAGTTTCATTCCCTTTATGACGCACTGTCCCGCAGCTATCGGCAACGTTTGGCACTGGTGAGTGGCGGCGATGAGGAACAGGAGGACGGCTCGCATGCCGGGCAGCGGGAACACTACCGCTTGATTGCCAGCAAAGTTCACGAGGCCGAGCGGAAGACCCTAATCGAAATGCGGAAACGAAACGAGATCAATGCGCAGGTGCGGCGAGCGCTGGAGCGTGAATTGGATCTCCTCGACATCCGCTTCGGACAGAGTCAGGATTGAGCAGAGCTATGGCTCATTCCCATAATGGACCTGGCTGTCAACGACGGCGCGCCTGAAGTTCTTGTTCTCGATGGAAACGGTGATCGTACGGTTGATAAAGAAAACCGCGCGAAGACGGAACTCCGTGCCGAAGCTTACTGGAAACCACACATCCTTATCGATCCGGGCGTATCGCGTATTGAATCCGAGACCGGGAACATCGGTGCCGAGAAGGTCGCGAACCAGGAAGGGGATACGGCGAGACAGGTGGGTGTAGACCCAAATAGGCTGAAACTCGTCCTTGTCGATGAACGCTTCGCCGGCCCAGGCGAAGTCGGCTTTATCCTTTGGAGCGAACCGGATGTGGAAGGCCTTGCGCCCGGACACGGTTTCCTCTCCCGCAAGTTCGAATTTGAGATCCTTCTGCTCATCGGACGTCAGCGGGAACAAATGTTTACCAATGCCGTCTTTCGATGTGCCGTTTGTGAGGCCATCCCGAAAACTGGACGTCAAGCCGCCGTCCAAAGTGTCGGAGTTGGGAACTGGATCGCCGCCAAAATCAATGTAGCGGCCTTTATACCAATAACGGCCCTTGATGGATTCACGTTTTTTCTCGATTCCATGGGGGGTAGGAGTTACAAGTGAATTCGTCAGTTCTTCGCGGGCAAGCTTGCCGTTGCTGCGGCGTGTGGCGACCCGGACGCTCTCTTCGTAGATGAAGCTGACGCGCTCTTTCTGTTCGCGGTCCTGATTTTCAGCGACCTTTTTCATGATCTCGGCGGCGGAGATTCCCGGCGGCGATTCTACCGCGAATATGTTGCAGACTCCGAGCGCGCCCACGAATAATAACGAAAGAGCCGTCAGAGAACACATCTGAAGACGAATACGAGTCAATGGCTCTGTTCGTTCTGGGAAAAACCGGAAGTAATAGCTTCTAACGCTTAACTGCAATTGCCGAAATTTCGATCTTTGCGCCGTCAATCAACGCGGCAACCTGCACAGTGGCGCGGGCTGGTTTCGGATCTGGCATAAGCTTTTTATAAACCTCGTTCATTTTGGGAACTTCATTCACGTCGGTGATATAGACCGTTACGGAAGCAATGTCGGTCATCCGAAAGCCCGCCTCTTCAACTACCTTTCTGACCGCCGCGATAGCGTTCGTGGTTTGTAGAGCAATATCGGAGCCTGTAACCTTGCCGTGCGAATCAGGTCCTTGCTGGCCCGCGACGTAGAGCGTGTTGCCCGCGATAACGCCTTCGCTGAACGGCATGCCTTTAGTAAAACCGATGGCTCGATTCTGGGCAAAAGCGCTACCCGGCGCACTGAATATCATCAGCACGGTTAATAACAGGGATCGCCTTGCCATTCGCGAATATTCTTTCTTCATGCTTTATCTCCTGTTGTCGATTCTCTTACGTCAGAAGATCAATTTCAATCCAAACTGTAATTGCCGCGATGTAGTAACTGTATTTGTAATAAGCCCGGCGGATGGACTTACCGTTCCGCCTAAAAACACGATAGCATTGGGTGTTCCGAAGTTGGCGCGATTCGCCACGTTGAAGCACTCCACCCGAAATTGAAGTGTGTCTCTCTCGGCCAACGAAATGTTCTTAAACAGCGATAGATCGACGCTTGCCAGACCCGGTCCCCGGTAATCCCCTCTTCCTACGTTGCCCCATGTTCCAGGAGCCGGAAGTATAAATGCGTTCGGATTAAACCACTGGCGCTGGGTTCCAAGCACAACCGGACCTGTGAAACTTGGATTCAACGACGGCCGGTCCGGATTTCTGGTGTCGCCGTCTCCCGACCGGTTCGACCCGACCTGCGGCGTAAAAGGAAATCCGCTCAACAGCGTGGCAATCCCATTCACTTCCCATCCGTCCAACAGCGCATTGGTGAAGCTCCTGTTATGCGCAAAAAAGCGCTGGCCTCCGCCGATAGGCAGCGCATAATTTGCCGAGATGCTGGACTGTGCCGCCGGGTCCAACGCGGAGGGCCCCCAATCCCTTCGAAGATTGTTCCGGTCCATCACCATCTGTGCTTCGTTGTTGGCCTGCGCACCTATCAAAGCCGAGTTCATGTCCAGGTTCTTGGACCAAGTGAAGTTTCCCCTCACCTGCAGGCCCTGCGCCAGGCGGCGCACCACGTCCAATTCGAGTGCGTGGTAACTGCTGTTGCCTTCGCTGTACCAGAAGAAGCCAGACGAGAGAAACGGGTTCGGCCGCTTGCCTGTTGAAATATATTCAGCTCCCGCCGGCACATGCCCCTGCACCGGGCTTGTGCCACCTGAAACGCAGCCGGCCGCAGCCATGCAAACCTGTGCGGGAATACTATTGGGATCTACGCTGACCAAATCGTGATACCCGAACGAGCCGACGTACCCTACCCTCAGCACCGTCTTCGCATCCAACTCCTGCTCGATTCGGAAGCTCCAGCGTTCGACCGTTGGCGTCTTCGAATCCGGTTGAATCCCCTGCGGCGAGTAGATCACGCACCCAGTTAGCAGCGCCGGACCGCAGGATGGTTGCGGCGGCGTCTTCGGGTCGATTGGGACAATGGACGATAACGGCACATTCGAAAACGCGAGCGTACCGTTGAACGGCGGGATCGCATCGAGCCTGCTTAAGCTATCAAGCAGCGAATAGTAGATCCCAAAGCCGGCGCGGACCGCGGTCTTCCCATTGCCAAACGGGTCCCACGCCAAGCCAACTCTGGGACCAAATAGCCGCGTGGCGTTATTCCGCGTTAACGCCGATGAGCCCACTCGCGGGTTGGTGAGCAGCACTCCCTGTGCGTCCGTGACGTAGTTCGCGGCGCGGCCCGCTACCTCGTTCCAGCCTGCGGTGAATTCATGCCGCAGGCCGATCTCCGCCGTCAGGTTCGGCAGCAGCCGGATCTTATCATCCAAATACCACGCGCCCAGAAAGGTCCTCCAGCCCAGCCCCGTTCGATCCGGAGTGACATTGAAATTGCTGACGGTTCCCTGCAGAAAGCTTCGTAGGCTGGTGAAGTTGGCTTGGCCCAACGTTACCGATGCCGAATTTTCGTTGTCTTGCAAGCGTTGAAACCAGACTCCGGCGCTGATCTGATGTTTCCCTAGGCTGATCTGAAAGTCGTCCGACCACGTGAACAGATTTCTGTGACTCGCAACGTTCGCCGCATTGTTTGGCCCGGCTGCGGTGATGGCCGAAAGGCCGGTGGTGGTTAATCCGCCCGAGACCACGAGGCCTCCGGGGCCGCTTCCTTGAACGAAGGAAAGGTCCGGAGAAAATTTCGCGAGCGGGAACGAATCATAATTGAACGCCGCCCGCGAGAACCCGGCGCGAAACGTGTTCAATGCCTGCGGCGAAAAGATATGCACCTCCTGAAGGCTCGCTACCTGGTTTCGCAGCCGTAGGTCCGATCCGAACAACGGGTCCCCTAAAGGTGTCAGACTGCTTCCGTCGTCTACCGTGTAGGCAAAAGAGAATGTGTCCGCATTCCGGACGACATAGTCCGACCGTACTGTCCCGAAGTCCTCGCGAATGTTTTGCTTTGGCGAGTTAAAGGAAAGCGCCGTTCCTCCCGGCCGTCCACCGCTTGTCAACTCCGGCCCATTCGGGTCCGGCCAAAACGACATATACGTCAACATGGAGCGGTCCAGATTGGCGACCGGGCCATAGACCCCGGCAGTGTTCGGCAGAAGTCCCTGACGCGCCTGCGCATCCGGAACCACCGCCACATTGCTCACTGAAAGCGACTGCCGGAACGCTTCGTAGTTTCCAAATAAGAACAACTTGTCCTTCTTGAGAGGCCCGCCCAGCGCTCCGCCGAACTGATTTCTACGCAGCGGTGGCACCGGACCGTTATCGAAGTAATTCCGCGCGTCCACGGCGCTGTTACGCAGGAATTCAAAAAGCGTTCCGTGCAGCTCGTTCGTTCCCGACTGTGTCACAACGCTGACCTGTCCGCCAGAACGCTTCCCGTATTGAGCGGAATACGTATCGGTCAGAACGTTGAATTCGCGCACGGCATCAATACCCAGAAGCCCTCCGCTGACACCTCCAGGTGTTACGCCCGTCAGGCTCGCTCCGGTGTATTCAATTCCATTCAGCAGGACGAGATTATCCATCGGCCGCCGTCCAGCGACAGTAAAGGTGTTTCCGTTGCTGGTCGTCGTGTTGGCGCTCTTCAGCCCGTAATTGACCGCGCCCGGATTTAGCGCAATCAGGTTGTCCCAGCTCCTGCCGTTCAGTGGCAGGTCCTTCACTGCGCGCTCGCCGACGAACCCCGAGACTTCACCCGGAGCTATATTCACAAGCGGGCTCTCGGCCGAAACGGTCACCTCTTGCTTCAGGCTTCCCAGTTGAAGCCGTAGGTTCACGACCGCTTCCTGTCCAACGATCAGATTGATGCCGGTGCGCACCGTTCGCTTAAAATTCTGCTTCTCCGCGCTCACTTCAAGTGGCCCCACCGGCAGCGAAAGCACCCGAAATGTTCCGTTCTTGCCAGTTGTTGCTATTCGCGACAAACCCGTCTCAAGGCTGGTCGCCGTTACCGTCACGCCGCTTAGCGCCCCGCCGCTCGCGTCTTCGACTGTTCCAGACACTGCTGCCGTCACCTGCGCGAATCCAGCTTGAACAAACAGCAGCACGGCTAACAGCGCGCCGGGTAATCCGGCTTTCCAGCGTGAGGTCACCGTGCGCTCTTTCCCGCAGGCTGATAGCTGACTCTCCACAGGGAGCCTGAACCATCGTCCGAAACCAACAGGGAACCGTCGCCCGCCGTAGCCACACCCACAGGCCGTCCCCAAACCTGCCCGTTCGGAGTTACAAATCCTGTCAGAAAGTCCTCATAGCTCCCGTCTGCTTTCCCGTGTTCCAAGTGCACGCGCACGACTTCGTATCCCGACCGCACGGATCTGTTCCAGGACCCATGCTGGCTCGCGAAGATATCGCCTCGATACTCCGCCGGAAACTGTTTGCCGTCGTAAAAGGTCACCTGCAGGGAAGCGCTGTGGGACTGCAGCAACACGTCCGGCGTGAGTACCTTGCTGCGCAGTTCCGGATGCTTGCCGGCCAGCCGCGGATCCTGGTGGCTGCCCAGATAAAACCAGGGCCAGCCATAAAAGCCGTTCTCTTCTACATGGGTAATGTAATCCGGCGCCAGGTTGTCGCCTAAACCGTCGCGCTCATTAACAGAGCACCATAACTGGCCTGTTGCGGGATCGACCGCAATGCCAGATGGATTGCGAATGCCCGAAGCATAAACTCGCACGAACTTGCCCGCGGGTGTGTATTCCAGAATGTCGGCGCGATGTGCTTCGCTTGGATGATCGTCGGGATCGTTCAGGTTGGATGCGGAACCAACTCCGACGAACAGCCGCTTGCTGTCAAGCGAGAGCGCCAGGTCGCGTGTCCAGTGGCCGTGATCGGGTGGTTTCTGGCCAATAGCAACCGCGCGGTCATAAGCTCGCCAGCTTGCCTCGTCGCGTGGCCGGCTCGAAGGCAACTCCGCGATCACGGTTTCGGCGTTGCCCCTCGCGGTAAGGTCGCCGTTGATGTAGGCGTAGCGCACCACGGAATCCGTGTTCGCGACGTATATCCACTTCGGATCGTTCCCGCGCGGGTAAAAAACAATCCCATAAGGCTCGTGGAATCCGCTCGCAAATACCGTGCTGTTCTCGGGTTTGCCGTCGGCAGTCATGCCTCGGAACACTCGTACCCGTCCGACGTGGCTCTCGACAACAAAGACGTCGCCATTCGGGGCAACCCGAATGACTCGCGGCTCTGAAAGGCCGGTTGCAAACAGCCCCACTTGAAACGACGGAGGAGCCTGCGGCATGACGCCTTGAGGGCGGGGTACAAGGCGTGACTTTGTTGTCACCGATTCCGTTGCGAACGGCTTTGGCAAATCCGCAAGCGTTATCTTTCGGAACAAGCCCGGCTTCACGATTGTCGAGGAGACAAAAGCGGCGGCCCCCGTCAAGACCTCGTTCGAACTCACAGCGCCCGAGCCGAACAGAAGGGCCGTCAGCCCCGCGAAAACGGAAGGAAGTGCGACCCCGGGCCGCTTAAGAATATGCATGTCGATTAACTGCTCTCGCGAACAGCCCAACTTTGAGGGATACCACAAGGCTGTCCCTCTAGCGCGATCAATCGAATTGCGAAATGCTATGCGAGTGTCTGTTCAAGGCACTGCGGTTGGACGAAAGTGGTGGAAGTACAGCCGGAGTTCAAGCGGCAAGCAGTGGAAAGGATGAAGGCCGGCTTTTATCGCGAGTGGCAAGAGCGTCGGCCGGAAGAAGCCGAACTCGTCATCTGCGATGCAGTGCAAACTGCGGGGCTGGCACAACGCTGTTACGGGAAATCGGGTCGGCCTGAACTTAACCTTTTTAAAAAAATTGATATAGAGGCAGAGCGCTCCGCCCCGGTTACGAAGGCAGCTGGTTTGCGACGTCGGCCCGGTGCGCGCAAATTCTGGGCTGCTCTTGATCAGAAGAGATACGCGCTCGGGTCTAGATTGCTAAAGAACACTCATTGTCGGTCCACCCCCTGACTGACGCGATAAGAACGTCGGGGTTGTACCTACTCGCATTTGCATAGCGATTATCGGGTGTTTGGCGGCAAGCGGCAATCTCGAAAAATGGGACAAAGCACTCTGCCTCGGTTTCCCGGTTTTGAAAAGAAGAAAGTTCAGGCTGACCCAGTTTGAAATAATGAAACACAGGCGCCGCTTACTCGCCCACCCGCACTTCACGGCCAGTCTTGATACTTTCCTTCGCCAGATCGATAATCCGAATCACCTTCACATTGATGTCGATTCCGGGCAGTCCTTCAATAGGCTTATGGGCCTGAATGCGCGAGACCATGTAAGCCACGGGCTCGCTCTCGTCCGGCGGCAACGGCTCTATTTTCAAATCGGTTTTCTCCCGCCCCACCTGCATCTGCACACCCGCATGCGTCATATACAGACTGCCTGGACGCGTTGTCCCGTCAGGCCGTCCAAAGATTTCCAGGTCCTGAAAGCTTCGCGGCAAATTCCAGCTGCCTTCGAAAATGCCCACTGCATTCGGATAGTTGAGCACCAACGTCGCCGCGTCCTCCACCTTTGGAAAACGGTCCGGCCGGAGATGCAGAGCCGAGGCATACACGGTTTGTGGCATGCCAAGATACCAAATACTCCAAAGCGCGTTGTAGCAGCCGAAGTCCATCAAAGCGCCAGCGCCATTCTTTACCGGATCGGTGAGCCAATCGAAAAAGAATTTATTACGCGCGCCTTCCGACGATGGCCCGCCATGTCCCACCACACCGTGCAACCGGTACACCGTACCTATGTCGCCGTGCTCCACCGCTGCCTTAGCCGCATAATTTGAGGGCCACCATGCCATCTGGTAATTCGTCATCACCCGCACGTCATACTTCTGTGCCAGAGCCTGAATCTGCTTTGCCTCGGCGTACGTACTTGCGGTGGGTTTCTCGAAAATCAGGTTGATATGCCGGGGCGCGCACTCTTTCGCAATCTCCAGATGCCGGTTGTTCTCGACAAAGGCCCAAATAATGTCGGGCTTAACTTTGTCCAGCATCTGTTTGTAGTCGGCGAAGAACAGATTATCCGGAACCCCGACCTTTTTCGCCTCGGCCACAAGCTCCGGGTTCGGTTCGGAAACCCCTACTAGGGTTGCTGTTTGCCCTTTCACGATCGTCGCTAAATGACCCCACACGTGGGCATGCACCAGGCCGACGACGGCAATCTTATACTGCGCCGGTTCACGGGCCGCTAGCGGCAAGCAAAGCAAACTAAAAACCACGAATTGAAAGAATTTGGTTTTGAGCATTCGCTTAGCATCATACAGACATAACAAAAAAGGCGCGCGTCCCGGGGTCCTCGCCCGGAGCGCCGCGCCTGATTTGGTTTATGAGTCTTGCTTTACTGCGTGACTTCTACGTTCACCGTCCGGGGTTTGGCTACTTCTTTCTTGGGTAGGGTTACCGAAAGGACGCCGTTCCTGTAATCGGCTTTCACCTTCTCGGCATCCACGCTGTCCGGCAGGCTGAACGCCCGGACGAAGGCTCCGTACCCACGCTCCATGCGGCACCGCTTTTCTGCTCTTCGAACTGCCGTTCGCCCTTGAAGGTCAAAGTGCCATTCCCCTATCTGGCTACAACCCCTGTATAGATATGCGTCTATAGCTGTCAATTATCGTGCTGGCCGATTAGTCATCCTGCCCTGAATTCGTTTCGTAATTTGGCTTCGTTTCGCAATTTGTACCCTGCGCCGCCCAGAATTCATCTCTTTACCCGTATGCCAAACCTCCAAGAAGGCGATCAAGCGCCCGAAATCTCCCTGGACACCGATGCTGGTGAGCCCTTTCACCTTTCCTCGCTTAAAGGTAAGAACGTCGTCCTGTACTTCTATCCAAAGGCCGACACTCCCGGCTGTACCAAGGAATCGTGTGAATTTCGGGACACCTCGCCGCGCCTGAGCCTTGCGAATACGGTAATTGTCGGGGTCTCGCCCGATACCACGACCGCCCAGGCTAAGTTCAAGCAGAAGTTCGATTTGCCGTTTACCCTGCTGGCAGATGTGGAGCACAAAGCGGCGGAAACCTATGATGTCTGGAAAGAGAAAAGCATGTATGGAAAGAAGTACATGGGCATTGACCGGACCACGTTTGTAATCGACACGGCGGGCAAGATTAAGAAGATTTTCCCGAAGGTTAAGGTGGAAGGGCACGCCGAGGAAGTGCTGGCCGCGCTCGGCCAACCCGTATCATCTATCTAAGTGAGTTCAGCGAATAGCCGCCAGTATCCGCAACGCCCGGTCGTAGGAGTCGGAGCGCTGATTTTCGATGGCCGAAAGGTGCTGCTGGTCGAACGCGGGAATCCTCCGCTGGCGGGCTATTGGTCCTTGCCGGGCGGCGGTGTTGAGACGGGGGAGCGGCTGGAAGAGGCGCTGGTTCGGGAAATTGCGGAAGAGACCGGGCTCGACATCTCCGTAGATTCAATCGCCACTGTGTTCGAACGCATCACGCCGGACCAGGCGGGCGTTTGTGAGTATCACTACGTGCTGATCGATTTCTACTGCACTGTCCTAGGCGGGGAACTACGGCCCGGCGACGACTCGAAACGGGCGGAATGGTTCGACATCGATTCCCTCTCTGCGTGTCATTTGACAGAAGGCACGCAGGCCGTTATTGAGGCTTGTTCCACCAGTCCCTGGACGTGTCCTTTGGTTACGCGTCCTTAAACCCATATGGCATTCAGCAGTACCGGACTTCTTCAATTCGAGGAGCTTAAAGAACTCCTCGCTCACTACGCGGGCAGCGTAGCCGGCCGCGCTCTCGTGTACGATCTTGAGCCGCATGGCGACCGGGTGACTCTCGAAGCGGATCTGGTGGACGCCGGTGAGGCCATCTCTTATTTGCGCGAAGCTTCTGGCGCTCAGGAGACTTTGCGGGGAGCCGCCGTCCGGTTACGCTTTGACCAACTGCGGGACATCGAAAGTTCCCTGCGCGTACTGCATGTCGAAGGCGCGTCGTTGAGCGGACGCGAGATCATGGATCTTTTTCACACGCTGGCCATTGCCGGTGAGCATCGTGGCATTCTGCTCGGCGTAACGGACCGCTATCCGCGGCTGGCGCGCAGAGCGCACAATCTGGCGGATCTCCGCGACCTGGGGCGGCGTTATCAGCGCGCATTTTTGCCCGATGCATCGCTGGCCGACGAAGCAAGCGTGGCACTCGGGCGCATTCGCCGCGATATCGGCCGGCAGCAGACGAGCATTCAAGAATCGCTAGAACGCTTCATGCGCGCGCATCGTACGGATGGCACGCTCCAGGAAGATTTCGTCACGATCCGGGAAGACCGCTACGTCGTCCCGATAGTTGCCGGACATAGGGGCCGCGTGGATGGCGTCATCCATGGCTCAAGCGGTACCGGACGCACGTTGTTTGTGGAGCCGATTGAAACCATCGGGTTGAATAACCAGCTCGTGCGCTTGCGGGAAGACGAGTTGCGCGAGATCGAACGGATTCTCGCCGAGATCACCAATGCGCTGCGTGCGCACGCCGCTGAGATTGCCTCGACGGCACAAGCCCTGGGTGAGTTCGACTGCATCTTCGCCAAGGCTGGATTTGCCAGAGACTACGATGGGGTCATCCCACGATTTAGCAAGGATTCGAGGAAGCTGTTTTTACGGGAAGCCCGGCACCCGTTGCTGCAATCGATTCTGCGGAAGCAGAACAAGCCGATTGTGCCGATCTCTTTCGAGTTGAACGAAGAGCGGCGCTGTCTGTTGATCAGCGGTCCGAATACGGGCGGCAAAACGGTGACGATGAAGACGGCGGGACTGCTGGCCCTGATGGCCCACGCGGCGATTCCGGTGCCGTGTTTGGAAGCCGAATTTCCCGTGCTCGATGACGTGCTGGCGGATATCGGCGACCAGCAATCGATCGCCGAAAGCCTGAGCAGTTTCTCAGGCCATCTATTGCATGTGAAGCAGATGCTGGAGCAGGTTACCCCGGATAGCCTGGTGCTTCTCGACGAGTTGGGGCGGGCGACGGATCCCGAAGAGGGCGGCGCGCTTGGTGTCGCGATTCTCGACGAGTTTCGAAAGTCGGGTGCGTTTTGTCTTGCGTCCACGCATCTGCTGCCTCTTAAGTTGTATGGCGCTCGAACGCAAGGCGTTTTGAATGCGTCCATGGGGTTTGACGAGAGCACGTTGCAGCCGACCTACAAATTGCGGCTTGGAATGCCGGGCAAGAGCGCGGGTCTCGACATCGCGACGCGGTTGCAATTGCCCGAAGAGATTCTGACTCATGCGCGCGCCGTGATGCCGCGTATACAGGCCGACTTTCAGGAATTGCTCTCCGAACTGCACAGGCAGGTGGAAGACAATGCGCGTACGGCCAGAGAGATGGAAGCAGCGACGGAAGCTGCGAAGAAACGGCAGGCCGAGGTAGAGCAGGAAGCTGTCCGGCGCGAGCAGCAGCGCCAGCGCGAATGGGCCAAGAAGTCGGAAGCGCTGATTGCAGATTTCGAAGCGCGCGCACAGATGACGATGCAGCAGGTTTCCGAAAACACGGAACAACGCAAGGCAATCGAGCAGGCGCAACGTCTGGTGTCAAAAACCAAACGCGAGTTCCGGGAGGAAGCCGCCGAAGTGATGGCTCCCGCAACATCAGCCGCCAAGTTGCCCGAAAAGCTAGCGATTCAAGAAGGCGCGCGGGTTCGTTTGAAGGACGTGCGGGAAATCGCGACCGTGCGGCGCTTGCTGAAGAACGGATTGTTGGAGGTTGAGGCGGGCTTTCTGAAAATGCAAATCCCGCGCGAAGATGTCGTGGAGGTTGTGACCGGTACTGTCGGCGAGAGGCGGTTGCCCAAGAACGTACGGTTTGAGACTGGGCCGAGTTGGGATATGTCCTATCGCGAATTGAATATCATTGGCCAGCGCGCGGATGAAGCAATCGAACATGTGGACAAGTTCCTTGATTCCGCGGCTCTCGCCTCTGTGGATCGCGTGCGCATTGTGCATGGGCACGGCATGGGCGTGTTGAAACGGGCGGTAGGCGATTTATTGGGAAAGAATCCGCATGTCAGCCGGTTTTACGCGGCGACGCAGGCCGAAGGTGGAGCGGGTGCGACGATAGTGGAGCTTCGCGAATGACGGTAAAGCCTCTTCTGATATTCGCCGCGGCGTGTCTGTTGATGGCGGCAGTTTCACCGGACTATTACAGATCAATTCGCGGATGGCAACAGCAGCGCGATGCCGGTCTGCGTTCGCCCGACGGATGGCTGACTTTGATTGGTCTGGACTGGTTGAACTCCGGCGATAACACGATCGACGGTTTTGGGACGCTGCGGCTCGACGGAAAGCGGGTTGTGTTCAGCGCGCTTGGTGGGCGACCGGTCACTGTCAACAACAAGCCCGTGACTGCGCCCGTTCCGCTCAGCTACGACGATGAAAATCCCGACGTGGTGCGTTTGGGAACCGCGTCTTTCTATGTCATCGAGCGCAGTGGCAGACTTGGGGCTCGGATCAAAAACAGCAACAGCCCGAATCTGAAGAGCTTCACGGGAATGCGCTATTTTCCGGTCAAGCCCGCCCTTCACTTCTTGAACGCGCGGCTCGTGTCCGATCCGAAAAAAATTCCGATCTTGAACATCGTGGGACAGACGGATCTCGAAGACAGTCCGGGTGTGGTCGAGTTCTCTTATGAAGGAAAGAGCTATCGCTTGCGGCCCATTTACGAGGACACGGTGGAAGGCAAGACGCTGTTCTTCCTGTTCAAAGACCTGACGAACAAGACCGAGACTTATCAGGCCGGAAGGATGTTGAACACGCCTTTGCCAGTAAACGGAAAAGTAGATCTGGATTTTAACCGCGCTTACAATCCGCCCTGCACATTTACGCCGTACGCGACGTGTCCACTGCCGCCGAAAGAAAACGAATTACCGTTTGCCGTCGATGCCGGCGAGAAACGGTATTCGCAACACTAACGTTTGTCCAGGTATCCGATTACATCTTTGCTGGACTGCAATCGTCCTTTTAGTATTTGAAGCAGCAGGTCGGCGCTGATGACGCTGTTGAATTCGCGGTCGTAGACGGTGCCCTGTTGTTGCTTGGGCAGCTTCAGAAAGAACGGGATGTACGGTTGCCAGCGCGATTGCGTGATCGTTGCCATTTGCCGAGTCCAACCCGGCAGCTTGGACCACAGTTCTGGACGATACGGATGATCGGACGATACTAGAACGGCTGAAGAGTCCCAACCGCCCCTTTCTTCGAGCGTACGGCGCATTTGCCCGAGCGTGAGATCGGCGAGTTTCAAGTTGTCGATGTAGTCGGCTGGCCCGTCCGTTAATCGGTGCTCTGTCGAGTTCCAGATGCCCGGAGGATGTGGAATCGGCATATGAAGAAAGAGCAGGTTCAAGTTTGGATTCCGCAGCATCCGCAATGCATTGCCCCGGACCTCGTCGAAGGTTTGGATGTGGTTATCGCGCGCAAGGCGCTGATCGTCGGGCGGTTCGGGCGTGGGTGTTTCCAAAAACCTCACAAGGAAAGGAACACTCCGCGCCTGCCAGGCCAGTAAGTAGGCCGCCTGAAAGTAGAAGGGCTCTGTCCGGAGGTGTTGCTCTACAAACAGTAGCGGCGACCCGCCATCACCCCACGCGCAGTCGCTAAGATCCGAGCCAAGGAGTCGGCAATAAGGATGAACCAGCCGCTCAATCCCACATTGAAACCGGCGGCTCTGAGTTTCGTGAACAAACTGGACTGAGATCGAAAGTCTGTCCAGTTCGAGCTTCCCTGAAAGCGAAGCAACGGACCCGCCCATCTTGTCTTTTGATCGGCAACGATCTTTC
>JALYVD010000441.1 GCA_030853405.1 Acidobacteriota bacterium | reverse complement strand
CACCCCCGAGCCTTCATCTGATCGGCAACACGCCGCTGGTGCGGTTGACTGGATTCGATACAGGACTTTGCGAGTTATTCCTCAAGTTGGAGTCGCAGAACCCGGGCGGGTCGATCAAAGACCGCATGGCCGTGGTCATGATCGAAGATGCCGAAAGAGCCGGGAACATCAAACCTGGCGACACTATCATCGAAGCGACGGCTGGGAATACGGGAATTGGTTTGGCGCTGGTCGCGGCAGTGAAGGGCTATCACCTGATTCTCGTGATTCCGGACAAGATGTCGCCCGAGAAGATCGCCCATGCAAAAGCGCTTGGCGCCGATATCCGCCTGACTCGCTCCGACGTACCAGCGGGTCATCCCATGTTCTATCAGGACATGGCCGCTGCCATTGCAAAGGAAACCGGGGCCTATCACATCAATCAATTCACCAATCCCGCCAATCCGCTTGCCCATGAGATAGCCACGGGACCGGAAATTTGGGATCAGATGGAGCATCGCGTAGACGCAATAGTCTGCGGCATTGGATCGGGTGGAACTATGACGGGACTCAGCCGGTTCTTCGGGCGCGTTCAGCCTGAATCGGAAATGGTTCTGGCCGATCCGCTTGGATCTTCGCTCGCCGAACTCGTGCGCACCGGGAAGCATGTTCCATCTGGGAGCTATGCCGTTGAAGGAATTGGCCAGAGCTGTCTCCCCGTAATCGCCGACATTTCCCGCGTCCGGGCGGCGTATAGTATTTCCGACAAAGAAAGCTTCCAAACCGCTCGCGACCTGCTGCGATGCACGGGAATCTTTGGCGGCCCTTCTTCCGGAACGCTGTTGGCTTCCGCCCTGAGATACTGCCGTGAGCAACAGAAGCCCAAGCGTGTTGTCACATTCGTTTGTGATACCGGCGCGAAGTACCTCTCGAAGATGTACAACGATTACTGGATGCTCGATCAGGGCTACATGGAACGTCCCTCCACGGGCACTCTTCGCGAGTTGATTTCGAGGCGCTACGAAGAAGGCTCGGTAATCACCGTAGCTTCCGATGACACGCTGCTGACAGCTTTTCAGCGAATGCGCATGGCAGACGTTTCACAGGTCCCGGTCATCGATCACGGCCGCTGCGTAGGAGTCCTGGACGAATCGGATTTGCTCCTGGCCGTGCACGGAGATGAGAGCAAATTCCGATCTCCGGTTAGGGATGCAATGACCAGCCGCCTCGAAACAGTTCCGGCGGAGGCGAGCGTGGATTCGGTGTATCAGATTCTCAATCGAGGACTAGTGGCGCTTGTAACGGACGGAAGCGATTTCGTCGGACTGATCACTCGGTCGGATCTGCTGAGTCATTTACGCCGCAAGCTTCAGTAATGAAACAAAAATTCGGAACACGCGCCATACACGCCGGCCAAACTCCCGATCCTTCGACCGGCGCGATTATGACGCCGATCTACGCGACATCAACTTATGTTCAGGAGAGCCCCGGAGTTCACAAAGGCTTCGAATATTCGCGGTCGCAGAACCCCACTCGCTTCGCTTACGAAAGATGCGTGGCGGATCTCGAAGGCGGCCAGCGCGGATTTGCGTTTGCGTCTGGGCTCGCGGCAATGGCGACGATACTCGATCTTCTCAACACAGGGGATCATGTCATCGCGAGCGACGATCTGTACGGCGGTACATTCCGGCTGTTCGAACGGGTGCGGCGGAGATCGGCAGGTCTTGAGTTCACGTTCCTCGATATGTCAGATCCGGCGGCAGTTGCGAAAGCGCTGCGCCCTAACACGCGAATGGTGTGGGTGGAAACCCCGTCGAACCCTCTGCTCAAAATCATCGATCTGCAAGCTATCGGAACACTCGCAAAAGAGCATAAGCTTCTTGCTGTTGCCGACAATACCTTTGCGAGCCCTTTCTTACAGCAACCGCTGGAGTTCGGTTTCAATATCGTGGTCCATTCGGCAACCAAGTACATCGGCGGTCATTCGGACCTTGTAGGTGGCGTGGCGATAACCTCGGACGCGGACCTGGGTGACCGGCTCGCCTTCTTGCAGAATGCGGTCGGCGCCATTGCAGGACCGTTTGATTCGTTTCTTGCGTTGCGCGGCCTGAAGACACTGCACCTGCGAATGGAGCGGCATTCACAAAACGCGCAACAACTGGCTGAATGGCTTTCGGGGCATCCGGCAGTTGAACGCGTCCTCTACCCCGGTCTCGAAAGCCATCCGCAACACGCACTGGCGAAGCGGCAAATGAAAGCGTTCGGAGGTATGATCTCGGTCGTTCTGAAAGGCGACTTGGCGTACGCTCGCCAGGTGCTGGAGCATTGCACCGTGTTTGCGCTCGCGGAAAGTCTGGGAGGAGTGGAAAGCCTGATTGAACTTCCGGCCATCATGACGCACGCCTCAATCCCGGCGGAGCAGCGGCGCGCACTAGGAATCTCCGACACCCTGATCCGGCTATCCGTTGGCGTCGAAGATATTGAAGATCTGAAAGGCGATCTTGAACAAGCGTTGGTCCATTAAACTGAGCGTGCCGGCTCCTCATCGCACTTTACGCAATTCAGCTTCGCGCCCAGGAACTGCAACCTCCCTTCTTCGGTCAACACCCATGGACGGTTCTGCCATGGTGGATCGTGACGGACGTGACGGGTGTGTCCGCAATCGAGATCGGCGACCCAGTGGTTCTCGTCATCTCTATGAAAACCGGCTATCGAACGCTCCACGGTGATACTCTCCTCATGAGAGATATGAAATCACAGAGCCGAGGTTCGGCAGCATCATCTTACGCCCTCTCCATCCTGCGGATCGTCACGGGATTGTTGTTCATCTGCCACGGTCTGCAAAAATTATTCGGGATGCTCGGCGGCCATCGCGTTCCAGTTAGTGCCGTTCTGACAAGCTTGTTCGGCGTCGCGGGCTTGCTGGAAACGATCGGCGGGACCCTGATTATCCTGGGCCTGTTTACAAGACCTGTAGCCTTTATCCTTTGCGGAGAAATGGCCGTAGCTTATTTCAAAGCTCACCTTCCAAGCGGCCCGATTCCTCTGGTGAATCACGGCGAGATAGCCGTGCTGAATTGCTTCGTATTTCTATACCTGATTTTTGCGGGAGGCGGCCCGATTAGTCTGGACCGCATCCTGCGAGGAAAGAACTAACATTCCATGGACCGTAGACATTTTTTGAAAGCCGCGAGTGCCGGTATGGCGCTGAACTCGCTTGCAAGTTATGCAGCCACATTGCCCGATCAAAAGACTCGCAGGGTGGGAATGATTGGTTGCGGCTGGTACGGCAAAATCGATCTCATTCGACTGATACAGGTTGCGCCGGTGGAAGTCGTATCGCTTTGCGATGTCGATAAGAATATGCTGGGCCAGGCCGCGGATATCATCGGCAACCGGCAGACCTCGAAGAAGAGACCCCGCACTTACGGCGATTTTCGGCAGATGCTGAAAGAGAAGGATCTGGATCTCGTTCTAATCGACACGCCGGATCACTGGCACGCGCTGGCGATGATCGAGGCGGCTAAATCGGGTCTCGATATTTGGGTTCAAAAGCCCATCAGCAGGGACGTTGTAGAGGGTCAAGCCATGGTCGCCGCCGCTCGCAAATACGGGCGCGTGGTGCAAGTGGGAACACAGCGCAGAAGTACGCCGCATATTGCGGAAGCACGCGAGCGATACATCAAGACCGGCGCGCTCGGGAAGATTGGGCTCGTCGAGATTTACTGCTACTATCACATGCGTTCGAACGCAAATCCACCGGATACCGCGCCCCCGCCGAATCTCGATTACGAAATGTGGACGGGACCCGCGCCGATGCGCCCCTACAATCCGTTGGTACACCCGCGAAGCTGGCGGCTGTTTATGGAATATTGCAACGGCATTGTCGGCGATATGTGCGTACACATGTTCGACATGACGCGCTGGTATCTGGATCTGGGGTGGCCCACGCGCATTGCATCGACCGGCGGGATACTGGTGGACAAAGGCGGCAAGGCGAATACTTCAGACACGCAGACGGCGACGTTCGACTATCCAGATCTTCGAATCGTGTGGCAGCATCGCAGTTGGGGTGAAGCAAACGACCCCAAGCATCCCTGGGGCGCGACGTATTACGGCGACAAGGGAACGTTGAAAGTCGATGTATTCGGATACGACTATACGCCTTTCGGCGGACAAACAGTTCATCGAGACGTCACTTATGAGTACGAAAAGTATCCGGAAGACCGCACTGAAAAAGATCTCGAACGGCACGTAGCGCCCGCAGTCCGTTATCACATGCTCAATTTCCTGAAGAGTGTCGATGACCGTTCCAAGCCGATCGCCGATATTGAGCAAGGGTACATATCGACAGCTTCCTGCATTCTTGCCAACAACGCGATGCAACTCGGGCGCACGCTTCAGTGGGATTCGGAACGGCAACAGGTGACGGGAGATGAGGAAGCTAACGCCCTATTGCGACGGACGTACCGGCAGCCATGGCAGCACCCCGAGCCGTCGTCGGTGTAACGCCGCGTTCCTTATAAACGGCAAACCCGGGAGATTGGAGCACTTCTTCTAAGGAGATTCGCTGTGAAAGTTCGTTGCGCCCGATGAGAGATTGATCGAACAGCGTCTTCGGGCGCAGGTCGAAGATCACCAGTCCATTCGATCTAGTGATTTCTTTTTTCAAATCGCGCACTTGTGCTGAAATCTCCGCTTCGGTTCGCGGACGCCCGTCCGTGTAACCTTTGGTGGTCGGAAGGTCTCGAGCCTGCCGACCCGAAACAAGGTAGATTTCCTTTGCCACGTTAGAGTAGATCGGCGCGTCTGCGGGCAGCTTATCCAAGGCCGGAAGGATATCTCGGAAATCGTCGCGAAGTTCGGCCAGCGAACGCCCCTGGTCTTTGTGTTTGTAAAGAGCGGCGGTTTCAGGCAAAAGGTGCATCATGCCCACGCAGCATGGAGTTAACACCAGAAATCCGGCGCATGCCGCCAATAAACGGGATCTCGTGGTCCAGAGCCAACTGGATATCAACGTCAGGTGCAGGCAAAGGATCACGACCACGGGCGCCAATAAGCGCTCATCCAAAGGCGTCGCCGTATCAACAAGCGATATTGAGACAAGGAGAAGAATTACGTAGCCAAACAGGGATAGCGTAGTGATTCGCAGCGCATTCTTCAACGGACTTCGTATCGCCAGTACGATCCCCAGCGCAACGACAGCGCCCAGCGCCAAGGTACGCAACGCAACTGGAAATCGATAAGGCAGGAGCCACGACGAGAGGTAATCGGCGCCCTCGAATAGCCTGGAAGGGCTAACAAGATGGGGGGTGAGCGTGCGGTTTGTCGCACTTCCTCCTTCCACTACATTGTGGAGCATCACAAGCAGGATCGGCCCACAAGCAAACGCCCCTAGCAAAACAAGACTGCGCAATCTCTTCAGAAGAGATAGGTCTTCATCGACCAGGATGACCAGACAGCCTGCGGGGATAAAGGCAACGTAGGCGTAGCGGGTGAGCGTTGCGGCCGATAGCGCCAGCCCCGCTAATACAAGACTCCGGGGACTTTTGGTCCGCTCAAATTCGCTGAGCCCATACATCCCTGCAAGCATGAAGGGGATTGCCAGCCCGTCCGTACCAAGAATGTAGTCAACGGAGTAAAGAGCCGTTGAACAGACCAGCAGTAACACTGCGGCTATAGCCCAACCTGGTGGAGCGTTGCGTCGGGCGAACATGTACATTCCCAAAACGCAGCTCAGAAATGAGATGAAATTTATGGCCGTAGCCGCTGTTAGAAAACTGCCGCTAATCTCCTTCCCAACCGCCAATAGCGCGGGATAGAGAGGTGGATGGTGAGTCAGCGGCGAGCGAATTCCGTCGATGTCCGTCGTGAGGCCGTTTCCAGTCAGAAGAGAATTTGCAGCCGATTCGAACAGAGCCGAGTCTGGCGTGACGCCGATACCGTATCTATATTGGAAAGACAAGATACCGAGTGCAGCGAGGAGCAGGAATAAGACGATGATCTTCCGTGGTGACGAGAGCATCAGAGTATCTTGGCTTCGAGTTCAGACCAGCGGGCGTATAGTTTATCGACCGCTTCCTGAGCTTCTTTAATTTCCCGATACGCTTCTCGAAGGCGTACCGGATCGGTTATCACGGCAGAGTCGTCAAGTAATGCCCGCTTAGCGGTCAGCGCTTCATCAGCTTCGCTGACCCGCGCCTCAATCGTTTCCATGTCGCGCTTGTCGAGATAAGAGAGCTTCTTCTTCGCAGGCGAACGCACTCCCGAAGCCAGCCCCCGCTGTTCCCTCGCCGCGGCATCTTTTTGCTGCTTCTGCTCCGTTTGCCAACTCTCCCACTGCGAGTAATCGGCAAAGCCCTGAACAGTTCCGTTTCCATCCAAGCCCAAAACAAGCGTAGAAACGCGATCCAGCATATAGCGGTCGTGCGTAACCAGCACAAGGGCCCCGGTGAACTCGACAAGGCTCTCTTCCAGGATCTCGAGCGTTGGAATATCGAGATCGTTGGTTGGCTCATCGAGCAGCAGGACATCCGCCGGTTCAAGCATCAGACGCGCGATGGAGACGCGTGCGCGCTCACCCCCGGACAGCCGTGAAACAGGTTGATTCAACTGCTCGTTCGCAAACAGGAAGCGATCGGCCCAACTGGCCACGTGGAGCGTACGGCCCTGGAACACGACCGAGTCGCTGTCGGGGGCAAGGGCGCGTCTGAGCGTGAGACTCGGGTCTAGCGGCCGATTCTGATCGAAGTACACGATGCGCAGCGTCTGAGCGCGCCGGATCTCTCCCGAAAGTGGCTCGACCTCTCCGCGCAACAGCCGCAATAACGTTGTCTTCCCACTGCCGTTTGGGCCGACAAGTCCGAGACGCGTGCCGCCTGTCAACGTGAAATTCAGATCCTTGAAAAGAACGCGCTCATCGAATCCATAACTGACGTTCTCAAGTTCGATCAGCCGCTTGGTTTTGCGTTCGGTAGCCGTGAAATCGATGTCCGCGCTCGAGGTCCGGCTTCTCGCACTCAGATCTTTAAGCTCGCCGATCAGTCCGTGCGCGTTGTCGATGCGAGCTTTGGCCTTGGTAGCGCGCGCTTTCGGCCCACGCCGTAACCACTCGATTTCCGTACGGACCCGATTCTCAAGAGCGTCCTGATGCTTCGCCTGCGCGGCCAGGAATTCACTTTTCTTCTCAAGAAAAGTACTGTAATTCCCATCGACTCGCATAAGGCCGTCGGGATACACGCGGTTCAACTCAGCCATTTCGGTCGCTACATTCTCCAGAAAATAGCGGTCGTGGCTAATGACGACCGACGAGAAGGCGGCGTTTTGCAGAAGTTTCTCAAGCCATGAAATACCGGCGATGTCGAGGTGATTAGTCGGCTCATCCAGCAGCAGGATCTCCGGCTTCAACACAAGCGATTCCGCAATAGCCAGACGCTTGCGCCACCCTCCGGATAGAGTAGCGGCGACAGCGTCGAAATCCGTGAAACCGGTTCGGCCCAGCGTCTCCGCTTCCCGGCCATCGCGCTCGGAATCGGGGATACCCGCCTTTTCGAGCGCCCGGCGAATCACGGTTCTAATGGTGTCCGAGCCGGTATATTGCGACTCCTGGGCGATGTATGCCAAGTGGGTATTCTTGCGGGCGGCAACCTCGCCCGTATCAGGCTCGATCCGGCCCGCGAGAATCTGTAACAGAGTTGATTTGCCCGACCCGTTAGGACCTACGAGGCCAAGACGGCCCCCTTCAAAAACGTTGAGCGAAACGTTGCGGAACAGGGGCACGGCCCCAAACGTTTTCGAGAGACCTTGAGCATTAAGTAAGAGCGCCACTCATTCTATTTTCGTATGAGCGGCTTAAATTGCGAACCGGCCCGCTCAGGCCACTACTGAAGTGCACTGGAAACAACGCCGTGCCGCTATGGGAATTTCACTCAAGCACTCGGGACACTTCTTCGTACTGGGATCGGGCGGCGCTTCGCCGCGATGAATCCGCGCCAATAAAGCATTTACGGGAAGCACCACAAAGAAATAGACCGCAGCCGAAATAAGCAGGAAAGAGACAAGGGCATTGATGAAATCTCCGATCGGAAATTTGCTCCCATTCACACTGAAAAGAATGGTGGAAAAATCTGGCTTGCCTATGATCGCGGCGATGAGAGGCGTAATCAGATCTTTCACAAGAGCCGTCACAACCGAACCAAACGCCGCGCCGATAACGACGGCTACCGCGAGATCAAGGACATTCCCGCGAAGTATGAACTGCCTGAAACCTTTCAACATAAGTGAACCTTCCTCTTCGTTACAGTCTAGCCAGTATAGATGAAATCCTTATAGATCAGATCCGGCCGGTGACGGCGTAGTAGGAGTCCTTAAGGAATTCGTCGAGGAGAGTCATCGCGCCGGTCCAGCGGAAAGGCAGATAGCCGGATCGCTTAATTACATCCGGAATCGGAATTGTTTTTACGCGCATCCCGCAATGTTCGAAGGTGCGCCGCGCCCTCCAGGAGTGATAATCACTGGTCAGCACGGTGACCTGCGGCACATATCCCCAACCGTATTGCCGTTCCAATATCAGCTTCGTGTAAAGCGCGTTCTGATAAGTGGACATGGCGGCGTTTTCCGTCAGAATCGAATCGGGGGAAACGCCGCGATGCGCAAGGAACGTAGCCATCGCTTGCGCCATTCCTTGGCCGCCTGTTACGACGACATAATGAAAATGTTGGGTCTGCAATATCCAGGATGCGTAAACGCAGCGCAGATACGTGTCCTCGCCCAGCGTGGCCCTGGAATCTGTGCCTGGAACGAGCATTGATCCCCCGAGGACGACCAACACTTCGCCGTTCCCGTCGAACCAGTCCTGAGCTATGGCAGAGGCGGTCAGTTTCACAACGGGAGTGAACGTCACAACGAGGAGAAACAGGCCTAGGGCGGCAAGGCAACCGATGCAGAGCCGGCTGAATGCGCGAATCACAACTGCTCGATGATTTTTGCGAGCGCGGCAGTCTGCGACTCGGCGTTAAACGTCTCCTCAAACCACGGGCTTGTTCTCACTGGGTCCGAAGGCAATTTGAGGAATTCCAGTACAGCCTGATCGAACTCGTCCGGAGAACTGCCGGAGTAGACGCACCGATACTCGACGCCGCTCTTTTCAAGGACTCGCTCAACAGAGGAATTCCGCGGGACAAAGGCAAGGATGGGCCGTCCGATCTGCAGGTATTCGAAGAGTTTGCCGGGAACCTGAATTGCAGATTGCGGTTGTATGAGCAGCAAGCTATCGGACGTTTGCGCTATTTCGAGCGCCTCCGCCTTAGGCACTTGGCTGAATTTCAGTCTCAGCCAGCCTTGCGCCTCAGCGGCCTTGAGGAAGGCCGGCGGCGGCAGACAGCCCTCTTCCATTGGTCCAGTCAATTCAACGCGCAAACTACCTGCAGGTAGGCGGCCCGAATTGATGATTCGTTCGAACGACTCGAGCAGCGGCACTGCGGTTCGGCTCTCGTACAACTCGCCCACGTGGCTGAGCAGCTTAAAATCGCGGCCGGGCAGAGGCAAGGCGGATATGCGCTGTTCGGGGTCGAAGCCGTTCCAGATGAGGTGAACTCGCGAGGCGCGCGAACGATGTTTCTGTTTCATCAGCCGTTCGGCCCCATCTGTATTGGCGATGAAAGCTCCGGCGGAAGCGTTCAGCGTCCGTTGCACCAGTTCGTAGGTCAGGCGCGACCGCACGGGAAGAATATCGTGAATCGGGTTGCCGACCAGCGGGTCGCGAAAGTCGGCGATCCAGGGCAGCCCTTTGCGCCGGGCGAGCCACCATGCGGCTAGATGACATCCGAGAGGTGGGAAGGTGGAAAAAAGAGTCACCCGCTCGTTTGGATGCTGTTGCAGGAACCGCAGCCCGGCGTGGTAGGCGTGGTAAGCCCATCGGACTCCGACTACACCTGGAACCAACAATCGTCGAACCGCCCGCTCCATCTGCCAGCCAACTCCGCGCGCCGGTGCGTGAAAGAAAGGATCGGGCACATACTCCGCATCGAGGTCGGGCCGGGAAGACACGTCAACAGCCGTAATCACGTGGCATTTATAACCCTGTCGCTGCAGGTACTTGTAAAACCTGTGCGGCCGCGCGGCGCCGATCACGTTTTGCGGCGGGAAGTGATAGGCAAAAATCAGGATCCAGTGATTGCTCATGCGAGTCAGTGCGAAATCCCGCAGCGCTCTAACAGCGTGTCATAAATCTGCATTGTGCGTTCGACATTAGCCTCGACGTTCAGCTTGGATTTCGCAAACGCAGCCGCTTTCTCGCCCAGAGTTTTTCTAAGCGTCTCATTTGTCATGGTCATGGCCAGTTTGTCGGTAAGTTCGTCAACGCTGCCAGTGCCGAACAGGAGACCGCGTTCGTCCTCGCCGGTTAATTCCGGAGTCCCACCGACGCGCGATCCTATTACGCAGCAGCCGCACGCCATGGCTTCCAGGATCGCGTTCGAGAACGCTTCGGAGTGGGAACAGGACACGAAAATATCGATGGCTCGCATGATGGGCGCGACAAACGCTACCGCCGGCAGAAAAACGCAGGCATCCTGTAAGCCAAGACCCTGGGCGTTGCTTTGTAACCGCGCCAGCTCAGGGCCATTTCCTACAATCAGCAGTTTGCAGCCGGGAACAAGATGCCGTACACGGGCGAAGGCCGCTTGCAGCAGATCCAGACCCTTCTCGGGGCGGAGAACGCACACGGAGCCGACAACGAGTGATGCATCGGCAACTTCGGCGGGCCGATGGACAGCGGCGGGATAAAATTCCCTGGTCTCGACACCGTTGTAACAAAGCTCTATTTTTTCCGGCGGAACGGCATGTCCAGTGACCAGATGACGGCGAAGCGCCTCACAATTCACAACTACTGCATCGGACCACCTGTCTACCAGCTTCAATTGCTTTCGCGTGCGTGGATCATGAAGCTCCCTATGTCCAAGCTGGCTTGAAAGAACAACCGGTACTCTCAATAGCCGGGCAAGGGGCACACCGAAGACCGAACTCGGGTCGAAAGCGTGAACGATCTCGATACGATGCTTGCGGATGAAGGTACGAAAGCGGGCGGCGGCCGACAACGCCTGAAGTGAAAGCAGAGAAGGAAACTGGAGATGCAGAATGGGCACGCCAGCTTTTTGCAATTCGTCGTACCGCGGGCCCGCTGGCTTATAGGTCGCCACATAGGGCGTGAAGCGGGTCCTATCAAAACCGAGAGCGAGTTTCGCTACATCGCGCTCAATACCGCCCAATCCCAGTTCCCGCACCATGAGTAGAACCGGTACGGGTCTCGCCGATGCCTTTGGGAGGTTCTTCCGCCCTACGCTGTCGCTGACCGTTGTGGACATTCCTCAGGCAGGTAGAGCTTCGGCGTTTGCGAATTGACCCGCACTCAAGAGGTCGGGAAAATTTCCATCCGCTTGCAGCCGTTGCTTTAGTGCGACCGCCAACGCGCTCATAGCCAGAATGTGCACGCTATAGGCGAGCGACAGAAAACACATACAAGCGCAGAAGCCCACCATCATTACGGAGATGAAGAGGGCTACTGTGGCAAGTTCACGGTCTTTGGACTTTCCCGCAGCTCGCAGCATCAGGAAAGTGCTTCCGAGCGCACCGATGTAAAGAATGGCCGCGGGAATTCCGCATTCACTTGAAATCTGTGTATACGAGTTGTGAGTGACGTGCCACATGCCGCGCTGTCCCGATTCGCCAGCGGTAATCGCCTGATAATCCATGAAGATACCGGGACCGACGCCGAACAGCGGGTGTTGCAATGTTGCCTTCCCACTCGCTTTCAGGAGCGCAAGCCGAGCGTCCTGCGACTCGGCCGCTTCCGCGTTATTGGCGGTTACCGGCGATGAAAACAGAAGCGAGAGCCGCGCCGCCGACTCGGACGGAATGAATGGCACAGCGAGTAAACCGAGGATAGGTCCCCCTACCAGGATTGCCAGCCTAACTTTGTTAGAGCCGATTACGGCAATGTACAAAGCTGTAATGGCGAGGCTTAGCAAGCCTCCTCTCGATCCAGTGCTTAGGATCTGCCGGAAGCTAAATGCAAAAGCCGCCAAACCGATTAGCTTGAGCAAGACCGGCCTGCCCGCTCGCAACGTAAGAAAAGCGAGAGCGGGAAGCATCAGGATCAAATGCGCTGCGTAGTCGTTGGGATCTTGAATATCACTTCCCGCCGCATCGATATTCATACGTCCCGATAAGAGATCGTGGTTGAACATCCCGAGCGCCACCATGGCGATACACGCCACCCCGATGGTACTAAGCATTTTGATTAACTGACTTCGCGTGGTGGTGAGAGCGGGCAAAACGAATACGACGGGAAAGACCGTTTCAAGATAGTCCACCCAGAGCGGAAACGAACCGCCTTTCCAGAAACTGGTCACTGTGGCGATACTCATGCAGGCTAGAAAGCCACACCAGAGGAAAGTCGTTCTTTCGCGGAATGCCTTGGCCATCTGGCCGGAAAGGATGCAAAAGAGGTAAGAGGCCGCGCCCAGCAAGATAATGACGTGAGTATTGATATTAAGCTTCGCCGCTACAAACTCGTGCGCAAAGCTGAACCGGAAAAAAATAAATAGCGCGACGGCAATAAACCCCATCCGCTGCACGGCGTTGGGAGGTAGTTCCACAGAGGGCGGAAGACCATCGACTCGTTCGCCGTTCTCCTCGATCAACCCTCCGGTCTGTCTGTCCTGAACGGCGTAAACTTGGGTTCCGGCCGGGCGTTTAGCAGGCCTGGGACGGACGGCGCTTGAGTGACTTGGTTTAAACTTCGACAAAGCGGCACAATCCGGATTTCAGTATAACGGGCGCAAGCCCGGCTGCCATGTAGATCGGCGGTACGACACGTTCAGATCTCATCCCTTCTCTAATTATCGGCAGAATTCCAGCCGATAAGAGATTTAGCCCATGATTTATATAAATTACTTCGTTCAACATGAACTCTGAGCCAACTACAAAGGCAAGCGGGCTTACAAAACGGGCACTCGCCGGCACCGGCTGGTCCACTATTTCGACGGCGGGCAGGCAAGTCTTAACCATTGCTTCCGTCTCTACAGTCGCGCGTTTACTTGGCCCGCGCGCCTATGGCCTGATCGGGATGGCGGTCATCGTCATCGGTTTCGTCAGTAATTTCCGCGATCTGGGGACGGCTGTGGCCATCGTTCAGCGCCCGACCGTGTCCCGAAGGCTGCTGTCGAGTCTTTTCTGGATAAATGTCATGTTCGGTCTTCTCCTGGCGCTGCTCGTCTCGGGAACCGCGCCCCTAACCGCCGTTTTCTTTCACACTCCAGAACTGACACGTATCTTGCAGGTGCTTTCACTCGCCTTGGTTCTGGCGTCGTGTGGAGTGGTTCACAACGCTTTGTTGACCCGCGATATGTCCTTCAAAGCGCTAGGATTAATCGATTTGCTGGCCGCCGCGACGAGCTTTGCAGTCGCGCTTTCGGGCGCACTTACGGGCCTTGGAGTCTGGAGCCTGGTCTTCGCAAGCGTGGCGAACTCCGTCGTATCCAGCGGCGGATATTTCCTCGCCGCGCGTTTCCGGCCCCGCTTTGAATTCGACTGGGTGGAAGTGAAGTCGATCGCGAGATTTAGCTCGAATTTAGCCGCAAACGGGATGGTGAACTACGGCTATCGCAATGCGGATAACCTGATAGTCGGTCGTTTTCTGGGCAGTACTCAACTGGGTTTCTATCAGATGGCTTACAATCTGATGCTCACGCCTATTTCGAATATCAGCCAGGTTTTATGCCAGGTCTTGTTTCCCGCATTTGCGCGTATCCAGGACGACAATGCCCGTTTCCGCCACGCTTACATACGGGCTTGCTCACTTATAGGCCTGATCACGTTCCCGATTATGGCGGGTTTGGGGGTGGTGGCCGATCCGATGATCCGGGCCATTCTGGGAACTAAGTGGCTGGAAACAATCCCCATCTTTCAAGTTTTATCGGTCGTCGGACTAGTCCAATCCGTGCAGACCAGCGTCGGTATCCTTTATCAGGCCAAAGGCCGCACAGATTGGATGTTCCGCTGGAATCTGGTAGTCCTGGCAACCGCCGTGGCCGCCTTCTTGGTAGGGGTGCGTTTTGGGGCCATCGGAGTGGCAATCGCCTACGCCGTGACAACTTTGACCTTAGTAACACTTCCTGGATTCCTGATTCCATTTAGTCTGATAGATCTGAAAATGAAGGATTTTGGAGCTGCCCTGCTGCCGCAATTACTCGTCACGGGCTGCATGGCTCTGGTTTGCGAAGGATGGCTGTTCTTTTTGAGTTCAATCCAAGTAAAGAATGCCTGGATTCGGCTGTTAACGGCATCGGTGCTTGGTGCAACCGTCTATGTTGCCGGCATTCTGATCGCCCGTCCCCGCGTAATCGAATATCTCGAAGAAGTGATGGGAACTTCAGATCACGTCCTGGTGCTAAGAGGCCTAACCTTTCTGCGTCTGCGGCGGGCAAACCGGCTCGCCGGCGGGAGCGCCTGACAACGGCAGTCACAGAATCCGAAATTTCTTCTTAATCTTCCATTCTCAACGATGTACAGCCGCCACCGCCGGAGTGGGCCATCGGTGGTTTTTGATAAACACGAAAGGAGTACCGATTTGTCATCGCTGTACACAACACTCAGCGCTTCCCGCACCAGCCTCGCTGGCCCGGGCAGCAAATCGACGCGGAAATCCGGGAGCTTGCCACTGAATAGCTTCCGCTCCGCCCCAAAGGCTTTTTTTGCGCTTCTGCTCATAGCGGCTGCGCCGGCCTTTTCGCAAACAACGACTATCAATCTTGGCACTCAAGGACGTAATGCCGATTTCTCCAACCAGCCTTTCACGCGGCCGGTTACGGTCGGAACCTCGCTTCCGTCCAGCTGCCAGTTAGGCCAACTTTATTTCAACAGCTCAGCGCCCGCTGGCTCCAATTTGTACGGCTGCACAGCCGTCAATGTCTGGACTGCGCTCGCAAGCTCCACGGGTTCCGGATCGAGTTCCGGATCGGGTTCGGGACAGGGGGGAACGGGTGTTGCCTCTTTCACCCCAACGTCCCTGGCATTTGGCAATCAGGTTTCGGGAACGAAGAGTGCGGCGCAGGCCGTTATACTTTCAAACCCCGGGACCGCTTCGATCTCCATCGCGGGCGTAACCGTGAGCGGACCAAATGCCGCGGATTTTTCCACATCGAACAACTGCGGTTCTTCGCTCGGCGTTGGACTGAGTTGCACGATTGCGGTGTCTTTCACGCCCTCTCAAACGAGTGCTGAAAGTGCCACTGTATCGGTTTCCGATAACGCGACTGGCTCTCCTCAGACCATCGCCATGTCTGGAACCGGCACTGCGGCGTCCAGTGGCTCGGGGCCATCGATCAGCCCCGCCGTTGCCGCCGCCACCGTAGGATCTCCGCTCACGCTGACAGCCGACAAGTCAGTCACTTGGTCGCTCGCTCCCGGCAGCGCTGGCAGCATCGCGGCGAACGGCGCCAGCGTGGTTTACACTCCAACGGCCAGCGTCGCCGCACAGAACACGCGGGGCGGATGTATGGTTTTACCAAACGATTCGGTTTTTAACACCAGAATTGACAGCCTCCCTGTAAACAGCAACTCGGCCATATGGATGAACTCATTCATCAATCCGATTGTGTTTCTGGTTAGCTGGGGTACCAACATCGTGGACAACACTCTGCCGATGACGGCATTGTTCTTTCACTACACGCCTAACTACAACGGCAACTTCCAAATCGCCGCCGTGCCGAACCGCAAACGCGAAACGGGTTCTCTTACGGTGGACGGAAACAATGATCATCATCTGGTATCCGTCAATCGACAGAGCTGCCAGTTCTATGAAACTTATCAAGACAGCATGCCTTACTCGCCTGCGGTTTGTGCCGGCTGCAACGCGGCAAGCGGATATCAGTACAGCTCAACCAGCTACACTCAACCCACTCAGGGCACTACCGACGCAGCCGGTCTACCTCTGGCTCCCTTGACATTGCATCTCAGTGAACTTAAGGCTGGCGTCATAAAACACGCTATGCGCTTTACTCTTTGCACCGGGTGCATCAACTCGGCGTATTATCTCTGGCCGGCCACCGGGGGCAATGGCAGCAATTCGCCAAACGCTCCTCCTCTGGGTGCACGGTTCCGTTTGAAGGCGAGTCTGGTCCCCTCCGGTCTTTTGTCGCTCAACCTGACGTCAAGCGGAAGTGGCTATACTTCGTCACCTAGCGTCACTGTTGCGGGTTGTCAAACTGCGCCCGTTATAACGGCGATGGTGTCCGGGGGCTCGATATCCTCGTTTGCGGTGAACAATCCAGGGTCGGGCTGCTCCCAACCCACTGTTACGATCGGCGGCCCAGGAAGCGGGGCGGGCGCAACGGCCACCGTGTTTAGCCCCACAGCTCAGGTGATCGTTACAGCTCTTCAGCAATATGGAATGATCTTATCGGATAACGGCGGGTCGGGTCAGATCGAAGCCGATACCGATATCTTCCAAGATCCGAAGTCGGCCAACGCCATGTGGGAGGTTGGTAATGCCAGACTCGGGGCCTCTTATTTCGAAGTTGTCGATGAATCCAGTCTGATGATTTCAGCAAACTCTCACCGGGTCAATCCGGCGAATGGCTATGTCACGCCAGCCAGCTACGCCAGCGTAATTGCAACGGACACACAGGGCAACACCACGGCTGTTCCGGTCGCTATTCAGCCGGTGATCGTCGGAGTGCCGTATACCTCAATGACTATCCAGGCCGGAATGTCTGGGTATCAGCTTCAGTCGTGGGTAAACAACGCAACAAACCAAAATGTCACCTGGACTCTGACATCGGGTCCTGGGACTGTTACTTCGGGTGGGTTCTACACACCTCCCGCTTCCGTAGCCTCACAATCGTCAGCCACTTTGACCGCCGCCTCCAGCGCGGATCCGAATGCCAGCACGAACGTTTACATGAACATCATCCCCGCAGGGGCTAACCCGTCGAACTCAATTCGTATTGATGTGGGAAACACCTGGGGCAACTACACCGACTCACACGGGAATGTGTGGCTGCCGGACACGCTGGGATTTGAAACCGGGGACTACTCCCTCCAAAATGACAACTACCCCACAAATGGCTGGGGGAACGCCATCGACCAGGGACTCTTTCAAACCTTTTACTACACCTATGGGGATGACATCCTATACGGCCCCTTCATTGTTCCCAACGGCAACTACAAAGTTGGCTTCGGCTTCGGCGAGGGAGGGTGTAACGGGACTTTTTCCGAAACCACCGTTTACAACAACGGCCTGATCAACGGCCCAGTCGATCTGGAATCACAGGGTCAGATTGCATCGCACTTCGATTTGGGTAGAGCCGTTAACTACGCTTGCCGGACTCCATACACCGCGTACATTCCGGCCCAGGTCACGAATAACATACTTTATGCGGCGGTTCGAGCAACCGGTGGCTCCGGAAGCCATTCGGTTCCGGCACTGAACGCGCTCTCCGCGATTCCCGACACGACGGCGCCCTACCTGAGCATCGACACCCAGCTAATAACCACTACAGGCGTAGGTTCCGTCATACAGGTTTATGCCGTAGGCTGGTACATGAGCAACGCTGTGACCTGGTCGGTCTCCGGCGGCGGCTCTATCGACCAGAACGGCGTCTACACCGCGCCTTCGACCGTACCGGGCAATGGAACCGTTACGATTACAGCGGCCAGCACGGCGAATCCGTCTATCACGGCAACAGCCACTCTGACCGTTACACCCTAGCGACAAATCTCCCGACGACTTCGGGCTGCCGGCGAGTGCTGGTTGCCCGAAGCTCAAGGAGAGATATTCCCTTTTGCGCCAACCAACTGATACCCTCAGCATATACGCGAAGTTTAGGCGTCAAGGCAATTTGATAACATTATTCGCTCCCTAAATACACCGCCTCCAGCATGTCTTGCGCCTCTATCCTATTCTGGATTTCACTCCTCTACACGCTTTACATCATCGGCTTTTATCCGTTATTTGTAAGCTGGATGGCCCGCGTCCGCCCTATGCCCGTTCGGCGGCATCCGCATACTCCGTCCGTGTCCGTGATTATTGCGACCTATAACGGAGAGTATTTCCTCAAGGACAAGCTTGACTCAGTTTTTTCCCTTGATTACCCGCAAGAGCTCATCCAGGTGATCGTCGTGAACGATGGCTCCTCCGATGGCACCCTTCAGGTTGCTAGGTCATACGGTGGCCGCATTGTGCTCATCAATTCTGAGAAAAGCGGCAAGGCCGGCGCTCTGAACAAAGGCATGGCGGAAGCGACGGGCGAAATTCTGGTATTCACAGATGTGCGGCAGCGGCTTGCTCCGGAAAGTCTGATACTTCTGATGGAGAACTTCGCCGATCCAGCGGTCGGGACCGCCTCGGCCGAGCTTCAGATTCTCGCTGGTTCTACCAGCGAAGAAGCCGATACCGGAACTTATTGGAGATATGAGCGCTGGCTGAGATTAAACCTGAGCGCAATCGATTCTATTTTTGGCGCAAGCGGGTCCTACTACGCAGTCCGGCGAGAACTCGCGATTCCCATTCCACAACACACGTTGAATGACGATATGTATCTTCCGCTACATTCTTTTTTTCTGGGGTACCGGCTCATCGTGGACGGGAGAGCGAAGATGTACGACTATCCGACGACCCTTTCCGCCGAATTTAGCCGGAAAGTCCGCACTCTCGCGGGCAACTATCAAATTATCCGTTATTATCCTCAGTTGCTGGGACCTAAGAACCGCCTGCTCTTTCACTTTCTTTCATACAAGCTCGGCAGACTGCTACTACCGTTTGCGCTTTTGCTTTGCGCCGTATCGAGCCTTGTTGCAGGTGGTGCGCTCACTGTAATTAGCCTTGTTGGGCAGATCGGCCTCTACTCCGCGGCTGTCCTAGACCCAAGAATTACGCCGAACACTCTCTTGAAACGGATTACTTCGCCGATAAGAAGCTTTCTGGTAATGATGATAGCCGCGCTCTGTGCCGTTTCCATTTGGTTTGTTCCGGCCGAGCGTTTCTGGAAAACGACGCGAGTCTCGCGTCAGAATGCCAGTCCAGGCAATCGAACCTAAAGGATAAACTTGAACTTGGCGTCAACTAAGCTCGCGCCGATCAAGCTACTCGCTTTTATGGAGGCGAGCGTAGTAAACGGTGCGGCGAAATCACTCCTCAACTTTTGCGACACGCTTAAACGAGACCCCGATTCTCGAGTCGAGGTAACCATCGCAACATTTCACCGGGGTTCCGTTCAAAACGGTGTGGCTCCGAATGAGTTTGTCGAAGCCGTGCAGTCCCGTGGCATCAAAGCTATCGTCATCCCGGAACGTCATCGATTTGACAGGGATTTAGTGGCGGCCCTACGCAAGAGTGGGGCGGAAGTGAATCCCGATATCGTCCAGACTAACAACGTTAAATCGCATCTTCTGGTCAGGATGTCCGGACTGAACCGCGGACGTTCCTGGATCGCCTTCCACCACGGTTACACGGCGACGGATTTGAAAGTGAAGCTTTATAATCAGCTTGACCGTTGGTCCTTGAGGGCGGCGGATCGGGTTGTGACGGTATGCGGTCCTTTTCGCCAGCAGCTTATCGCCGCCCAAATCCCTCAGGCGAGAATACGCGTCGTCCACAATTCAGCCGCAATTTCAGATTCGATACCCGTGGAAGCTGCGAACCAGATCAGGCGCAATTTGGGACTCGGCCAAAATACTAACGTTCTGATCGCGATTGGACGATTATCCTTTGAGAAGGGGCACGCCGACTTGATCGGAGCGCTTGATCAACTGCGCCGCTCCAGACCCAATCTCGCATGGAAGCTCTTGATGGTTGGATCGGGTCCGGAACAAGCAAATCTTGAAACGGCGGTCCGGCAGTTCGGTCTGGAGGCGCAGGTGATCTTTACCGGCCAACAAAGTGACGTTCTGCCTTTTCTTCAGATTTCCGATCTCATGGTTTTGCCATCTCATAGCGAAGGGTCGCCGCACGTGGTCTTTGAAGCCATGTCCGCGGGCGTGCCGATTCTCGCCACCCGCGTTGGCGGCATACCAGAGATTTTGACGGACGGGCAAACGGCGGTTCTCGTTCCTCCTAAGAATCCCGAAGCAATGGCGTCGGGCATTGCGCGCCTGCTTGAATCCCCGGAAACGGCACTCTCCCTTGCTTCACGGGCCCGGGAAATTCTAGTTGAGCGGTTCTCACACGACACGTACAAAACCACGCTTTTAAGGATTTACGATGAGGTCCTGCATCCGTGACCGTACCCACGCTGAAGCGAACGGTAAAGCTGACGGCCATGCGCTCCATGCGGGCCGCTGGAGTCTATTCCTTCAAAGCGAAGTCGGCGCAGCGCAGTCAAAGCCTGTTGATTCTCTGTTACCACGGCATTGCCCTACGCGATGAACACGAATGGGCAGGGCATCTCTTCATCACACCAGAGCGATTTCGGCAAAGGCTGACGGCTCTGCGCGACCTGAAAGCCAATGTACTGCCGCTGGGCGAGGGGTTCACCCGGTTGCGGAACGGCTCGCTTCCGGAACGCGCGGTGTCCATCACATTCGATGATGGATTCTACGATTTCGCTCAGTACGCCGCTCCGATCCTAAGCGACTTTGCCTTTCCATCCACGTTATATTGGACCACCTACTATTCCGAACGCAAGCTCCCGATCATTAACCTGATTCTTGATTACTTGTTATGGAAAGTTAAACAGGCGTCGATAGAGTTTTCAGAGCAGGGCATTGCAAATCCAATGCCAATTCGCAACTGGATTGAGCGGCGAGACGTGGTGCACAAGCTGCTGGCCTGGTTTGATTCAGCCCGGTTGGACACGGCGGCAAAAGATCAGTTCGCGCGTCGGCTTGCAAACCGTTTTCAAATCGACTACGACGATATCCTGCACTCCCGAATATTGCAAATTATGACGCCGGAGGAAGCGGCCGTGCTGGTGCGATCCGATGTCGATATTCAGCTTCACACTCACCGGCATCGCACACCTGTCGATCGCGGCTTATTCGCGAAAGAAATTGAGGACAACAGCGAGCGGATACAAGCAATCACGGGAAAAACACCGGTCCATTTCTGTTATCCAAGCGGCGTCACAGACCCGGCTTTCCTGCCATGGCTCAACAATTGTGGAGTTCAGACTGCAACCACCTGCCAGCGTGGTTTTGCGCGGCCCGATTCCGGAAACCTGCTGCTCCCGCGGGTTTTGGATGACAGCAACATGGACCCGGTGGAATTCGAGGGCGTAGTTTCCGGACTCTTCGCTTGATGAGTGTTTCGTCTCAACGTGCGAAGCAAGTCTTCGTGCTCCCGTGGCCACTCGAAGGACTGGGCGGAGTGAACGGCGTCGTACAAAATCTGGTGCGTGAGTTTGCTCAATCCGGCCCTTTGAGTCCGGTGGTCATTGAACGCGCAGTGGGCGACGCGCCGTCCGCGAGTGAGTACGCGGAGGTGCTCCGGATGATACTTCGGTCTCCCTACGACCCACGTCATCCACTGCGAGCCCTAGTGTCCTTCTGCATCAGGGCCCCATGGATGCTCCTGAAGCTTCGTGCCTTCTGCCGGGAGCAGCGCGTTGAGGTTCTCAATCCGCACTTCGTCGGGCTGGAACACTTCTGTCTGGTGCTTCTTAAACGTCTCGGCCTTTTTCGAGGCCGCGTTCTGCTCTCTTTCCACGGCTCCGACATTCGCCTCATGATGCAGAGCGGCGGTCTGGAGCGCTGGTTCTCCCTTCTGACCGTGCGGTGGGCTGATTACCTGATTCCCTGCTCCGAAGGTTTAGGCTCCGAGGTCCTGATGTTTGCTCCTGAAAGCGCCAAACGAATAGTGCCGATCCAGAACGGGATTGACGTCGATCTATTCCTGCGTTCTTCCGAAGCTGGGTTTGAGCTTCCACCGCCGTTCAGCGGCCGCATTCGCATCGTTAGCATCGGGGCATTCGAGTACAAAAAAGGGCATAATATCCTGTTGAAGGCGTTTTCGGTGCTCAGGCATCGAAACCCGCTTCCCGCTCTCATCATCGCGGGCCAGACCAGGAGCTTATTCGCGGAAACTCAACTACTGGTTCACGAACTCGAATTACAAGACGACGTGTTGCTCTATCGCGACCTGCCGCATGACCAAGCTGCTTCCCTGCTGAGGTCTTGCGATGTATTCGTGTTGTCCTCCCGCTGGGAAATGGGGCGCTATGGCGAGGGGTTCGCGATGGTGTTGTTAGAAGCCGCCGCGGCTCAGAAGCCAGTCGTTTCGACGCTTTCCTGCGGCGTGGCTGAGTTCATTAAAGACGGAGAAACCGGCTGGGTAGTGCCTCCGGAAGATCCAGCGGCCCTGGCGAAAGCAATTCAGGAAGCGCTGGACAGTCCGGAAGAAGCACGCCGTCGAGCTCACAATTTACATGAACTTGTACGGCGCGACTTCACCTGGAAGAGAGCCCACGCGCGCTATGTGGAACTGACTGGCTAACCGCACGGAACTGGACCGCGCGTCAGTTCACCGTTCACTAGCCGCCAGATTCCTCTTGGATTTTCGTTCTGTAACTCTGGCGGCAGACTCCGTTCGGGGAAGTTTTGCAGACAGACCGGACGCACGAATCTCTGGATAGCGGCGGTACCCACCGAAGTGTACTTCGCGTCCGTAGTGGCGGGATAAGGGCCGCCGTGATGCATGGCATTCCCTACTTCCACCCCGGTGGGAAAACCATTGAAGATCACGCGGCCCGCTTTATTTTGCAAAACTTCCACCAGCTCGCGGTTATCTTCAAGATCTTCCGGGGTACCGAAGATCGACGCTGTTAACGTACCGGTCCACTCCCGGGCGACGCGCAAAAGCTCATCCTTGGAACTCGACCGGACCAGCACGGCGCTGGGGCCAAAGATCTCCTCAGCCAGTTGTCTGTTCCCCAACCAGACGGCGGCATCCGTCTCAAACAGTACCGGGGTGATTTGGGTTTTCTCAGCGTCGCTCTTTTCGGAAGACCGGACAATGCTTACGCCCTCTGTCTTAGCCCGGTGCTCGACGTTTTCGCCATAACCTTTGGCGATGGCCGGATGTAGCATCGTGCCAGGCGCACCCTTCTCGAAGAGCGAGCCCAATTTCTTCCCGAACTCTTGAAAGCTCTCGCCGTCCGCGCCGATCACGACTCCGGGCGAAGTACAAAACTGGCCGACACCCGCGTTGATCGAACTGAACAAGCCCTGCACGATATTGTCGAGAGATGTCTTGAGCGCTCCGGGTAAAACAAAGACAGGATTGTTACTGCCCATTTCGACATAGGCGGGAATAGGAACGAGACGTTGCGCCGCTGCATTAAAAATCGCCCGTCCAGCACGCTCTGAACCCGTGAATCCAATTGCTTTCGCGACGGGGTGCTTCACAAGCGAAATGCTCACCTCCGGATCGGCGGCGTGGAGCATGGAAAACGTGCCCTCAGGGAATCCACTCTTCTGTACGGCGCGCACGATAGCGCCCGCCACCAGTTCGGAAGTTCCAGGATGGGCCGGATGTGCCTTTACGATCACCGGATTTTTGGCGGCAAAGGCCGACGCGGTATCTCCACCCGCGACCGAAAAAGCCAGCGGAAAATTGCTCGCCCCGAATACGACTACCGGACCGATAGGAATCTGCATCCTTCGCAGATCGGGCCGGGGCAAGGGCTTGCGGTCTGGCAGCGCAGTGTCGATGCGCGCTTCGACGAACGACCCCTCCCGGACGACATTAGCA